>JBNMOS010000083.1:0-16046 GCA_051275435.1 Ilumatobacter sp.
TGCTGAGTCTGGCGGTGGATCACGTACGGAAGTTCCATGCGCTCGCCACGGCTGCGGTCGCGTGCCCAGAACGACAGCATGAACGTCGGCATCGAACCATCACAGATGGCGCCGCAGTGTGCTCCGCCGTCAGCCAAACCCATCCGAGTGAGCGGGTGTAAATGCATCTCGCGCAGTGGGTCGAGAGTCTCCTCGCCGTAGTTCATCAGCGGGAAGTAGAGGAGACCATTGCCGCCGTCGGTGCACAGGTGGTCGTATGCGAGCGATGCTGGCGACGAGCCATCTCGCTTGGCGCGCGCTGCGAGCGAGTCGACCGGGTCAGGCTCGTAGTCGGAGTCGCCGACGAACGCCCACATCTTGTCCCAACTGCCGAGGACGAACTGCAGGAACTCCGATGCGTCAGGGTGCTGCTCGGCAAGGATGGCCGCTTTCACCTCGGGCTTGAGGAGTTCGGCAAGCCGTGCGTCGCGGTCGAGTCCGGCGAGCGCCTCGAAGCTCGGCCGTCCGATGAACGGGTTGAGCGTGCCATCCCAGCACTGCAAGATGCCGACGGGACGGCCCGCGACCTGGCCGTGCACGGCCAGGCCATCTTCATGCGCTTTTTCACAGAGCCCGAGAACGTCCTTCCAAAGGTCAGGGTGGCGGTCGTTGATGTTGAAGTTGAAGACGACGGGATGCTGGGTGATGCTCGCAACCTCGCGGAGCCAACCAAACGACTCGGGCACCTCCGGGTGGTGGAGCGCGCACTCGAAAACTCCATGACCGGCCGCGGCCATTCCCGTGGCGATACCGATCAGTTCGGAAGCGTCAGCCGAGGTGCCTGGCACGAGGTCGCCGTCGGCCGACTTGTGCAGGGGAGTGCGCGACGTGGAGAACCCGAGTGCTCCGGCGCGCAGGGCCTCTTCGGTGAGGGCGGCCATCTGGCCGATCTCGTCGGGCGTGGCCTCGATGCCGTCAGCTGCACGGTCGCCCATGACGTAAGCGCGCAGCGCGCCGTGCGGCATTTGTGCGCCGACGTCGGCGATGAATTCGCGTCGATCGAGTGCATCGAGGTACTCCGGGAACGTCTCCCACTCCCACGAGATCCCGTCGGTCAGCGCAGCACCTGGGATGTCTTCGACGCCTTCCATCAGCCGAATCAACCACTCCCGGCTGTGAGCATGTGCGGGGGCAAACCCGACGCCGCAGTTCCCCATCACGACGGTGGTGACGCCATGCCAACCGGCAGGGGTCAGGTATGGGTCCCATGTGGCCTGAGCGTCGTAGTGCGTGTGCATGTCGACCCAGCCGGGCGTGACGATCTGCCCGTCGGCGTCGATCTCACGACGACCGCGAGCAACCAGCGTGCCGGGTGGTCCGACGGCGACGATCGTGTCGCCGTCGATGGCGATCTCACCGAGATAGGGCTCAGTGTTGGTCCCGTCGATGATCGTGCCGTTGCGAATCACGATGTCGTGCATGTCCACATCATGGCCCATGCTGGTCGGCCGACGAAGTGCGGACGATTTGAGGTCCGATACACGAGTAGTGCGGTCAGGTCGAGTGGGCGAACCTTGTCAGCGGCGGGTTGTCGCTGCCTGTAGATTGGGCGAATGGCCGAAATAGTCCTCATCTCCGGATTATCGGGAGCGGGACGCTCGGGGGCGGCCAACGTGCTCGAGGATCTTGGTTGGTTCGTTATCGACAACCTGCCGACCGCATTGGTCAGCACCTTTGTCGAGCTCGCCGCCAAGCCGGGAAGTGAGATCGCGAAGCTGGCCCTCGTCGGAGGCCGCGATCACGCCAACGTGCTGAGTAAAGTCGCCGAGCTCCGCGCCGACGGCCACAACGTCAGGGTGCTGTTCCTCGATGCAACCACCGCAGAGCTCGTCAAGCGATATGACGCCACGCGTCGCCGGCATCCTCTGGTTGCTCAGGCTGACGGCTTGGTCGAATCGATCGAGCTAGAGCGGCAGCAGCTGGACAAGGTTCGTGGTAGCGCCGACCTCATCATCGATACAACCGACCTCAACGTCCACCAGCTCAAGGATCGGATCCTCCAGGCATTCGACACCGGCACCGAATCACGTTTGCAGGTGGCAGTCGAGAGCTTCGGGTTCAAGCACGGTCTGCCACTCGACGCCGACATGGTGCTTGACGTCCGCTTCCTTCCGAACCCCCACTGGGACGAAGGGTTGCGTCCGCTCACCGGGTACGACCCGGCCGTGAGCGACTACGTACTCGAGACGTCGTCCGGCAGCGATTTCGTTGATCGCATCCACGATCTGCTGTCGAGCCTGCTGCCGCAGTACGAGTCCGAAGGCCGTAGCTACCTGACTGTTGCCATCGGCTGCACCGGCGGGCGGCACCGTTCGGTCGCCGTTGCTGAAGAACTCGCGGGCCGGCTCCGGGCGGACGGCGTCGCGGTACGAGCCGCGCACCGCGATCTCGCGCGCTGAATCGCTCGCGTTGCAACAACAACACCGAAGCCTGATCGGCCGCGCCCGCTACAGTCGGCCATGCGCACTCGGTGCGTCGAACGCTCCACTCGGGGGCCTTCACCTTCCACCACCATCAAGGGATTCATCACATGACAGTTCGCGTCGGCATCAATGGCTTCGGACGTATCGGCCGTAACTTCTTCCGCGCTGCGAAGGCGCAGGGTGCCGACATCGACTTCGTAGCGGTCAACGACCTCGGGTCGCTCGACCAAATGGCGCACCTCCTGAAGTACGACTCGGTACTCGGCCGCTTCCCTGAACAAGTGACCGTCGTCAAGGGCGGCCTCAAGGTCGGCGATGACACTCTCAAAGTGCTCAGCGAGCGCAACCCGGCCGATCTCCCATGGGGCGAACTCGGCGTCGACGTCGTGATTGAGTCGACGGGCTTCTTCAATTCCCGTGAAGCTGCTGGCGCACACCTCGACGCTGGCGCACCGCTCGTCATCGTCTCGGCCCCCTGCTCCGAAGCCGATGCCACATTTGTTTACGGCGTCAACCACAAGGACTTCCGGATCAGCCAGCACAAGGTGATTTCAAACGCCAGTTGCACGACGAACTGCATCGTCCCCCTCGTCAAGGTGCTCGATGACAACTTCGGTGTCGTCGAAGGACTCATGACGACGATCCACGCATACACCGGCGACCAGGCTCTCGTCGACGGCCCGCATAAGGACCTCCGTCGTGCCCGCGCCGCCGCAATCAACATCATCCCGACGACGACAGGCGCTGCACGCGCGACTGCTCTGGTGATGGAGTCGATGAAGGGCAAGCTCGATGGCGGCTCACTCCGGGTGCCCCTGCCGACCGGCTCACTGACCGACTTCACAGCCAACCTTAAGACGAAGGCAACGGTCGAAGAGATCAACGCCGCCTTCAAGAAGGCTGCCAAGTCGGGTGCTCTCAAGGGCGTCCTCAGCTACACCGAAGACCCGATCGTGTCGAGCGACATCGTCACCGATCCGTCGAGCTGTACTTTCGATGCCGGTATGACGCAGGCGCTGGGCAAGATGGTCAAGGTCAATGGCTGGTACGACAACGAATGGGGCTACTCGAACCGCCTCGTCGACATGGCTATCTTCACCGGCTCTAAAGTTGCCAAGACGGCGAAGCGCTGAGAACGTTGCTGTTTCAGTTGGGGTCAGACCCCAACTGAAACGCTTGCACCATTATGAGTGACATCCCACGTCTCGAAGACCTCGAACTCAGCTTCGGCGGCCTCTCGGGCAAACGCATCCTCGTCCGCACTGACTTCAACGTTCCGCTTGACTTCGCCGACGACGGGACAGTGTCCATCACCGATGACTTCAGGATCAGGGCCGCACTGCCGACCATCGAATGGTTGACTGAACGCGGCGCGAATGTCGTCTGCGCCAGCCACCTTGGCCGTCCATTCGCTGATGGACGAACCGAACCGAATCCGAAGTACTCGATGGACACGGTCCGGGTCCGGCTTGCCGAACTCGCACCGGATGTCGAACTGCTGGAGAACCTCCGTTTCGACCGAGGCGAGACCGGCAACAGCGATGAGTTCGTCGCGCAGTTGATCGCCGGAATTGATGGGAAGCCAATCGATGGCTACGTGAACGACGCGTTCGGTGCGTCGCATCGTTCGCATGCGTCGATCGTCGGTCCGCCGCAGTACGTGCCCGCAGCGATGGGCCGCCTTCTCGAGAAGGAAGTAAAGGTGCTACTCGGCCTGCGCAACAAGCCGAAGCATCCGTTCGTCGCTGTGCTTGGCGGAGCGAAGGTCTCCGACAAGCTCGGTGTGATCGGTGCGCTGCTCGAAATCGTCGACGAGATCATCATCGGCGGAGCGATGTGCTTCACCTTCTTTGCAGCACAGGGCAAGCCGGTTGGTGCCTCGCTGCACGAGCCCGATCAGATCGACGTCTGCAAGGCGCTCTTGGCGAAGGCCGCTGAGCTCGGTAAGACCATTCACCTGCCTGACGACATCACTGGTGTCGATGCGCAGGGCAATTTCGCGCAGTTCGGCAGCCGCCTCGGTGAAGGCTCGATCGGCTACGACATCGGGCCCGGCTCGGCAGCAGCATTCACCGATGTGATCATGGACGCCCGAATGGTGTTTTGGAACGGTCCGATGGGCATGTTCGAGGACGAGCGCTTCGAATCGGGCACCCGCACGGTTGCACAGGCAATGGCTGACACCAAGGCGTTCACCGTCGTCGGTGGCGGCGATTCGGCTGCGGCGCTCGCAAAGTTCCGCCTCGACGACGAAGTCGACCATGTCTCCACCGGGGGAGGTGCCAGCCTCGAACTCCTCGAGAACGGTGACCTTCCTGGCCTCAAAGCACTCCGCACCGCCTGATGTTTCAGTTGGGGTCTGACCCCAACTGAAACCGACTACGAAGGACGAACCATGTCAAACCGCAAGCCCTTGATTTCCGGCAATTGGAAGATGAACCTCAATCACTTCGAGGCGATTCAGACCGTCCAGAAACTGCACTACCTGTTGCCGAAGGAGATCTTCGAGCAGGTCGACGTGACGGTCCATGTGCCGTTTACCGACATCCGCAGCGTGCAAACGCTGATCGACAGCGAAGAACTCGACTTGATCCTCGGCGCGCAGCATTGCCACTGGGAAGACAGCGGAGCGTTCACCGGCGAGGTGTCGCCAGCGTTCCTCGAAAAACTCAACGTTACGTACATCGTCGTTGGGCACAGCGAGCGACGCGAGATCTTTGGCGAGACCGACGAGATGGTCAACAAGAAGGTTGCCGCGATTCAACAGCACAACATGGTGCCGATCGTGTGCTGCGGCGAGACCCTCGAAGAGCGTGAACTGGGCGAGACCGAGTCGAAGGTACTCGGCCAGATCGAAGCCGCACTGGCTGGTCGCAGCAACGAACAAATCGCAGCACTGGTGGTCGCGTACGAGCCGATTTGGGCAATCGGTACCGGCAAGACCGCAACCGCTGAAGATGCACAGTCGGTCTGCCACGCCATTCGCCAGAAGTTGCGGGACATGACCGACGACATGACGGCCGACGCCGTTCGCATCCAGTACGGCGGGTCGGTCAAGGCGGCCAACGCCGCAGAACTCATGGGCCAGGCGGACATCGATGGAGCACTGGTCGGCGGGGCGAGCCTCGATCCCGATGAATTTGCACGCCTCGTTCAGTTCAGCGCGCCTGATCCGGCCTGATCTCGATGTGACAATTGTCCGACACTTCGGTGTTGGCGTTTTGACATTTCACACGGTGGACATCATTATTTCCCCGCGGGGTGGCGATCGCTGTTATGGTCGCTCCCGCTGAGGTCACCGGGGAGGAGACCTCAGCCACAGACACAGTCGAACGCTGCAACTCCCAAGTTGCAGGCGGTTCCTGAATCTGCCAACTACCTCCCCTTCTGTATTCCATATCCAGGAGGACAAATACGTGAACACCACCCGACGGAGCAACAAGCTCCTCGCCCTGACAGCAGCTTCGGCTCTCGTCTTCGCCGCTTGCGGCAGTGACGACGCCGACACCAGCTCTGGTGAGGCATCCACCGAAACCGACGCTCCCGCAGAGGACGCTCCCGCAGAGGACGCTCCGGTCGAGACCGACGCTCCCGCAGAGGACGAGGCTCCGGCCGAGACCGACGCACCCGCAGAGGCACCCGCAGCGAGCGGTGGCAACACCCTCGTCTGGGCGCATGAGCAAGAGCCGCCGGACCTCCACTTGGACGACCCGGAAAACAACCTGTCGATCACGTCGTGGATCCGTTCCGCGATGATCGAAGGTCTGTACGGCATCTCGGGTTCCACCGAGTACTACCCCGAACTCCTCGACGGTGGGGCAACCCTCACCACGAATGACGACGGAACGGTCACTGGCGCATACACGCTCCGTGACGGTCTCGTGTGGAGCGACGGTGACGACCTCACCGCCGACGACGTCAAGTGGACCCTCGATGTGCTCCTCGCTTCTGACGGCGAAGACGAAGACGGCGACCCCGTCTACATCTACCTCCTCGGTGACCGCACCGGTCTCGACACCATCACTGACATCACGGTGAGCAGCCCGACTGAGTTCTCGATCACTTGGTCGAGCTTCTTTGCTGGCTACCAGGGTGTCGGTAACGAGATCTACCCGATGCATCAGTTCGACGCTGACCCGGCCGCTGCTGCAGCCGAGCTCAACGACGGCCTCCGTGAGTGGACCGCACCGAGCGGCGACACCATTGTTTCCTCAGGTGCCATGACGTTCGGCTCGTGGAACAAGGGTGTCCAGATGGACCTCGTGCGCAACGACTTGTACAACGGCTCGAACAGCCCCGACGCTCAGAACGACGGCGTTGCCTTCGTTGATGGCGTGCAGATCAACTTCGTCACCGACACCGATGCGCAGATCAACGCGCTGCAGGCCGGCGAAGCACAGATCGTCATGACTCAGCCGCAGCTCGCCTTCGAAGACCTCGCCTCGAGCGACGACTTCACGGTGGCATCGTCGGCCGGCCCGGTCTTCGAGCACTGGGGTCTCAACCTCAATAACGTGCACCTGGCAAAGCCTGCCGTTCGTGAAGCACTCGCCTTCTCGATGGACAAGACGGAAGTCATGGCCGGGCTCTACACCCCGCTGTTCGGCGACTCCCTCCCCGCTGAGGGCCTCGGTAACACGATGTGGCTGTCCAACCAGAGCACGTACGAGAACCACGCTGGCGACGCTGGCTACGGTGCAGGCGACGTCGATTCGGCAATCGCTGCCCTCGAAGGCGCTGGCTACACCCAGAACGGCGACGGCATCTTCGAACACCCCGAAGATGGCGTTCTGTCGCTCCGTGTCGGCACAACCGGCGGCAACCGTCTGCGTGAGATCCAGCAGGAGCTCATCCAGGCGCAGATGAAGGATGCCGGCATCGACATCGTCATCGACAACGT
This sequence comes from Ilumatobacter sp., assembly GCA_051275435.1. GTDB lineage: Bacteria > Actinomycetota > Acidimicrobiia > Acidimicrobiales > Ilumatobacteraceae > Ilumatobacter_A. The sequence continues at coordinate 7,363 of JBNMOS010000083.1, forward strand.
CGAGGGCGGCGCATACTTCGGTGAGGTTCCGTTCTCCGAAGACGCAATCGCTTGCGCAGTCAGTGGCGGCGCCGAAGGCAACTGCGGTATCTGGGACATCACCCAGTTCGCATGGGTCGGCGGACCGTGGCCCGGTGGCCAGATTGCTTCGTACCGTGCCGGTGGCGAGAACAACCCGTACGGGTTCGCCAACGACACCTTCGAAGCCAAGGCTGACGAGTGCGACGCAACCGTCGACGACGCTGACCGCGCCGCTTGCTACAACGAGATCGATCGTTACGTAACGACGCTCGAACTCGATCCGGAGAACGGCTTGTTCATGCTGCCGCTGACGCAGAAGCCGTCGTTCTACGGCTTCACGTCGGACCTCAGCCAGGCTGGCGTTGCTCCTGACGCACAGGGCGCAGGCCCGCTGACCAACGTTGCGGACTTCAAGTTCGCCGGCTGATCAGTTGAATACCTGAATACCTGAATACCTGAATACGCATTGGACCGGGGTCTCGTTTTGGCGAGACCCCGGTCTGCGTTCCGGATCGGTTTCGTGCAACGCGCATTGTGTTGTACGGTCCAGTCACTTCCTATTCGCTCTTTCTTCAGACAGGTCGGTCGACACCTTGTTTGCCTATGTCACACGGCGTGTGCTCATCGCCATCCCGCTGCTCGTTCTCGCGATGTATTTGGTTCACGTCATGGTCTCTGCCACCGTTGATCCGCTTTCCGAGTTCTATATCTGCCTCCCGCGATGTCAGGAAGGGTTCGATCGAATCGAACAGCAGTACAACCTCGACACGAACCTCTTCCTCCGGCCGTTCACCTATTTTGCCGACCTGTTGACCGGTGACTTCGGCCAATCAAGTTCGATCGGTGAGCCAGTCGTTGATGTGATGAGAACTCGTGGTTGGAACACCGCCATGGTTGCCATCCCTGCATTTATCCTCGGCGTTGTCCTGTCGCTGCTGCTGTCGGTCTACTCGGCCCGCCGCCAGTACTCGGTCGGCGACTACTTCTTCACCGGCCTGAGCTTCATCGGCTTTGCAATGCCGTCCTTCGTGCTCGCCCTGATCCTGCAGGTCGTCTTCGCCGTGAAGTTCGAACAGTGGACCGGCTTGAAGCCCTTCAATACCGGCCGCAAAACCGGTGAGAACTTCTTCCAGTTGCTGCGTGATGTAACGCTGCCGGCAACGTCACTCGCCATCTTGGGCATCGCCGCCGACAGCCGCTTCGGCCGTTCGTCAATGCTTGAAACCCTCAACCAGGATTACATCCGCACGGCTCGAGCCAAGGGGCTCAGCGAACGGACGGTGGTGTGGAAACACGCCTTGCGAAACGGATTGATTCCGCTCGTCACGCTGTGGGCACTCGGCTTCTCGGCATTACTCAGCGGTTCGGTCGTCACCGAGTCGATCTTCTCGTGGCCGGGTATTGGCCAGGCCTTCCTCAGGGCGCTCAGTGATGCCGATCTCGACCTCCTGATGGCGATTGTGATGTTTACCGGGGTCATCACGGTGGTGTTCAACTTGCTTGCCGATGTCCTGTACGGGATCCTCGACCCACGAATCCGACTCGGCTGAGGTACTGACATGGCTGATACTGACATTCGTCCAGGCTCCGACTCGGAGCCAACAGCGACGCCGCAAAATGTTGCCGTTGCCGACGCCGAAGGCCTTTCGGAGAAGCCGAAGACGTTCGGGCAGTTGGCCCGGGAACGTTTCTTCGGGCACAAGCTCGCCATCATCGGTGCGATCGGCCTCCTGCTGCTCGTGGCGCTGTTCCTCGTCGGACCGATGTTCAGCGAGTGGGAGTTCGACCAGCGCAACGTCCGTGACCGCAAACAGGGCCCGTCGGCTGAGCACTGGTTCGGAACCGATGAAATTGGTCGCGACCTGTTTGTGCGTACCGCCCAAGGCGGCTGGTATTCGATGCAGATCGGTGTCATCGCGGCCTTCGTCGCCACCACCGTGGGAACGGTCCTAGGCGCACTTGCTGGCTACTTCGGCAAGTTGTGGGACGTCTTCGTGACCAACCTGGTCAACCTGATCCTCACCGTTCCTGCGATCATCGTGTTGTCGGTCTTCGCCAACAAGTACGGAGCCGGCAAATGGGGCCTCGCCCTGGTGCTTGCGGGCTTGCTGTGGACCCGTATCGCTCGAGTCGTGCGTGGCGTGATTCTGTCCATCAAGGAGCAGGAATACATCATGGCGGCCAAGGCCGCAGGGGCATCGCACGCGCGCATCCTGTTCCGTCACCTGCTTCCCAATGTCATGGGTGCCATCGCCGTCGAGATCACGCTGTTGGTCGGTTCGGTCATCGTGCTTGAATCGACGCTGTCGTTCCTCGGCCTTGGCGTCAAGCCGCCAAATGCCTCACTCGGAACATTGGTGCGCGACGCAAAGGGCGACATCGACAGCGATCCGCTCCGAGTCTTGACACCTGGCATCTTCATCGTGTTGATCGTGTTGTGCGTCAACTTCCTCGGCGATGGTTTGCGTGATGCACTCGACCCCCGAGCCACAGGTGCTGACAGTAAAGAATCCCAGCAGGCGAAGAAGGCGGCCAAGAAGGCCCGCAAGCAGATGCAGAAGGCCAGCGCTCACAATGCCGCCGACGCACGAGCGGACAGGACGAGCTCATGACACAACCACTCCTCACTGTCGAAAACCTGAACGTCGGCTTCGCCACGAAGTCGGGCATCGTTCAGGCAGCGACTGACATCAACTTCGAGATCTTCCCCGGCGAGGTACTTGCCGTTGTCGGTGAGTCCGGCTCGGGTAAGTCCGTCACGGCGCTTGCGCTGATGCGGCTGCATCCGGACAACACGATCATCACGGGCAACGTCAACTTTGACGGTCACGACCTGCTCAACATGAGCGACCGCGACATGCGTGCGATCCGTGGCAGCGACGTCGCCATGATCTTCCAGGATCCGATGACCGCGATGAACCCGGTGTTCTCCGTCGGCAGTCAGATCGTCGAGACCATCCGTGTTCATGACAGCTCGGTGTCCAAGCAAGAGGCCTGGACGAAAGCTGTCGACCTGTTGAAACTGGTCGGCGTTCCCGAGCCGAAGCAGCGTGCGTCGCAGTACCCCCACGAGTACTCGGGTGGGATGCGCCAACGAGCGATGATCGCCATGGCAATCGCCAACGATCCCAAGCTGCTGATTGCCGACGAGCCCACGACGGCGCTTGACGTCACGGTCCAGGCTCAGGTCATGGAAGTGCTCCACGAGGTCCAGGCCGAAACGGGTTCGGCGATGATGCTGATCACCCATGACCTCGGCCTCGTCGCCGGGTCGGCTGACCGCGTGCAGGTCATGTATGCCAGCCGCCTGATGGAGACCGGATCGATTGACCAGATCTTCTATGAGTCGCAGAACCCGTACACGCGGGCACTGCTTGAATCGATCCCCGATATCGACGGTCTGAAGGAAGAGCTCAGCCCGATTCCGGGCAACCCGCCGAGCCTGCTCAATCCGTTGGTGGGGTGTGCGTTCCGTCCGCGCTGCAAGTACGCGCAAGACGTGTGCGCAACGGAGATGCCGCCACGAATCTCGGTCGGCGTGAACCACACGAGCCGCTGTGCGCTCGCCCTCGAACTTCCTGCGCCCGCCGGCGCCTCAGCTGGAGATGCATCATGAGCCTGACTGACCAGACACTCGATAGCGGTGCGCTCGATGGCATTGTTGCCCGTGAACCGATCCTGAAGATTCGCGACCTCGTCAAAGAGTTCCCGATCCGCGCTGGCGTCTTCCGCCGCCAAGTTGGCGCTGTCCAGGCAGTGTCCGGGGTCAATCTCGACCTGTTCCAGCACGAAACACTCGGTGTGGTCGGCGAGTCGGGCTGCGGCAAGAGCACCCTCGGTCGCTCGCTGTTGCGCCTCGTTGAGCCCACGTCAGGCACTGTCATGTTCGGTGCTGAAGACGTCACGTTGGCCTCGAAGGGCCGTTTGCGTGAACTTCGCCGTGACTTGCAGATGGTGTTCCAGGACCCGTACGCGTCGCTCAACCCTCGTCTGCCGATCCGCGACATCGTCGGCGAGCCGATGGTCATCCACGGGGTCCCCAAGAAGGAGGCCCGCCAGCGTGTCGGTGACCTGCTCGAGCGTGTGGGGCTGCTGGCCGAGCACGGCAACCGGTACCCGCACGAATTCTCTGGCGGCCAGCGTCAGCGCATCGGCATCGCCCGTTCGCTAGCGCTTCGTCCAAAGGTGATTGTTCTCGATGAGCCCGTGTCGGCACTCGACGTGTCGATCCAGGCGCAGGTACTCAACCTGCTCGACGAGATCCAGGACGAGTACGACCTGTCGTTCATCTTTATTGCTCACGACCTCTCGGTGGTTCGCCACACGAGTGACCGCGTGGCGGTGATGTACCTCGGTCGTATCGCCGAGGTGGCCGACAAGAATTCCCTCTACGACAATCCCGCGCACCCGTACACGCAGTCGCTGTTGTCGGCCGTGCCGGTGGCCGACCCGAGGCGTGAGCGGTCACGTACTCGCATCATCCTGCAGGGCGATGTGCCGAGCCCGGCCAACCCGCCGTCGGGTTGCCGGTTCCACCCGCGTTGCCCTGTGGCGCAAGACAAGTGTAAAACCGAAACGCCTGAGCTAGTTGAGATCGCTACTGGCCATCAGGTGTCGTGCCACTTCCCGCTCATGGCCGGTGAGACCCTGCTGGCACGTGTGAAGGAACTGGGCCGCGAGGCTCAGGTTTCGACCAAGAACTGAGCGGTGCTGCATGGCGGCTGACGCCGACGGCCCACACGGCTCGGTGACGCTCCACTCGTCGTGGAAGAGCCTCATCTTGAGTTCCTTCGGCGCGCTCTTCGTGTTCGGCGTCGGTCTGGCAACGACGATCAACACCGGGGGAGCGGTCATCCCGATCGTCATCTTGGTGCTGGGTTCGGTATTTCTTGCTTCGGTGCTCTTCGACTCGCCGGTCGCGTCGACTTTCACGACCGACGGCGTGCAACGCCGACCGCTGCTGAGGCGTCATTTCATCGCCTGGAATCGCGTTGGTCAGCTCACCCGTACACGTCCGGTGATCACCGGGGCGCTGAAGGACCTCACGCCGGGCGGAATGGCAGCGAAGGTCGGTCGAAGGCGGTACCTGCTGGTCGATCAATGTGAGGCACTGAGGGAGTTTCAGGAGCTTGTTGAACTGCTTGACGATCGGTATGTCGCGCTGGGGATCGACGAAATGGTGCAACCGCCGGAATCGATCGATCCGACGTGGACGTATCGGCGGAAACGTTGGCTGCCAGATGGGTGAACAGCGCACCCGCAAAGGCCAGACGGGGCGCTAGGATCTCGCTCCGTGCGTGACGTCATGCTATATATCACCCTCGTTCTGAACGTGACTTCCATGTTCGGCCTGATTGCTGGCATCTTGATGCACAGTGGCCGGGGCGGAGGCCTCTCCGACATGTTCGGTGGCGGCGGTGGAGCAGCGCTTGGTTCGACGGCTGCTGAGCGCAACCTCAACCGCATTACGTTCGTGCTCTCGCTCATCTGGATCTTCACCCTTGTTGGGGTGAGTTTCCTGCTCGAGCGGGTGTAGCGAGCTTCGGTCTGCGCTAACGTTGCAGGCCAACACCACGTCGAAGTGGCGGAATTGGCAGACGCGCTAGCTTGAGGTGCTAGTGCCCTATTAATGGGCGTGTGGGTTCAAGTCCCATCTTCGACACCAAAGAAATTCCAGTTGACCAGGGCTCCGGCCCTGGTCAACGGCTTTTTCGGGCAAGGTCGAGGTCTGGTTGAAATGCCGAAATGGCCCGCTTGTCCGCGATTTGTCAGCACGAGAAACTTTCGCAGCGGGAGAACACTCGTTTGGCGGCCGCGCGGATGCTCCCAGCACGCCACCGCTGCGCGAGAATCGCGCTACTAGGCGAAAGGAAAGCATGTCTGGGTTGGGACCCTTCGAGGTCGGCGCTGAACAGGTAGAACGTGTGGGAGTTGGTTTCACGCGTCTGGTCAACCAGCTGTTGGCGCTTGAATCGCTTCGAGCTGGTATGCGCAGCCATGAGCTCCGAGTGGATAGCCAGGACGAATCAGCTGACGGCGGAGTGGACGCCCAGCTCTTCTGCGACAGCGGCACCGATCGGATCCCATCGGATGAATCTGTCTGGCAGTTCAAGCGCGGCGACCTGCCGCCAGCGAAGTGCCGCGAGGAGTTGCGTGGCGCGAAGTGGGCGCGAGAACTGGTGGTCGGCGGTGCGGCGTACCGACTGGTTCTTGGCGCCAGGCTGACTCCCCAAAAGGTCTCCCGACGGCGCAACGCTCTTGTAGCCGAAGCGAGAGCGCTGGGCATTGACGTCCAGCCCGATCAGTTCGAGGTGCTCGATGCAAACAGCCTCGCTGAGTGGGCTTCGGAGTTTCCGGCACTCGCTGTCAGTCAGTTGCTCGGCGGGCCCGGCTACGGCGCGAACGACTTCGACCTTTGGTCGCGGTCGAATCGACATCAAACGCGGTGGGCGACATCTGAAGCTAGAGAGGCTGAACTCGATCAGATCCGATCTGATCTCGATCAGGGCGACCGGCTTGACATGCGTGTTCAGGGTGTTTCGGGCTTGGGTAAGACCAGGCTCGTGATGGAGGCTTTACGCGGAACCCTGTGGGCGCCCTTGGTCGCCTATGTGCCGCAGGTCGACGACCTTGCTCCGGACTTCATGAATCACGCGATGAACCCGAATCGCGCCGTCTTGCTCGTCGTAGACGAGTGTGACTCGCGGCGGCACGAGAAGCTTGCGGAGCGAATTCCGACTGACGCTGTCGTTCGACTCATCACCATCGGCCAGGACGCGACCTTTGCTCTGAGATCTCCGGTGATCAAACCTGAACCGCTCGTGGACTCGTCAATCGAAGACTTCTTGCAGCAGAACTACGGCGCACTCGGAAGCGAAAGTCATCACTTCATCGTTCGACACGCCGGCGGCAACGTGCGGTGGGCGATGATCTTGGCAGAGAGGATCGAGACCGCCGACGTCGCACAAGCTGCTGGGTTGATCCGTTCAGACGACATCGCTCTCTTCACTTCGGAGCTGCTTCCGGAGGGGCGGGATTTTTTTTTGGCATCGATGATCGCTCTGTTCGAACGCGTCGGCTGGGATCGTGAACTCCGCCCCGAGCTAGAACTGATTGCGGACTTTGCCGGCGTGACCATCAAGGACTTCGACGCGGTCGCCAACCAGCTGGAAGCAACTGGATTCCTGGAACGCAAGGGTCGCTACCGCTCGATCGGCCCACACCCACTGGCGGTCGTGTTGGCTGCCGACGCCTGGAACCGTATGAGCGATGAGATTGTTTCAGTTCTTCTTCCGAAACTTCCACGCCCGATGACACTGTCATTGCTTTCGCGAGCCGCTGATCTTGGCACGTACTCGCCGGCACGGAGCGCTCTCACCGATCTGTTGGCGGACGACGGGCCGTTCGGGTCGCTTGAGGCAATCGAGTCGCGGAATCTCGCAGCATTCCTCACCAAGCTCGCAATCGTGTTGCCCGATGAAGCCACCGAGCACCTTGGATCGCTGATCCAACGCGAATCGCTTGAGGTTCTTCGGTCCCAGACCGAATCGAGACGTGATCTGGTCTGGACGCTCGAGAAGCTCGTTTGGCACACGAGAACCTTTGAGCGCGCTGCAGACGCGCTACTCCGGCTGTCGCTCGCCGAGAACGAGTCCTACGGTAACAATGCGACCGGAATCTGGTCTTCGCTTTTTGGAGCGGTGCTTCCAGCGACTGCCGCATCACCCGCTCAGCGAGCCACCTACCTCCGTCGAGTAGAGGCCGCGGCCGATGCTCCGACTCAGGAGCGTCTCATTGATGCGATCGAAGGCTCGCTTCACCCCCACGAGAACGTAATGGTTTCTGGTGAGCTGCAGGGCGGAGCGCTCGTCGAACGACGAGGTGGTGTTCAGAGCGCCGATGAGGCATCGACGTATCGGAAAGACCTCGTGGAAATTCTCGGTCGTCTGAGAGAGCACGGTGTGAAGGATGTTCGTGAGCGTGCCGTCAAAGCGCTGTTAGGAACGATCAGCTACTTGGTGGCAGTTCCGATCGTCGGCCCTGTACTCGCTGGAATTCTTGCCACCTTCGAGGACGACGAGTTGGAGCTGCTTCGACGACACCTCGAAAAGGCTCGCAGTCTGAAGGATGATGATTCGGCCGCAGGATCAGCGCTGGACGATTTGGTTCGGTCGTTGCCTGCGGCTCGCCCGATTGACCGGATTCGAGTGCTGGTGGACCTCGGCCCCTGGGACTTTCAGTACGAGAAGCGGTCCGACGAACTAGTTGACCAACTCAACCAACTTGATCGCGCCGAGGTGGTCGACGAGGTTCTCCCATGGCTGAGTGAGCGAGAGGTACCGAGTTCCTGGCACCTCGGGTTTGGACTGGCGTCTCTTCCGTTCGGCGAGATTCTCAAACCCGCACTCGTGGGAGCGGTTGGCAACAACTTGCCTGCTCTTGCCGGCTTCTTGTCCGGTAGCGATGACGGTGGCGATGGTTCAGCGTTCGACGAATTCTTCTCGTCAGATCTCGCCAGCGAACTTGGTGATGAGTCGGTGCTGTCGCTCACGGTCCGTGGACCTGCTACCGCGGCAGCCAGGGCGAGGGTGAAAGCCTCCCTGCCTCGCGTATCTGTTGTGGACGGTTCGACGCGCCTCTTTGGTTGGCAAACAAATTTCGAG
>JBNMOS010000084.1:0-15987 GCA_051275435.1 Ilumatobacter sp.
AGCGAGCAATCGAGCGGTCGGGTCAATGCTGGCATCGTGACGGGTGTCAGACAGGAGTGGGGCCGACCGCGAAGCGTGTGTCGACGAACCGTTCGGGGACCGCACCGGTAAACCCGCCGCTGCCGTCCGTCGGGCCGGTCAACCAACCCGAAATGTCAACGATTATGTCGGCGGGGCTGAGCGAGAACACACAGACCGAACCATCGGGGCCAATGGGGGCAATGATGCCGTTGCTCCGGGTGTCACCCGCCAGGTACACGAGGTTCGCAGCGAGTGGCGCATCGCCGACACACGGCCAGACGGTGACGTAACCCACGTTGTCGGGGTCGGCCGCAACAACGGTCAGGACCGCTGCGGTTGCCGAGGTCGGGACGGTCGTGGCTGCGCCGGCAATCGTCACAGCAGCGCCGTGCACGGGGATCGTGAGCGGCGACGACGCTGTTACTCGGCTGCCTGGCCTGGTGTCGGCCAGGCGGCTCGGCGTCACGGCGGTAAACGACGCCGCAGCCTGATCGGGTGCAACCCAGCCCTGCACATCCACGACGACGTGCGTGTCGGCGAGAGAGTAAATGCAGACTTGGCCATTTCCGTCGACACCGGCAAAAACACCGTTCCCCACCGTCGACCCTGCCTGATAGTTGACGCTCGACGCCAGCGGGAACGGTTCGTCACATGGCCAGACCGTCAAGAATCCGGGCCCGCTTGATTCGGTCGACGTGACGTTCAGGCTCACGCCACTCACATCAGATGGCGCCATGACCGATGTGCCGTTGGGGCGCTTCGCGGTCATGCCGGCCACGTCGATAACAATGGGGTCGTTCTCGGTCACCCGGCTGGGCCAACCGACACCTATCCGCGTGTCGACAACGCGCTTCGGCGTGATGCCGACGACGCCCGTTGCTGCAGCCAGCGCACCGGCTTCGGCCGTGAACCAGCCGCTCACGTCAATGATCACATCGGTCGTGACAAGCGAATACAGACACACCGTGCCGTCGTCATCGATTGGAGCGAGCACGTTGTTGGCAATCACTTGGCCGCCGACGTAGTTGAGGTTCGAGGTTTCGGGTCGATCCGACCCACACGGCCAGACGGTCACGAAGCCTGGTGCGGTCGGCTGAAATGCGGTGATGTTCAGCGCCACCGACGTCGCCGAATTCGGCACGGTCACCTGATCGCCTGCCGTGCCGGTGACGACTGTGCCGTGGATCGGGAGCACGATTTTCCTCGGTGGACCGAGCCGGTTGCTCGGCGCGAGCGTGATGACCTCGTCGAAGAGCCAGAGGGCGAACTCGGCCTGGCCGGTCGAGGTGAGGTGTACTCCGTCGCTGAACCACCGGGCGCGCGAACCGGGATCGCTGCTCGCGGCGTTCCAGTCGAGGATCGTGAGATTCGGCCATTGGTTTTCGGCTGCCGCAAGAACGTCGTTGTGCGGCCGGTAGGTCAGGCCGTTTGAGTTGGTCCGGATCTCGGCCAGGTTGACCCACGCGATCTGCTTGACGCCACGGCCGGTCAGCGCAGTCATCATCGCAGCCACATCATCGGCGAAGGTCGAGGCCCTGTCGTTGTAGCCGAGTTCGACAACGACCAGATCGAGGCCGAACGGTAAGCCCTTAGCGATGTCGACGCCGCTCGTTCCCGAGCACGAAGATCGATTCGTGCATCGATTGGTCACTGCGCTGATCGTCGGAGAAGCAAGCGACCCGTCGATTACCGAACGAAACGTCGAGGTACTCGCCGACGCAATGCTGCTGCCCACCGAGTCGCCAATGAACCCGAACCGGGTGGGCATCGGAATTTCACGGACGATCCGAACGGTAAAGCCGGGTGACGGCAGGTTGAATGCGTTTCGGAAGTCCCACGAGTTCATCCGCTCGCTTCCGGACTTGCCCGTCAAGACGATGTCGTCGAACCAGATCCCGTCGTATCCCTGGTACTGGCTGGCCTTCGCCGAGGCCATGGATGCCGCAGTGATCTGGCCGAGCCCGAACTTCGACTCCAGGGTGTCGGCATCGATGACCCGCTTCCAGCGGTGGTTCGGATTCGACAAGGTGTCGTCGCCGATGTCGTCGACGGCCGGGAATTCGCCGCCAGCCGTACGGGGCCCATTCGATGCGGAGAACTCGGTCGAGACAAGCTGTCCAGCCTTTGGGTGGCCCGCCGGCCACCGCCGTACGACGAGTCCGCCACTCTTATCGACCGTCGCCTTCACAGCAGCATCGGTACGCGGGTCCTCGCGGTCTTCGGGGTTCCCGTTGGCGGCACCACGCCGTGCCGCACCGCCATAGACCTGGCACGCCGTTGTGTCGCAGGTGGTGGCATAGCGGGTGGACGTGCCGTCGTAGAAGTAATTGCGCCGTTGCTCAAGCCCATACGACCGGGCAGCGACGGCCTGGGCCTTGAGAGCGTTGATCCCGTCGCCATTTCCAGCGTCGCCCCACGATGCCGACACCTCACGCGGAATCACGCCACGGACGTAGCTCTGGGCACTGACGTCGTTGACGACGCGGTTGCCCTCAGTCGTACTCAGCACGTCGATTGAGCCGCGGTAGTGCGTCACCGAGCGCTGAGGTGAACACAGCCCGATGGCGAGTTCGGGATCGAGGCTTGCGTCTTCACCGTTGGCAATGGTGAAACTCACCGGATTTCCTGTGGTTGTCGCCTCGGTGCCAAGCAAAGAGAACGTCGACGCTTTGTCAGATGCGATAATCGCACGTGCTTTCGCTGCGTCTTCGGGCCCCCACGTGCCGTCCAACTTGACGCCAGCTGCGGTTTGCCAATCGATCAGGTGGCCTCGGGTCTGGTTGCCAAAGTCGCCGTCGATGGCGATGCTGCCGGCTGTCGGCTGATACGTCCGCAGGAACCGCTGGATCTGTTCGACCGCCACGCCCTGTGCCCCCGTGGCTATTTGCGGGTTGCCATCGGGCACGGTGAGATTGGATGCTCCGGGACAGGCCTGGCCAGTCGAGCCCCACACTTCGAATGTGCCGGCGGTGGAGGTCTCTTTTGCATACATCGAGACCCGGGTTTTGCCGTTCCAGGTAATCGGCGAGCCATGCGAGATGACACCGATGATGTTCTGGCCGTCCAGGTCGGTGAGCCGCACACGGACGCGTTCTGACGCTGGCACGGTTCCTGAGTCGGTGCCGCCGTAGTAGTGCTCGAGGATCTGATTCCAATCCCAGCCGTGGTCGACGGCGTAGCCGTACGCGCCCCACTGGCTCATGCCTCGGCCGTGACCAAAGCCGGTGCCCTCGATCACAATGGCGACGATGTCGTCGGCGGCGGCCTCTGTCGCCGCAGGGGAAGGCGCGACGACGCCGACCGCAGCAACTGCGGCAGCAACCATCCAGTGACCCCAACTCAGTGTGCGCATGTCATCGAATCGTAATGTTGTGCGACGTCCCAGCGACGTCAGCCTGATCAAGTTTTCGGCACCTTCGCGGTGTAACTGAAGCAGTCAGTTGCGACGGGGTACTGCTGCGACAGCCAGCGCGTCGACCAAGTCGTTCATCCGGTCGCCGCTGTGGCCCTTGACCCACCGGAACGTGACGTCACTGGCTTGCACCAGTTCTATTAACGGCTTCCAGAGATCGTCATTGGCAACGGGCTGTTTCTTGGAGTTCTTCCAGCCGTTGCGTTCCCACTTGACCCACCACTTGTCATTGAAGCACTTGACCACGTAAGTGGAGTCGGAAACGATCTCGATCGGCACGGGTGCACCGTGCTCGTCGGCCACCTTGGAGTACGTCTGCAACGCATCAATCACTGCGTAGATCTCCATCCGCTGGTTCGTGGACGCTGCTTCGCCACCAGAGCCATTCGGCTCACCGTCGGGCGCAGCAGCCCAGCCCCAGCCGCCTGGCCCGGGATTTCCCTGACAGGCACCATCGGTGTAAATCTCGAGTCGACTCATCGGTGCCAACCTAGAGCCGTTCGGAGCCAACTCACGGCGATAGGACCTTGAAGGCACTGAACAGTTTCGGACAGTTGCACCCACTTGATCGCGACCGAGTGGAAACCCTGCGACAATGGCATCGTATGATTTTCGACGGACACGTTCATCAGCTCCCCGACATCGACCCGGTCGAAACCGAAGAGTGGCTCGACAGTCTCGACGCCGTCGTTGACACGCACGGCAAAAACCGCGCCCGCTATCTGCTGTCGCGGCTCATGGCGCGTGCAAGCGCCAGCCAGGTGTCCTTCCCGGCCACCGTCTCGACGCCGTATGTCAACACCATCCCGCGCTCCGAAGAGCCCTGGTTCCCGGGCGACGAACACATCGAGCGACGCATTCGCGCCTTCATCCGTTGGAACGCTGCAGCAATGGTCGTCAAGGCCAATAAGGCCGCCGACGGCATCGGCGGCCACCTCTCAACATTCGCCAGCTCGGCTGCACTCTACGAAATCGGCTTCAACCACTTCTTCCGCGGTAAAGACGACGGCAATCCTGGTGACCACGTGTACTTCCAGGGCCACGCTGCGCCCGGTGTGTACGCACGCGCCTTTCTCGAGGGCCGCCTGACCGAAGACGATCTCAACCACTTCCGCCGTGAACTCGGTCGCGAGGGTCGCGGCCTCAGCTCCTACCCGCACCCGCGCCTGATGCCCGACTTCTGGGAGTTCCCCACCGTGTCGATGGGCCTCGGCTCACTCACGGCGCTCTATCAGGCCCGCTACAACCGCTACCTACTCAACCGCGAGATCGACGACACATCGGGCAGCCGCGTGTGGGCGTTCCTCGGTGACGGCGAGTGCGACGAACCCGAAACACTCGGCGCCATCTCCCTTGCCTCGCGTGAACAACTCGACAACCTGGTGTTCGTCGTCAACTGCAACCTGCAGCGCCTCGACGGCCCGGTTCGCGGCAACGGCAAGGTCATCCAGGAACTCGAAGCCACCTTCCGTGGCGCCGGCTGGAACGTCATCAAAGTGGTGTGGGGTTCCAAGTGGGACGACCTGCTCGCGCAAGACAAAGACGGTGTGCTGCTCAACAAAATGAACACCACGGTCGACGGCGAGTTCCAGCGCTACGCGACCGAGCCGGGCGGCTACGCGCGCGATCACTTCTTCGGCCCTGACGACCGGCTGCGCCAGATGGTCTCGCACCTCACCGACGACGACATCCGCAACCTGCCGCGTGGGGGCCACGACTATCGCAAGCTGTACGCCGCCTACAAGGCAGCGTCCGACAACCTCGGCTCCGGCCGCCCCACTGTCATCCTGGCCAAAACAGTCAAGGGTTGGACGCTGGGCGAGGGCTTCGAGGGACGCAACTCGACGCACCAGATCAAGAAGATGACCAAGAAGCAGATGCTCGACATGCGAGACCGCCTGCATCTCCAAGATGACATCCCCGAGGAACTCGTCGACGACAAGAACCCGCCGTACATCAAGCTCGGTCCCGACTCCATCGAGTACCAGTACATGATGGAACGTCGTCGTGCCCTCGACGGTTTCGTGCCGCAGCGCACGACGCGTGTCCGCAAGCCGATGTCGCTTCCCGACCCTTCGGCCTTCACCGAGATGTGGTCGGGTTCCAACGGCCAAGCGGTCTCGACCACGATGGGCTTCACTCGCCTGCTCCGCAGCTTGACGCGCGACGAGCACGTCGGCGAACGAATCGTCCCAATCATTCCGGACGAAGCCCGCACCTTCGGCATGGACTCGCTGTTCCGCGAGATCGGCATCTATGCCTCACAGGGACAGCTCTACGAGCCGGTTGATCACGACCTGCTGCTCTCTTATGCCGAGTCGAAAAGCGGCCAGATCCTCGAAGAGGGCATCACCGAGGCAGGTGCCATGTCGAGCTTCATCGCGGCGGGCACCAGTTACGCCACCCGCGGCGTCCCGATGATCCCGTTCTACACCTTCTATTCGATGTTCGGATTCCAGCGAGTTGGCGACCTCATCTGGCAGGCCGCCGACATGCGTACCCGCGGCTTCCTGATGGGTGCCACCGCCGGCCGAACCACGCTCGAGGGCGAAGGCCTGCAGCACCAAGACGGACACAGCCTTGTGCTTGCGTCGACCGTGCCTGCCGTGCAGGCCTACGACCCGTCCTTTGCGTACGAGGTCGGCGCCATCGTCGATGCTGGCATCAAGCGGATGTACGGCGGCGGAACGCCCGATGAGACCGACGTCTTCTACTACATCACCCTCTACAACGAGAACTACGAGATGCCGGTCATGCCGGACACGCCCGGGCTCGCCGAGGCAATCGTCGAAGGTCTGTACAAGTGGGCCGATGCTCCCTCCGGTACTGGCGAGAACGAGAACGCCGAGCTGATTCCGGCAACGCTGCTGTTCTCTGGCAGCGCCCAGGGTGCCGCCCGCGAAGCTGCAGCCGACCTTGCTGAGCACTTCGGCGTCGGTGCCGAGCTTTGGTCGGCAACGTCGTACAAGGCACTCCGCGAAGAGGGCCTTGCCGCCGAACGCCACAACCGGTTGCATCCCTCCGGTGACCGGCGCGTCCCTCGCGTCGCCCAGATCCTTGCCGACTCACAGGGCCCAATCACCGCTGTTTCCGACTTCATGATGGCGGTTCCCGAGCAGGTCATGCGTTTCTTGCCCGACCGCACGTTCATGACCCTCGGCACCGACGGAATGGGTCGCTCTGACACCCGTGACGCGCTGCGCCGTCACTTCGAAATCGACACCGGCCACATCGTTGTCGCCGTGCTCTCGGCGCTCCTCCAAGACGGCAAGGTCGACGCCAGCGTCGTCCACGACGCGATCAGCCGCTACGACATCGATCCCGACGCCGTCGACCCCTACATCATCTAGCAAGTACGGATGGGGTCAGGCCCCTTTCGCAACTCTGCGTTCACGGCAGAGTTGCGAAAGGGGCCTGACCCCATCCGTAACTACTTGCGCGATGCGAGGGCTCTGCGGAGTTTGCCGGATGCTGCGCGAAGTGGTTTGGTGAGCTTGGCGACCGTCGAGTTTTCCCAGCTGTCGACCTCGGCCTGTAACCGTTCGGCATGCTCACGGAGTTCGTGCAGTTCCGCCGCGTTCTGCTCGCACGCGTGGATTGGCCACGGCCATTCGAATGGGGCAAGAACGTCGGGAGCGTCGCCTGTTTCGCTACGTCGACGGCACTCGACCACATACTGATAGCTCAGCGCATCAGGGTCGGCCAGAATGAAGTCGATCGTCGCCTCGCTGTGCGCACTGCGGTCAAACGGCACGTTGCTTCCGCCCAACGGGAAGATCACTCGGCGCATGTCGGTGGCCACAAAGCCGCACCCGTCAAGTAGCTCACGGAACGACGCCTTGGTGAACCAGCGCAAATGCGTCCGGTCGAGCAAACCGTCATCTTGATACTCGACTCGCCCTTCGAGCAACATCAACCGCACATCGGCATGCGCTGCGTTCGGGACCGAGACGACGAGGCGACCTGCCGGGGCAAGCAGCGTGACGATGTCGGCAAGCACAGCAGGTGGATTGCGGACGTGTTCGAGCACGTCGCCGAGGAGGATCACGTCAAATTTGCCGTGTTCGATCGACGACAGTGCGGTCATGTCCAGATCGACCACATGAACAACGTCGGTCACTTGACGTGCTTCGACCGCTGCTGCTTCGTCGATCTCGACGCCGACGACCGTGTTCCCGGCCGCGACGAGATGCGTCGTCACGTGACCCGTCGAGCATCCGACTTCGAGGACGCGATGCCCGCCGCCGACGAGCTCCAAGGCATACGAGTGCGGGTTGTTCGAGGCCGACGGATCGACGGTGGTCTTGTATTGATGGCTGGGGTTGGCGACCATATGGCCACCATCATGGCGGACCTTCGCCTGCCTCAGCGGACACGGTAGGTTTTGGGCATGGTCGGAACGCTCTACATCACCGGCGACGCGGCAGCCGACTCCTTGCTGAACACCGACCCGAATGCGCTGTTAATCGGCATGCTGCTCGACCAGCAGGTCCCGATGGAGTGGGCGTTTGCCGGGCCCGCCACCCTCCAGCAACGTCTTGGCCACCTCAGCGCGCCGGCGATCGCTGCAATGGACGAAGAATCATTCGTTTCCATCTGCTGCGAGAAACCAGCTATTCACCGTTTCCCCAGCTCGATGGGCAAACGCATCCACCAGCTCTGCGCGTTCCTTGTTGAGCACCATGACGGCGACGCCGCCAACATCTGGCGCGAGGCAGCTTCCGGGCGAGACATCTTCAGACGACTTACGGCACTGCCCGGCTATGGCGACGAGAAGTCGAAGATCTTCGTTGCGATTCTCGGCAAGACACAGGGGGTCGCTCCTGAGGGTTGGCGCGAGGCCGCCGGAAAGTTTGGTGACGACGTTCCGCGGTCCGTTGCCGACATCCACGACGAGGCCTCACTCGCCAGTGTGCGCGAGTGGAAGAAAGCACAGAAGGCAGCCAAGAAAGACAAGCAAGATCGGCCACTCCCAGCATGAACCAGCCAGAAGCTCCCGTCATGAGCTCGTTCGCCACTCCCCTTCCCCATCGAATCGGTGTACTCAGCGCGCTCGATCCAGCCGCCTGGCAGAGCGATGTCATCGCACGGGTCTTACGCGCCCACATCGATCTGTACGGCAACAACGCGTCACTCGATTTGCGCAGCGTTCACGAGCGTCTAGCACTAAGCCGTGCATCGTGGCAGCCAGCCCCGACTGCCAATTGGCCGACCACCGTTCACGCCGTGATCATCGACCGCGCCATCGATACGTCCAATCGCGTACGTGCCGGAGCGTCAGCGCTGGCCTCGATCGAGACCGACATCTTTGCCAACCCGATCGTGTGGTGCACGTTGTTCGAGCAGACGCTCGACCCGGCCGCCGTCGACACCCGGACTCGGATGCTCGAACACCTCGGCGTCGATCAAGATCCCACCGACGGTTTCGCTGCCGCAACCGATGCGCTCGGCGGACTCCTCACCCTCACTGACCGCTACTGCCTGGCCAAAGCCGCTGCTCGCGATGCCCTCGACGACGCACACGCTGCACTTGCTGGCGGCCGAACAGCGTCGAGCGCTGCCGTCATCGGCGAGATGGAACGCATCGCTGCCACAACCGAAATGGCCGGCCCTCACACCGCCGCAAACCACAGTGCCGCACTGCAGCAGCGCGCTCTCGAGCTCGCTGCCGAACTGGCAGATGAACGAGATCGCCATGCCCTGACAGAACGCCGGGCCGCCGAGGCGCTCGATGCGGCAGCCCAACGGGAACGCTTGCTGACCGAACGTCTCGAGACCGCGTTTCTCCGCAACACGCTGCAGGAGCGTTGATCGATCATGTTTCGTCGGACTGGTTCCCCCGCCGCTCGCCACGTTGTCGAACCGATCTCAGAACCATTGGTCTCGTTCATTTTCGTGACGTTCGGGACCGATTCCACAATGATCGACGCTGCGCTCGGCCGCCTGATCTCCAGCTGTGTTGCCGATGACGTACTTGCCGAAATCATCGTGGTCGACAACTTTCACCCCGTGCGAGGGCATGCAACGGGGCAGCACCTGGCACTGACAACTTCGGGGGTCCGACTCGCGATGCCAGACAAGAATCTCGGCTTCGGGGGCGGCAACGAACTCGGTGTGGCCGCCGCCCGCGGCACCGTTGTCTGTCTTGTCAATCCTGACCTCATGGTCCATGACGGCTGGCTCACGCCAATGCTCGATGAACTCGCTGCTCACCCTGACGACCTGATCGCTCCTCGACTCCTCGCAGCCGACGGCAGCGTCGACGAAGTCGGGCAATGGGTCGGGCCAAATGGACTGACTGCGCCCGCATCCGGCGCTGACATCGACTATGCGTCGGCCGCTTGCTGGATCTTTCGTCGAGAGACGCACGAACGCGTCGGTGGGTTCGATCCACGGTTCCACCCGGCGTACTTCGAAGACGTTGATTTCGCATTTCGCCTTCGTCGACTTGGTGGCCGCGTGCGCCTCCATCCGACAGTCGCCGTCACCCACCTCCGAGGCGGATCGGTCGGCGGAGTCCGCGGGCCGACCGATATCTCGAAGCAGCTCAGCACGTTCGTCGAACTGTGGGCTGACGAACTCTGGCGTCAGCCGCCGATCGGCTGGCGACGAGCAATCGCCGCTGCGAGCTGACCAACTTCAACGGTCGGGCCGAGCAAGTCAACCAGCGCCTGCGCCTGCTGCGAAAGCTCGGCGTCGTCTGGCCAGACAGCGAGCTGTGCCGGCACGACACGAGCGATCGCTGCGAAGGCATTCTCAATTGCCTCGTCCCCGAGCACGCACAGCACCGCGTCGTATTCGCCAGCAGCCTGGTGAGCAGGAAGGAGGCGCAGGTTTTGAACGCAGCGACCCCAGTCTTCGGCAAGCCGTGACGCATCGGTCTGCACGAAGATCGTGATGTCGGATTCGGTTTCTGTTTCGAGCTGGGCGGCCAAAGCAATGGTCCGCCTGGCAAGCTCAGCCTCCTCAAACGGTAACGGTGCAGCGAGGGCTATTTTTTTGCGGACATGACCGCTGGGCAACGACGGGCGCCCAACGACCTCGGCATACACATCGGCCAACGTGTCGGCGGCAAGCTTCCAGGTAAATCCAGGATCGGCAGCTCCATCGAGCGCAGCGATTACGGCGACATCGGTAAGCGCTGCGAGCAGCTTCGCGGCGATTTCATCCACGTCGTCCGGGTTGAACAGCGCTGCAGCCTCTGGCATGACCTCAGGCAACGACGAAACGTTCGAGGTGATGACGCGGGCGCCGCAACGTCGGGCTTCGAGCACCGGCAGGCCAAACCCTTCGTATCGCGACGGGAAGAGCACCAGTTCGGCGCTCTGGTACAAACGAACGAGGTCGACGTCTGAGACGAACCCGGTGACGACGACGTCGTCGGCCACGCCGCGTTCTCGGCAATATTCAAAAAATGCAGCGCGCTGACCATCGCCAATTTTCGAGGCGATCACCAGTTGGTGACGCTGCCGAAGCGCCGGGTCGAGCCGACTGTAGGCGTCGACAGCACCATCGAGGTTCTTGCGCCACTCGGGGCCAGCCGGCACCATGACGAACCCAGGAAGCAACGCAGGAGCCACCTTGTTCAGTTCGACCATCCGGTCGGCAAGCGCGTCGGTTGGCGGCACGAACTGCTCGGCCGTTCCTGCCCCGATCGAGGTGACGACTCGAGGATCGACGCCGAGCATCCGAACAACGTCGTCGGCAGCTGACTGAGAATCGGTGACGATTGCATCGGATGACACCAGCATTCCGAGACGCGACTGGTACCAGGCCTTGGTCCCCGCATCAGGCAAATAGATGTCGGAAAACCGATACGGGATGAGGTCGTAACAGGTGACCACTGTGCGTTCGGCAATGACCGGCGTGGCCAGCACCCCGATGCTCGGCTGCTCGAACGGTGAGTTGACGTGCAACAGGCCGACCCGTTGCCCGCGCAGCTCGCTAAAGGATCGGAGCTTGCCCTCAAGGCCCAACGCGTCGAGGCGCGGAGCGTAGGGAACTGCGTCGTTGTAGGCAAAGACATCGACCAGGTCAGGGTGATGCGCCTGCAGCGCACGCGCCAGTTCACCGGTGTACCGCGCGATCCCGCGTTCGCCGTGCTCGATGCTCTGCACCGCTTGAATATCGAAAACGATCATCGAGCCGTCAGTTTGTGTCAGGCGTCGAGGTCATCGCCGCGAGGACCGCTGCAAGTTCGGCGGACGTGGCCGCCATCACTGCGAGGTCGCAGCGCAGTGCAGCAACCTCGCGACGGAGTTCGCTGATCATCTTCGACTGATAGAGCTGCGTCTCGGCAACGACGTTCGACAGTTCGGCCAGGTGCCGCCCTGTCTGCGCATGCTCGAGAGCTGCAACTCCGGAATCAGCGACAGCGCGCCGAACTTCCTGCTTCGTCATCTCGAAGTGGTTGTTGAAGTAGTTGCGCACGGGCCCGGCCGTAGCTCGGGCAGCCGATGTCAGTTTCGCCTTAGGAGAGTTCGCCATCAGACAGTGACGGTAGCTGGGCCGGTTGACTCAACCGGGACAAACTCGTGATTCAACGCCGCCGCATACTGCAGGCCGCGTTGGGCCTCGCTCGGCTGGTCTTGCATGCGTTGGCGAGCGGTGTCGACCATCAGCGTGCGGGTCGTTGGCTCGTCGACCAGCCGCACCATCCAAGCAGCTGCATCGCCGATGCTTGGATCAGCCCACTGGAACCCGTCGGGATACGCGCCCTCACCGTTTTCGACAGCAATCATCGCCACGTCGATCAGGGCTGCGGATTGATCGTCCATGAAGTCGAGGTTGCCCGAGTAGCGCGATGCGAGCACCGCTGTCTGCAGCCACATCGCGTCGGCCAAGTGGAGGCCGAGCCCTTCACCGCGGTGCAACGACACGAGGCAATCCGCAGCTGCGACCAAAGCTGTCATGTCTGTGTCCGAGAGAAATTCGTCGAGAACCTCAATCCGGTCGGACATGCCTGAGCTGGCAACATGGGTCGTGATTCGGCGAAGCGATTCGATCCGCTTGTCGCCGTTCAGGGTCTTGATGACCAGCCGTACTTCCGCGTCGGTCGAGCCGAATGCTGCGGCGAACGCGTCGATCGCGCCGAACGGGTTCTTTCGCTCGACGATACTGAACAGGTCGAGCACCACGACGAACACGAACTCGCCGTGCGGAGCAAGCCGTTGCCGCCACTGGTTGTGTGTATCGGCATCGAGGTTGGGTCGAGCGAGGTACATCGGTTGGTGCATCACCGGAGGACCGTTGGGGGCTGCCCGATACGCGTCCGCAACGAACGTGGTCGGTGCCCAGATTTCGTCGACGAGGTCGAACGCAATGGCATGGCCCTCAGGAACGCGATCGACTTCCCAGAACCAGTAGCCGACGACGCGGTCGACTGCACGCAGTTGCGGATTCGCAGCGAGGGCGGCTGGCAGCTCGGGAGCGGTGACCACTGCAATCGTCGTACGCCGCAGCGGCCGGCCGCCGCGATCAACATCGGGGTCGGTTCCTGCCCCGGCCAGTGGGCTGTCGGTCAGCCCGACGTCGTACAGCGAGACCGGAACGCCTGCGGCGACCAACCCTGCATGGATGCGCCGAACAGCAACACCGAGCCCGCTTGCTGCTCGGTGATAGCCAAGCAAGTTGACGCCGTCCTCAAGCGTCGGGGTGACCGCCGCACTGCCGCTGCTGCCGGGGCCGTCGGATGCGCTGAGCGTGTCGGCGGGGCCGGCAACCAGGCCAACCGATCGCCAGAGCAGCAACGTTCCGGCACCGTGCAGTGCCACGAGTGCCACTGGCGGAACGACCGTGGCGTAGGTGTCCCACTGCCACGGCGCAAGCGTGCCTTGGTCGCCAACACCCCATCGGCGCATGGCGGCTGCAATGCCAACGTTGGCGACCACGAGAGAAAACGCAACTGCCGCCTTGCCGAGCCGGGCAGCCTGACGGCGATCGATCGACGCCGTAGTCAGCACGATCGGGAGGCCCGCCAAGAGCGGAAGGTAATACCGGCCTTGCCAGTACGTGCCGGAATCGTCGTTCTGAACCATCGTCAACACCCACGACATCCAGATGCCAGTCGTCAGAATGGCGGCTGCGCCAATCGCTGCTCGCGGCGTGTCGGAAATGATCGCACCGGCGACGAGAAGCCCGAAGGCGATCAGCCAAACAAAAACCATCGACTGCGGCACAGCGGTGTCGAGCCAGCCGACGATGCCGATCGCTTCGCGCATGTCGATACCGGTCTGGTTGATCGTCCGCTGGAACACCGCTCCGTCGAATCCGCCGCCGCGCGTTCCCATGACGACGTACGACCCGACGAGTGTGGCGCTGCCGACTCCGACAATCACCGCCAGTCGTTGCCCCGTCGCCGCGGTGCGACGCCAGAGCCAGCACAGCCCAATTGCTGCGACGGGAGCGAATGGAGCAACGAAAAGCAACTTCGATGCCGACGAATCGTTACGCGATGCCCACGCCAACGTGGCCAGTGTCGACAGGCCGATCGCTGCCCATGTCGACCTTGCGATCGAACGGCGAAGGTGTCCGATTCCGACGTCGAAGATCACGATGGCCAGGCCTGCGACGACTGCTGCGTAGACGAGCCCATCGCGCCGCGGCAGCACCATTGCGGCCCAGCCAGCGGCCAACAACACCTGGTCAAGACGCGACGGCGCCCAGCCCAGCGCAGGAGTGCGCCTCCATGCGCCGGCAAAGGCAACCCACACGGCCACTCCCCCGGCAATGACCAGACTCGACGGGTTGACGATCGCAACGGTGAACCAGACGGGCACGGTGATCGCGAGGAGGACGCCGGACGCGGACCACCAACCGTGACGGCTTGCAGCGAACAGGGCCCCAGCCAGCAGGAGTAACGGCATGGCAGCGGAAGCAACCCGTGCCCCTGGCGACGACCACCCTTGCGGCAGCAACGATCCGAGGCCCGGAGCGAGATGACCCCAGATTGGATAGTCCGACGCTTTGGTGATCTTTAACTGAGTTCCGGACCCAGCCTCGAGTTCGTTGATGCAGCTCGCTGGCACGGCCGGCTGCAGCGCAAAGCACGCTGGCTCGGGTGTTCCGACGTGTGCAGGGAGTTCGAATCCCACGAGCGAAGCTGTCACTCGCTCACCGTCGAGTTCGCCACGGATTAGTGCGGCTGAACGAATGACGTGTGAAGGTTCGTCAGCTCCGCCGGATGGAGGTGTGGCGAGAATCCACGCGCCGACAATCATGGCCATCGCGAACAGAATGCGTCCGGCTGGCAGCAGACGCCTCATGCCTGGCCCGCCTGCACATCGGCCTGCACATCGAGCCGAGTTTGGCGTCGAGTTTGGCGGCGCGCCCTGACGAGACGCGCCGCTGCGCTGTACCCGGCCCAGAGCGCGTGAGCGTGCACCGCTCGAGGCGAGTGACGCAAGCGGCGCACGGACAGCCATGTGGCTCGCCCGATGACTCCGATTGGGGCAAAACGCAACGCGCACCACAGCCGGTTGCGTTCTTGTAGACGTCTCGCCTCATCACCGAGCGCGCTGGTGCTCGCCCCGCCCTCATGCCAGACCGTCGACGACGGTTCGCATCGATACCGATGACCGAGTTCGCCACCTCGGAGGGCCAGATCGACGTCTTCGTAGTACAGGAAGTAGCGCTCGTCGAAGCCACCGGTTGAATCCAGGAAGGCGCGACTGAACAGCACCGCACCGCCGGTAAAAATCTTGATGTCGCGGCCCTGGGTAAACGCATCGCCGTTCGACTGGCCATATCCGATGTCGATGCCGGCGCCGCACCTATCCAGTTCGACACCAACGCTGTTGATGATCGGGTTCGCCGAACGCGGGGCCTGCAACAGCTTGGGCTGCACAGCAGATGCGCCACCGCTGATCGCCGCGGTCAGCGGCACCAGCCAGTCGTTGTCGACTTCGATGTCGTCATTCAACAAGGCCACCGCAGTCGCGTCCGGCACAAGCCGCCACGCCGTATCAAACCCGATGTTCGCTGCGGCTCCGTACCCCTTATTGGAGGTCCGGATGACCGTGACGTCGGCGTGCTCGTAACCGTCGTCAGACAGCTTCGACCCGCTGTTGTCGACCACGATGATCGGCCGGGTTCCGCCTGTTGCGACGAGCGACGCCAGGCATCGCTGCGTTCGTTCCGTCGGACCGGCGTGAGTGACAACGACGACCGGCACTGTCAGCTCAATTATCGGCGAGTTCATCGGCGTGCCTGCACCTTGGACACTGCGCGGCGGAACACGTTGGGTCGTGTCTCGATTGCAGGCGCCCCCGAGCGCATCGGACGCTCAAGCCAGTCGTGTCGATTCGGCTGCAGGTTCGGGTTGTAATACGGATCGTTGTTGATTTCGTAGTGCCAACGGTCGTTGACGAATGCGTACTCCTCGGGACGGAGCACGCTGACACGCGTTCTGCTCTCGAAGTGGTACCAACTGGCGTGCGGCGTCCAGATGATCCGGTGACCGTCGGCGCGGACCTTGAGTGAAAAGTCAACGTCGTTGTAGTTGAGCGGCAGTTCAGTGGTGAACCCGCCGACAGCTTCGAAAACCGAACGACGGA
>JBNMOS010000085.1:0-15957 GCA_051275435.1 Ilumatobacter sp.
TCGAGATCAAAGACGGGATGATGGTCCACGGCATCGTCGTCAAGATCGACAAGGACGAAGTCCTGCTCGACATCGGCTACAAGAGCGAAGGCGTGATCCCGAGCCGCGAGCTCAGCATCCGTAACGATGTCGATCCGAGCGAAGTCGTCTCGATGGGCGAATCTGTCGAAGCACTCGTGCTCACGATGGAAGACAAGGAAGGTCGTCTCCTCCTTTCGAAGAAGCGTGCGCAGTACGAGCGTGCCTGGGGCGACATCGAAGCCAAGAAGGAAGCCGACGAAGTCGTTTCCGGTCCGGTCATCGAAGTTGTCAAGGGCGGTCTTATCGTCGACATCGGCCTGCGTGGCTTCCTGCCCGCATCGCTCGTCGAGCTCCGCCGTGTCCGTGACCTCGCGCCGTACATCGGCACGCTGGTGCACGCCAAGATCATCGAACTCGACAAGAACCGCAACAACGTCGTCCTCTCTCGTCGGGCATACCTCGAAGAGAACCAGAAAGAGACCCGCGACCAGTTCCTCACCAACCTCAAGGTTGGCGAGATCCGCGAGGGCACCGTGTCCTCGGTGGTCTCGTTCGGTGCATTCGTCGATCTCGGCGGCATGGACGGACTCATCCACGTGTCCGAGCTTTCTTGGAAGCACGTCGATCACCCGGGCTCCGTCGTCACTGTTGGCGACCCGGTCAAGGTGCAGGTCCTCGACGTCGACTTCAGCCGCGAGCGCATCAGCCTCTCGCTGAAGGCAACGCAGCAGGATCCTTGGCAAGAATTCGCCGAGGGCCACCAGGTTGGCCAGCTCGTTTACGGCCGAGTCACCAAGCTGGTGCAGTTCGGTGCATTCGTTCAGGTCGGCGATGGCATCGAAGGCCTCGTGCACATCTCGGAAATGTCGGCACATCACGTCGACAGCCCTGAGCAGGTCGTCACACCAGGCGAAGAACTGTGGGTCAAGATCATCGATCTCGATCTCGCACGTCGCCGCATCAGCCTCTCGATCAAGCAGGCTGCCGAGGGTGGCGAGCTTGCTGCCGAGTACCGCGAGCACTTCGAGGTCGACACCGAGGGCAACTACGTCCAGGGTGAGGCATCGGCCGAGGCTGAAGCCGCATGGACCGAGTACTACGGCGAAGGTGGCGAGGGCGAAGGCACCGAAGCCCCGACCGGCGCTCCGACCGATGCTCCTACCGTTGCAGGCGAAGTGGCCGCAGCTCTGGCAGCTGCAGGCGGCGCGACCCCGGCCGAAGACGAAGCACCCGCTGAGGCAGCAGCCGAAGAGGCACCTACTGAGGCAGCAGCCGAAGAGGCACCTACTGAGGCAGTAGCCGAAGAGGCACCTGCTGAGGCAGCAGCCGAAGAGGCTCCCGCAACCGAGTGATCTGGTGCGCTCCGGCGCAGCAAATTTGAAGTGAATGATGCCCGGCTCGCATGAGTCGGGCATCGTTCGTTTTCATGATTGTCACCGGGCTGGAGAGGGCCTCGAGTTGAGATGGCTGACGACACCATCGCATCTTCGCTCCTGCCGTTCGATGAGATTTCTCGGTCAACATCAGCCGAAGTGACCACAACGGATTGGTCGGAGGGGGCGGCGGCTGGCACCATGTCGTCGTGATCGTTGTTGGATTGACAGGTGGAATCGGAGCGGGCAAGTCGACAGTGTCAAAACTGCTCGCCGAACGAGGCGCGGCGATCGTCGACGCCGACAAGATCGCGCGGGAGTTGCAAGACCCTGGCACGCCGGTGCTGGCGGCGATGGCAGAGCGGTTTGGTGCGCACATCATCAACGACGACGGGACGTTGAACCGTGCAGCTGTCGCGGAGATTGTGTTCAGTGATAAGCAAGCGCTGAAGGATCTGAACGGCATCGTGCACCCCGCGATGCAGGCGGAGATCCAACGCCAGATCGACGAGAACGTCGACACCGACCGGCTCGTCGTACTCGACTTCCCACTCCTCGGAGAAAACCCGCGAAAAGGTCTCGCGGCGACGATCGTTGTCGACATTCCCTACGAACTCGCTGTGCAACGCGTGGTCGAACAGCGCGGCATGGGCGAAGAGGACGCTCGCAATCGGGTCAGCAGCCAAATAGGCCGCGAGGACCGGTTGAAGATCGCAACGCATGTGGTGGACAACACCGGCGACCTCGTTGATCTCGTTGCGGCTGTCGACCGTCTGTGGAACGAATTGATCGTGTTGCCGGCAACGAAGGTCGCACCTGCGGGCGAACCAGCAGAGGAACCAGCCGGCGAAATCAATCGTTCCGGCGAGACCGTCTGGATCTTCGGATACGGCTCGCTCGTCGGCCCAGAGTCGATGGCCCGGACAATCGGCCGAGTGGCCGTCCACAAGGTCGACTTCTTCCAAGCCGATCTGGCGGGTTACGGCCGTCGGTGGAACTACGGGGTCATGCATTTCGTTGGGCAGTGGAAGCGCGATGACGGTGTCGACATCCATGACGGAACGATCGTCGCGCTCGGTCTCGTCGAGTCTGGCGACGAAACAGTCAACGGCATTGTGGCCTCGGTCGCGGGCGACGAACTCGGCAACCTCGACCGACGTGAACGCAACTACGACCGAGTCGACGTCACTGATCTGATCACTGTGCTCGACGACGACGGCGGCACGGTCGACGGTGTGATCTATACCTACGTCCCTCGCCCGGCCTCGATTGAGGCGTACGAGACAGCACGCGACAACGGGACCGCCGGTATCCGCCGCACCTACTGGGATCAAGTTGACGAGGCCTTTGCAGCGTTCAGCGCCGAGCAGGTCGAGCGGTATCGCGCATCGACGCCCGCTCCGGACATTCCGGTCGTCGACCTCTTGGAGGCGCGCGAGCGCTGACGCTGGCGCCAGCGCGCGACAACGGCGGCGCTCCACCGAAGTGGAACGCCGCCGTTGTGGGGTGTCAGTGGATTAACGGAACTGGTCGAGATCCGCGGCGATGTCTTCTGGTGTGGTTGGCGGTCCATACCGTTTGACCACGTTGCCGGCCTTGTCGACGAGGAACTTCTCGAAGTTCCAGGTGATGTCAGCGCTCTCGCCTTCGCCGGGTTGAGCGTCCTTAAGCATCTGATACAGGGGAGCGGCGCCATCGCCGTTTACCTCGATCTTCGAGAACATGGGGAAGTTCACATCGAACTTCGAGGTCGCGAATTCGAGAATCTCGGCATCGGTGCCGGGCTCCTGGTTCGCAAACTGATTGCACGGAAAGCCGAGCACGACGACGTCGTCGTTGTCATTGTGAAGCGCACGCAGACCTGCGTACTGAGGCGTGAGGCCTCAAGCGCTGGCGACGTTGACGACCAGCGCAAAGTTGTCCTTGAACTGGCCGAAGCTCACCTGTTCGCCGGTGATGGACGTCATTTCGAGATTGTGGAAATTGGTCATAGCGCCAACATAGTTGTGCCGACCGCGATTGGCGGAGTGCCGGACGAGGCAATGATGCGGAACGGTGACGTTCAAAAGTGGATAACATCCTGTTCCCCATGTCCGATGCTCACGAACCTTGCCTGGGCAGCCGTACATCTGCTGTCCAGCACCCTCCCAGTCCGGGCTTACTGCGCTAATGGAGATTGCTCTCGGGCTCGTGGGCGTCGTGGTCTTGATCGCGGCGAACGGGTATTTTGTTGCAGCTGAATTTGCGTTTGTCGCGTCTCGGCGTGCGAAGTTTGTCGAGGCTGCCGACGGTGGCGACCGCAAGTCCAAGCGGGCAATCCAGGTACATCAGCGCCTGAGCTTCATGCTCTCTGGAGCACAACTCGGCATCACGGTTACATCGCTGGTGCTTGGTTTCATTGCCGAGCCGGTCTTGGCGGGTGTGCTCAGGCCAGTACTCGAAGCGGTCGGAGTCGGCGAGTCGGCGCGAGTCGGCCTCGGGATCGCCCTCGCATTCGTGTTCGCCACCGTTGCTCAAATGGTCTTCGGTGAGCTTGCTCCCAAGAACCTCGCGATCGCCAAGCCTGAACCTGTGGCACGGAGCCTCGCCGGATCGACCTTGGTTTTTATGAAGGTGGCGAGTCCGCTGATCAAATTGTTCGACGGTGCAGCGAATCGACTCCTGCGTCTCCTCGGGATCGAACCCGTCGAAGAACTGCACGGGTCCGTCTCGACCGATGAGTTCGATTTCATTGTCGATTCCTCGGCTCAAGGCGGACAGCTCACATCGTCGCAAGCGTCGTTGCTCGAACGCGCCATCGACTTCGGTGACCTCGAAGCATCTGACGCGATGGTTGCGTGGAACCGGGTGGTCACTATCAATGCAGGCGCCACAGCTGCCGACTTACACGGCCTGATGAACTCACGCCACTCCCGATTTCCCGTGGTCGACGACAACGGCAAGGTCACGGGGCTCGTTCATGCCAAAGATTTGCTTGGCATCCCGCGTGCTCAGTATGTGGCCACACCACTCGACGATCTGTTGCATGACGTGCTGGTTGTTCCCGAAGCCGCGGGGCTCAACGTGGTGTTGGCTGAATTGCGGTCGCACTCGACGGAGATGGCAGTGGTGATTGACGAGTACGGCGCACCCGCCGGGGTGGTCACGCTCGAAGACCTCGTTGAAGAACTCGTCGGTGAGATTGAGGACGAATACGACCCCGCAGATCCCGATGAGTACCTCGAAGTCGAGCCGGGTGTTTGGTCGGTGGCGGCGACGTCCAGACCTGACGAGATCGATCGCTACACGGGTTTCCAGATTCCGGACGGTGAGTACGACACGGTGGCCGGCCTGGTGCTCGATCGCCTCGAACGCATTGCCGAGGTCGGCGACTCGGTTGTTGTCGACGGGATGCAGATCGAAGTACTCGAGATTGAAGAGTTTGCAATCACCCAGGTCTTGCTTCGCGTCGATCCTGACTCAGGTATTGCGGCAGCCGGCGAGGACGCCGCCGTGTCGGATCAGCGGACAGAACCCGACTCTGTGGGCGAGGGTGACTCATGATCGCAGCACAGGCTGCCGAGGCCGGATTCACCGTCGAGTGGGGAGCTCTTGGCATCGCCATCGTGCTCTTGGCCCTCAATGCGTTCTTCGTTGCAGCTGAATTCGCCTTGCTTGCAGCACGCCGTTCGCGTATCGAGCAGCTCGCTGCCGACGGTAACAAGCGCGCTGTTTCTGCCCTTGCCGGCATCCGTGAACTGACCCTGATGCTTGCTGGTGCCCAGCTCGGCATCACCATGTGTTCGCTGGGCCTCGGTGCTGTTGCTGAGCCGGCGATTGCTCATCTCATCGAAGGAGCGATCGGATCGTTCATCGATATTTCCGACACGGCACTGCACGTCATCGGCTTCACACTCGGGCTGTCGCTTGTGGTTTTTTTGCACATGGTCGTCGGCGAGATGGCACCGAAGTCGTGGGCGATCTCCGATCCGGAGAAGTCGTCGCTGCTTTTGGCCCGCCCGTTCCGTGCCTTCGTCCGGGTATTCCAGCCGATCATCTGGTTCCTCAACTCGCTCGCCAACATCGTGGTCCGTCTTGTCGGTGTTGAACCACAGGATGAGCGTGCAATGGCGCACTCGCCTGCCGATTTGATCTTGCTGCTCGACGAGTCGGCGGGCCACGGCGACATCGCTGCCGAAGATCATCAGCTCCTGACCCGATCGCTCGAGCTGTCAGGCCTGACAGCCTCCGACGCGATGACCGTCCGGCGTGACATCATCTCGATGCCTGGTGACGCCACTGCTGCCGAAGTGGCTGCCGAGGCGCACCGTACGGGCCGCACCCGCATCGTCATCCACGAGGACGATCTCGACCACTGCCTCGGCTTTATCCACGCCAAAGACCTTCTCCGTCTCGATAGCGCCGACTGGGAAACCACGACCGCTCGTTCGCTCGTGCGGCCGCTGATGGTCACCCCGGATCGCCACCGACTCGAAGACCTACTGGTCGAGATGCGCAGCGAGCGAAAGCACATCTCGGTGGCCGTCGACGAACACGGCACCGTCGTTGGCTTGGTCACCCTCGAAGACGTGTTCGAAGAACTCATTGGTGACTTCGACGACGAGTCCGACGACCGCTTCGGCGACTGTGTACAGCACGCCGATGGCAGCTTCCGGATCAACGGCACGCTGCGGCCGGATGAGTTCGAAGAGTGCACTGGCGTTTCCCTCCCCGACGGTGACTGGCACACTGTTGCTGGCTACGTCATCGGTGCGCTTGACGAGATTCCGTCTGCTGGTGACAGCATCCATACCGAAGTCGGTGAGTTCACCGTGCTCGAAATGGACGGCTACGCAATCGCCACCCTGCGGGTGAAGTTGGCGTCGTGACGCTGCTGATGCGAACATCCGTTCGCTATCGGTAGACTCATGTCGTGACCGACACCGATCTGGAAACCGGCGAGCAATCAGCAACCGATGCCGTCATCACACCCGATGCTGCGGTGCCTGACCAATCACCCGAGCAGGCCCTGATCGCGGCGTCCAGTTCGTTCTCCAACTACGACACCGGCAACGAGAACAAGTTCCAGGTCGTGTCCGACTGGGACCCTGCTGGCGCACAGCCTGCTGCGATCAAGGCGCTGTCTGAAGGACTCGAGGCGGGGGAGCGCTTCCAGACGCTGTTGGGCATTACCGGTTCGGGCAAGTCGGCGACAATCGCTTGGACCATCGAGCAAACTCAACGTCCCACGCTGATCTTGGCGCCGAACAAATCGCTCGCGGCGCAGTTGGCACAGGAGATGCGTGAGTTCTTCCCGCACAATCGAGTCGAGTACTTCGTCTCGTACTACGACTACTACCAGCCCGAGGCGTACATCCCGAGCAGCGACACGTTCATCGAGAAAGATAGTTCGGTCAACGACGACATTGAGCGCCTGCGCCACTCGACCACGGCGGCACTCCTCACCCGCAAAGACGTCATCGTCGTCGCGTCGGTCTCGTGCATCTACGGCATGGGTAATCCCGAGGAGTACAAGGGCAACCTGCTCGATCTGAGTGTTGGCGTCGACTATGACATGCGCAATATCTTGCGCCGCCTC
Source organism: Ilumatobacter sp. (assembly GCA_051275435.1). GTDB lineage: Bacteria > Actinomycetota > Acidimicrobiia > Acidimicrobiales > Ilumatobacteraceae > Ilumatobacter_A. The sequence goes on from JBNMOS010000085.1 coordinate 6,973, forward strand.
GTCGACATGCAATACGACCGCAACGACATGACCCTCGGCCGCGGCAACTTTCGCGTGCGTGGCGACACGATCGAAGTGCATCCGGCATACGAGGAGAACGTGCTGCGAATCGAGATGTTCGGCGACACCGTCGACCGCATCACGATGATTGATCCGCTGACCGGTGAAAACCTTCGCGAGCTCGAGCGTGCCCATGTGTTTCCCGCAACTCACTATGTCACCGGCAACGAGCGGATGACCCGAGCCATGGGCCAGATCGAACACGAGCTTCAGGTCCGGCTGAAAGAGTTTGAAGAGCAAGACAAACTGCTCGAAGCGCAGCGCCTCCGGATGCGGACGTCATACGACCTCGAGATGATGAGCGAGCTCGGTTACTGCAACGGCATCGAGAACTACTCAATGCACATCGACGGCCGCGAGTACGGCGAACCGCCGTTCACCCTGCTCGACTACTTCCCTGACGACTACCTCCTCGTGGTCGACGAGAGCCACGTCGCAGTTCCCCAACTGCACGGCCAGTTCGCGGGTGACCGCAGTCGAAAAGACATGCTGGTCGAGCACGGCTTCCGTCTCCCATCAGCACGCGACAACCGACCGCTCACCTTCGAAGAAGTCCTCGGGCGCGTCAACCAGTGCATCTTCCTCTCGGCGACCCCGAGCGCCTACGAGCTGCGCGTGTCGACCAAGGTCGTCGAGCAGATCATCCGCCCGACCGGCCTCGTTGATCCTGAAGTGACCATCAAGCCCACCAAGGGGCAGATCGACGACCTGATGGAGATGGTCGAGGGCCGCGTCGCGAACAACGAGCGCGTGCTCGTGACGACGCTCACGAAGAAGATGGCTGAGGACCTCACTGACTATCTGCTCGAGCAGGGCATGAAGGTCAGGTACTTGCACAGCAATATCGACACGATCCAACGCATCGAGATCATCCGTGCGCTGCGCCTCGGTGAGTTTGACGTGTTGATCGGCATCAACCTGCTGCGCGAGGGCCTTGACCTTCCCGAGGTGTCGTTGATCTGCATCCTCGACGCCGACAAGGAGGGCTTCCTACGGTCCGAGACGGCGTTGATTCAGATGATGGGTCGTGCTGCACGCAACGTGTCGGGCGAGGTCGTCATGTACGCCGACCGCGTCACCAATTCGATGACGAAGGCGATTGACGAAACGCAGCGCCGCCGCAAGGTGCAGTTGGCGTACAACAAGGAACACGGCATCGACCCCAAGACCATCCGCAAGGCCGTTGGCGACATCCTGTCGATGCTGCGACCCGACTCGCGGACTCCAGTGCCGGGCATGGACAAACGTCGTCAACGCGAACGCGATCAAGTTGCCCAAGAACTCAAGAACCTGCCGCAGCAAGAGCTGCAGCGACTCATCCAAACCCTCGAAGCCGAGATGCAAGAAGCCTCGGCCGAGCTGAAGTTTGAGTACGCCGCGAAACTCCGCGACGAGATCCGCGAACTCAGCCGAGAACTCACCGACGCCCGATAACTACCTATGGGGTCAGGCCCCTTTCGCAACTCTGTGAGCAACAACGTCGTGCCAGGCGCCGAGCGTTGCATCTCGGCGGCTCTACGCTCAGGCGATGCGGGAAATCCACAGCCTCGAGGAGTTCGATGCCTACGTGGAAGCCAATGGATGCTTCGACGGAGCCGTGGTGCAGGGCGTCGATCTTTCCTCTCGTGCGGAGCTGCTTCAGACGCTGACGTGCGTCGGCAGTACGTTCCTTGGAACTCGACTTTCGCCCATGACGTTGCAGCACGTGCTTGACGCCGGCGCCGTGGTGTTCCCGCGGCTTCCTGACCTTCCGTTCGACACCTACCGCTCCCGGCTCTATTCCCAGGGCGAGCTGATGACGGGCTGGGTCCACGGCGACCCTGGCTCATTTGAGCGAAACGCTCTCGATTCGATGATCTACGAGTGGACCACGAAGCACGCCAAGGGCCACAACATTCCGGTGCTCGACGCTTTGGCCCAGCGACTTCATGACCATGCGATTGACGACGCACTGTATGAACATCTGTCGACGTACCCCGATGTCGTTGCTGTGATGGGCGGTCATTCGATGCTGCGTACCGACCCCGCGTTCAGAACTGTTGCCGAGCTCGGGCGACTGATGGCCCGAGCCGGCTGGCACGTTGCGACGGGTGGGGGCCCGGGTGCGATGGAAGCGGCGAATCTTGGTGCCTGGCTCGCTCCACATCGGGACGGAGCGCTCGACGCCGCAATCGAGATGCTGGAGACCGCAACCGACTTCCGCGATTCCGACGGTTACCTCGGTGCGGGCCAGGCGGTGCTCGACGCCTTCCCAGACGGATCCGAGAGCCTCGCGGTGCCGACTTGGTTTTACGGTCACGAGCCAACAAACCAGTTCGCCACGCACATCGCCAAGTACTTCGCCAACTCGATCCGCGAGGATGGGCTGCTTGCGGTGGCCACGAGGGGTGTCGTCTTTTCGCCGGGTGCTGCCGGAACGACCCAAGAGGTCTTCCAGGACGCCACTCAGAACCATTACGACGTCTTCGGCGTCGTGAGTCCGATGGTCTTTCTCGACACCGAGTTCTGGACCGAGACGCTGCCTGCTGAACCGTTACTCCGCAAGCTGGCGGGGGAGCGCACGTACGGGTCGATGATCGGTTCGGTCGATACTGCCGACGAGGCCATGGCGTTTCTCGTCGACCACCCGCCGATCATGAGCTGAATCAGTCGGGACGGCGTTGCATGTCGGAGGGACAAAATTGCTCGCCGGCTGAGGTCGACTGTGCCTGCCCCGGCGAGGTCGCAGCGTGTGGGACTGAACACTTGTTCGATCCGATTTTTGGACGATAGAGTCGATCCTTCATGGCTGCAAGTACGTCCGCCCCCGCCAAGAAGTCAGCTGCGAAGAAGTCCGCCGCAGCGCAGGCCGCCGCTCCGCGCCGCCGCCAGCCGCCACGTGACGAACCGAAGATCATCGTTCGCGGCGCGCGCGAGCACAATCTCAAAAACGTCAACGTCGAGATGCCGCGCAACAAACTCGTTGTGTTCACCGGCATTTCTGGATCGGGCAAGTCATCACTCGCGTTCGACACGATCTACGCCGAAGGGCAGCGTCGCTACGTCGAGTCGCTGAGCGCGTACGCCCGGCAGTTCCTCGGCCAGATGGACCCGCCTGACGTTGACATGATCGAAGGGTTGTCGCCGGCGATTTCGATCGATCAGAAGTCGGGCTCGCGCAACCCGCGCTCCACCGTCGGCACGATCACCGAGGTCTACAACGCCCTTCGGCTGCTCTATGCCCGCATCGGCATCCAGCACTGCCCGAACGATGGAACCCGTCTCCAGCGCCAAACGCCACAGCAGATCGTCGACCGCATCATGGCGATGGACGAAGGCATGCGTTTCCAAGTGCTGGCGCCGGTCGTTCGTGGCCGCAAAGGCGAGTACGACACACTGCTCGAAGAGCTTTCCGGGCAGGGTTACGTGCGCGCCCGCATCGATGGCGAGACGGTTGACATCGACGAGTTCCTGAAGCGTGACGAGCGCCTCGCTAAGTACGAAAACCACAAGATCGAAATTGTGGTCGACCGCCTGGTGCTCAAAGAAGGCATCGATCGTCGCTTGACCGACTCGCTCGAGCAAGCACTGAACCTCGCCGAGGGTGTTGCTGAGATCGAGATTATTCATCGTGATGCCGATCCCGAGATGATCACGTTCAGCCAACACCTGGCCTGCGACGTGTGTGGCACCTCGTATGACGAGCCTGCCGACCGCAACTTCTCGTTCAACTCGCCCTATGGCGCGTGCGTCACGTGCGACGGCTTAGGCACCACCTACGAGGTCGACCCCGAACTGGTCATCCCCGACGTCGACGCAGCGCTCTCTGAGGGGGCGATTGCACCGTGGCGCAGCGCACACACCCAGTACTTCACGCGCATGCTCGAGTCGGTTGCCAACGTCAACGAGATTGATCTCGATGCCCCGTGGCACACCCTTACTGCAAAGCAGCAGAAGCTGATCCTGCACGGTGTCAAGGGCAAGATGACCGTCAAGTACAAGAACCGTTACGGCCGGTCACGCTCGTATTCGACAGAGTACGAAGGCGTCATCCCGTGGATCCGTCGACGCCACGAAGGCAGTGACAGCGAGTGGGCCCGTGATCAGTACGAGGGCTATATGCGCCTCGTTGCCTGCTCGAAGTGCGGCGGCGCTCGCCTCAAGCCAGCGTCGCTGGCTGTAACAATCAACGACAAGAACATCTCCGAAGTCAGCGACATGTCGATCGAAGACTCGGCGAAGTTCCTCGGTTCACTCGTGTTGAGCGATCGCGACACCATGATTGCCGAGCGCGTCATGAAGCAGATCAACGAACGACTCGGATTCTTGCTCGACGTCGGCCTCGACTATCTCACCCTGTCCCGCGCTGCTGGCACGCTGGCCGGTGGCGAGGCACAGCGCATTCGGCTCGCGTCGCAGATCGGCTCGGGTCTGGTCGGCACGCTGTACGTCCTCGACGAGCCGTCAATCGGTTTGCATCAGCGCGACAATCGTCGCCTCATCGAGACGTTGCTCCGTCTGCGCGACCTCGGCAACACGGTGATCGTTGTCGAGCACGACCAAGACACGATCAACGAAGCCGACTGGATCATCGACATCGGCCCAGGTGCTGGCGAGCATGGCGGCGAGGTCGTCTACTCCGGCCCGGTCAAGGGCATTGGCAAGGCGAAGAACTCGCTGACGGGTCAATACCTCACGGGAAAGAAGAAGATTCCAGTCCCTGAGGTCCGCCGGCCGCGCGGCTCGACCGAAGTCGAGATCTTCGGTGCGCGTGAGCACAACCTCGCAAACATCAACGTCAAGATCCCACTCGGGAACTTCGTCGCCGTCACCGGCGTGTCGGGATCGGGCAAGTCGTCCCTGGTGCGCGACATTTTTCTGCCGGTGCTGATGCAGAAGATCTACAAGTCGAAGATGCCATCCGGGAAGCACAAGAAGATCACCGGCATCGAGCAACTCGACAAGGTGATCGACATGGACCAGTCGCCGATTGGTCGTACCCCGCGATCCAACCCGGCCACGTACACCGGTGTGTTCGACAAGATTCGTAAGCTGTTCGCTCAGACCAATGAGTCGAAGGTCCGCGGCTACCAGCCGGGTCGTTTCAGTTTCAACGTCAAGGGCGGTCGCTGTGAGGCATGTTCAGGCGATGGCACGATCAAGATCGAGATGAACTTCTTGCCTGACGTCTACGTGCCGTGCGAGGTGTGCCACGGCGCCCGCTTCAACCGTGACACGCTCGATATCGAGTTCAAGGGCAAGAACATCGCCGAAATTCTCGACATGCCAGTGGCCGAAGCCGTCCATTTCTTCTCCAACCAGCCGAGCATCGGCCGCTACATGGAAACACTGATGGACGTTGGGCTCGGTTACGTCCGGCTCGGCCAGTCGGCGCCGACCCTGTCAGGCGGCGAGGCGCAGCGCGTCAAGCTGGCGACCGAGTTGGCCAAGCGTTCCACCGGCCACACGATCTACCTGCTCGATGAGCCGACCACCGGCCTGCATTTCGAAGATATTGGTCGCCTCCTTACTGTGCTGCAACGCCTGGTTGATCAGGGCAACACCGTGCTCGTTATCGAGCACAACCTCGACGTGATCAAAACTGCTGACTGGATCATCGACCTTGGTCCGAACGGTGGCAACGGGGGCGGTCAGATCGTCGCCGAAGGCACCCCCGAAGATGTCGCCAAGGTGAAAGAATCCTTCACCGGGCAATTCCTCGTCCCCCTCCTCTCCTGAGGCGGTTCAGTTCGCTCGATCTTGGCGTTGGGTGAACTCCTCGTGGGTGGGTTTCTGAGGGGGGATCACAATGGCCGGTGTGGGAGGGTTGGGCAGTGACGGAAACGATTGAGCAGGCGGTGGTCGACCGGGCGGCGTTGCAGCGCAGGACGCTGAATTCGTTGCGCATGGCGCAGGTGCCTGGGCAGGCGGCAGTAGCGGGCATGGTTGCGGTCGTCACGCTGTTGGCGAGCGACATGTTGGGGTCCGATCGGCTCGCCGGCATCGGCAGCGCTTCGTTCACCTTGGGCGCGGCTCTCACGATGGTGCCGCTCGCTGCGTTCATGCGGCGCCGGGGCCGTCGGCCAGGAATGACCGCCGCCCTGCTGATCGGCGCAGCAGGTGCGGCGGTTGCTGCAGCCGGCGGCCAGCTTCGGTTCTTTCCGCTGTTCGTCGTCGGCATGATTCTCTTCGGTGCAGGGCAGGCCTCGACGTTGCAGGGCCGCTACGTGGCCGCCGACCTTGCCGAGCCGGAGCATCAGGCGACGGCAATTGCAGCAATCGTCTGGATCGGTGCGCTTGGTGCGGTCTTCGGGCCGCTGTTGACGCCGTTCGAGAAGGCGGTAGCGCGCAGCGTCGGTCTCGACGAGCTGATTGGTCCGTTTGTCTTCGCAACGTTCTTGTTTCTCGTCGCAGCGGCGGTGGTGTGGATTCGGCTCCGCCCTGATCCGCTGGCGGTGTCGGGCGGAATCGATCCGACTGCCGAGCGGACGCGACCGATCAAACAGGTGCGCGCCTCAATTGATGTGATCGCTCAATCCTCAGGCGCCCGGCTTGGCTTCGCGGCGATGGCGATATCGCAAGCAGTGATGGTCGGTGTGATGACAATGACGCCACCACACATGAAGGATCACGACCACGCCAATTTGTCGGCCTTCGTGATCGCCGTCCACATCCTCGGTATGTACGGCCTTGCGCCGTTCGTCGGCCGTGCCGTGGAACGCATTGGTCGTGTCCGTTCGATTCAGATTGGTGCTGTCGTGCTCGGCGGCGGAACGATGGCAACAGTGCTTGCCGGATACGTGCCGGCGCTGATGTTCGTCGGCCTCTTCTTCCTGGGCTTGGGCTGGAACATTGGTCTCATCGCCGGATCGACACTGCTGACGACGTCGGTGCCCGCCAAGTCAAAGGTTGAGGTGCAGGGAACTTCGGACCTCACGATGAGCTTCTGTGGCGCGCTCGCGGCGTTCAGCTCGGGCTTCATCAAGCAATCGTTCGGGTTCCACCTGCTGGCCAACATCGCAGCGGTTCTGGCTGGTTGCCTGCTGGTCTACGCATGGATCACTGCCTCTCGCGACCGCGCCATCGTCAATCCCGCCTGACCAATCAACTCCGCTTCTGGATGACCAGGCCGACCGATGTCGTGACGTAGCCCTCGAGTTCGAGCTTCATATGGAGTTCGCCGTTGTACGGCGGAAGGTCGACGTACTGGTCGAGGTAGTGCGAATCCGGAGCAACGATGAGATCAGAGACCGTGTGGCCGTCGGCGCGAAGCTCATCGATCAGCATCTGGAGATCGGACCGTCGGTAGAGGGAAAGGTGCTCGCTCTCCAGCGTCTCGGTGTTGGAGCTCAGATTCAGCTCTGTCGTGTGGACCGCGATCCCGCCGGGAGTGAGGCAGCCCAGGCTGTTTTTCACGAAGTCGAGGCCATGACGAATCGAACCCAGATGCTCGAAGCAGCACGCTGACCAGCAAAAGTCGAAGTCGACGAGGTCGCTGTCGATGTGGTTCATGTCGACCGGTCGATACGTGACTCGCTCGCGGAATGTGTCGGGTTCGCACAGGCCAGGGTTCGGTAGGTCCTCGATCGACATCGAGTGTTGGCCCGTCTCGCGCCAACCCACGCCCTCGCTGATCTCACTTGGTGCATCGCTGGCAAGCACGGTGCATCCGCGGCCGGCGAAGCTTGCTGGAAGTGGCTCGGACCCGACGCCGAAACCGAGGCCACGGCGACCGGCTTGCAGCATGTCGTGTTCGAGTAGGTGGTGGAGCACGTAACCCACTTCCCAGAGCTTGCGGTGGAAGGTAGGAGTGGATCCAACCATGCCGAGGAGTTCGGCAAAGCGAGGGTGCCGCATGTCGGCTGCTGAGCAAGTGGCGTACTGCATGAACGGAGCTGCAGCGTTGAGCGTTACGTTCTCGACCGGCGGTACGAAAACGGCGCGGGAGTTGGCCAAGATCGCGGGAGGCAGCTCTGGAGCCGGTGGCGGAAGAGTCGCGTCGACAACCATGCGTGCCTGATGTGCAGCACGAGCATCTAGGCGTTGAAAAATTGGTGACAGGAGGCGGCGGGCTGCCGATCGCGGAGACATGGGCCTGATTCTGACAGATGACCGAATCTGTCAGTAATTGCGAAGGCGCTTGCTCAGGTCGTTGAGGCGCTTCTTCTCGGAGCCGCTCAGCGAATCCATACCGGACTCGCCGATCTTGTCGAGCAGGCCGTCAAGTTCGGCCTGGTCGGCGGGCGACGGCCCGATTGGAGGAGCCGTTGGTGCGGGGGCGTTTTTCCACGGACCGTCGACGACCTTCATGCCGCCCGATGACTTCGAACCCTTCGAACGCTTACGTTTTGGGCCACGCGACTTGGTGGTGCGCGTCGGAGACGACGAGCCAGAACCAATACCCGAGAGGTCGATGTGCGGAATAGGCCAGCCGGTGGCCATCCCGAGCGAACGGCCAGCGAACAACGCCGCAGCGATCGAAACGAGCAGGAAGAGCACAGCGCCGGTTGCGCGGTCGCCGCTGTACTGCAGGAGGCGTAGACCGGTGAATACTCCGGCGAGCGCCCAGAGGGGAACGACTTCGAACCACTTCACTCCTGGGTAGGTCGCCGCATAGACCCAAATGCCACCGAGGAACATCGTGCTCAGGCCGAGATCGGCGCTCGTGGCGTCGAACTGGTTGTTCAGTGCACCGAGCAGGGTGAGTACTACGGCGGGAATAATGGCGACGCTGAGCACCCAGATGAGGAACTTGTTGCGACCGAAGAGCGCTTCGATCTGCTGGCCGAACAGCCAAAAGAAGACCACACCGAGAAGCCCAAAGAAGGTCGGCTGCTCGGCTATGGGCCACGTGACAACCCGCCAAAATTCGAAGTCACGAACCGACGGGCCGAAGAAGATCAATCGAGCGAACAGGCTGCGTCCGAGCCCGTAGATGAACATGCT
>JBNMOS010000086.1:0-15761 GCA_051275435.1 Ilumatobacter sp.
GAGGTTTCTGATCGGAACCCCACGGGTATCCGGCCGCTCGGCCTTCTTGCAGCGGCGCTGTCGACCGTCGTCGTCGGTGTTGTCTTCGTGGCGGCCCGTCGAGCCGGGAGCAACGAGGTGCGTGGTGCAGGCGGTGCTGCTGAGGCCGCCTACGGCGACCTGCCGATGCCCCGGGCGGGCGACCCCCTGGCCGACGTGCCGACGTATCGCGTGCCCGACTCGCGCCTGGCCGACCTCGCAACGATCGAGTTCGTACCGCCACGCGGGGTTGAGCCGTGGCAGGCGCGTGTTCTGCTGTCCGAACAGATCGACGACGACTCGGCCGCTGCATGGTTCTCCGAGATGATTGCCCGGGACGCCATCGTGATCGACAAGCGCGACGGTGACGACGTGTTGCGACAAGGGCCGAGCACCGTGCGATTGAGCGCCGTCGATCAGGGTCACCTGGCGACGCTGTTCGCATCGGGGCCGACGGTCGAACTTGGCTCCTACGACTCAGCGTTCTCGTCGGCGTGGCGTGCGGTGCAGGCCGAGCAGCGCCGTTTCATTGCGGATTCTGGCTGGTGGAGCGATGGGGCGCCGGGCCAGGGGGTGAGCCTGAAGGGGCTTGGTCGAGTGCTCATCCCGTTCGTGTTCATTGTGCTTGTCAGCGGGTCGTCGCTGGGGATTGCTGGGCTCGGACTGGCCGGCGCTGTGGGGAATCCGATCGCTGCACTCATGCTGACAGCGCTGCTCGTCGGGCTGATCGCATTCTGGATCTATCGGTCGATGCTGCCGTCTCGCTCGGCCACCGGGTCGGCGCTCACGCTGCGCACCGAGTCGTTCCGGCGCTTCCTCGCAGCGAGCGAAGGCCGCCACGTCGAGTGGGCCTGGGACAATGGTTTACTGCGCGAGTACAGCGCCTGGGCGGTGGCGCTGGGTGCCGCCGATGCCTGGACCGACGCTGTGAAGTCGAGCAACATCCCGGAGCCAGACCTCGCGCTGAACGGCCCACTGCTGCTGTATTCGCGCCCCGGTTCGTTCAGTTCCACCCATACGAAGCCATCCTCGTCGTCGGGAAGCGGTGGCGGTTTCAGCGGCGGGGGAGTCGGTGGCGGCGGTGGCGGCGGCAGCTCTGGCTCCTGGTAACAACTGTTGCTCTCGGGCTCTGGCAGGCCGGAAAATGCGGTAACGATTGGAATGTGATTGCCGACGGTGTGGAGCGCTGACAGGGGGCTACGTTCTGCATTGATGAACGACGATCAGAATCCGAACTTTGGCCGGCGACGCCTCATTGTGGGCGGCGTCGTGGTGCTGTTGGGCGCGATCGTCGTCGGGGTACTGGTCGGAGTCGGCGGTGGCGGCGGCGACACGCTGTCGATCTCCGTGCCGCCGACATCGACGACTACCACGACCACCACAACGTTGCCAGCCACGACCACCACGACCACCACAACGTTGCCAGCCACGACCACCACGACCACCACAACGACAACGACAACGACATCGACTGTCCCTGTCCCCACGACGATCCTTGAGAACGGCGTGCCAATCTGGGAGCCCTACGAACCGCTCCCAGCGCTCGTCGGCTTCGCTGCACTCACCGGCGAGTCTGTCGAACAAGACATCGCCAATCGGCCGATCGTGGCAGCCAAGATCGATAACTACGCGCGAGCGCGACCGCAGTGGGGTCTCGATCAGGCCGACGTCATTTTCGAAGAGAACGTTGAAGGCGTCACACGATTTGTCGCGCTGTTCCAGACGGAACTCCCCGATCGAGTTGGGCCCATTCGCTCGGCTCGTACCGGCGACCTCGACATCCTGGCCTCAATGAACCGGCCGATCTTGGCGTGGTCCGGCGGTAACCGAGGCGTGACTAATTGGGTCGAATCGGCGGCTCGATCAGGGGTCCTCGTCAACTTCACCGCTCAGAAAAACCCCTGCTACAACCGCGTCTCGAGTCGCTCGGCCCCGCACAATCTCCAGCTCAACCCTGCATGCGCCATCGAGAACTCGCCGACCGCTGGCCCAGCCCGCCAATTGTGGGGGATTGGCGCATCATGGACCGTACCCGCCGACCTCGGAGCGGTTCCTGGCCCGGCATTTAACGTGGCCATGGATGGCGTATCCGTCGACTGGGCATGGGACGCGGATTCCCAGAAGTACCTCCGGTCTCAGAATGGCAACCGGCACCTCGCGGCGTCAGGGAACCAGATCGCGGTCGACAACGTGGTCGAGATGTTTGTCTTCCACGCTGTCTCGCCTGTCGACGCCCGATCGCCCAACCCGGTGACGGTCGGCCGTGGTGCAGCAACGGTGCATCGAGACGGAGTCAGTATTCCTGCGACGTGGGCTCGCAACACTGCCTACGAACCGTTTGCGCTCATCGATGCAAACAACGAGGCGATCCTGCTCGACACCGGATCGACCTTCGTCGAGCTGGTGCGCGATCGTCCGCGTTGACCACTCGGGTCCGGTGTCCGGGCCAGCGACAGCGAGCGGTCAGGTGGCGACGATGGGGTCGAGCCGGAGCTCGGGTTCGTTCTGCTCGATGCGCTGCAGGGCGTACTTGTTCTCGAACAAGGCAACCATGTCGCCGCTGAAACGAGCAAGGATGCGAACGCCAGGCTTCTGTCGGAGAATCTCGGCCGACTCTTTGTCGGTCACTCGAATCGCCTGATACGGCGCTGGCGAGATTTCGATCGGGGCGTTGAACTCGAACTCGAGTCGGTTGGCGAACACATCAAACTGCAGTTGGCCGACAGCGGCCAGAACGGGTGATGCATCGCCCCAGTCGGGGTCTTTGAGGACCTGGACGACGCCCTCTTCGTTGAGCTGTGCGAGGCCCTTACGGAACTGCTTCGACTTGGCGGTATCGATCGGCCGTGCCGTGGCGAATACTTCGGGGGCGAACGACGGGATCGGCGGGAACTTGACCTTCGGACCGGTTTCGTCGAACAGCGAATCACCGATGTTGAGCCCGGTTGCGTTGACGAGCCCGACCACGTCGCCGGGGAAGGCCTCGTCGACCGTCGTGCGCTCGGCACCGAACACGGTGGAGGCGTACTTCGTGGCGAATGGCCTGCCAGTGCGTTCGCAGGTCATGACCATGCCGCGGTCGAATTTGCCCGAGCAGATACGCGCAAAGGCGATTCGGTCGCGGTGGTTTTTGTCCATGTTGGCCTGGACCTTGAACACGAATGCCGACACCGGGGTGTCGAGCCCGCGGGGCTCGTCGTTGATGTCGAGACGCGGCAGCGGCGCTGGTGCGAGGTCGACGATGGCGTCGAGGAGGTGGCGGACACCGAAGTTTGTCAGCGCCGAACCGGCGAACACGGGCGTCGACTCACCCGCGAGGAATGACTCAAGGTCGACGTTTGCCCCCATTGCGTCGAGCAGGCTGCTCTCTTCGGCGGCCTTTTCCCATTCCTTGCCCTCTTCGACTGCGGCGCGTTCGGCGTCGACATCTTCTTCGGGGGCGATTTTTGAACCGCGAGCGGTACGTGTGAAGCGGGTGAAAATATCGGTGCGGCGATCGATCACGCCGCGCAGATCGCCGAACGAACCAACCGGCCATGTGGCTGGAGTCGGTCGGAGGCCAATTTGCGCTTCGATCATGTCGAGGAGTTCGAGTGGTTCGAGGCCGGGCCGGTCGAGCTTGTTGAGGAACGTGATTACCGGGAGTCGTTGTGTGCGACAGACTTCGAAGAGCTTGAGTGTCTGCGGCTCGATGCCCTTCGCGGAGTCGAGCACCATGACGACCGCGTCGACTGCTGACAGCACGCGGTACGTGTCTTCAGAGAAGTCACGGTGACCCGGGGTGTCGAGCAGGTTGAGTTCGTGTTGCCGGTAGGGGAAGTTCAGCGCAGTTGACGTGATCGAGATGCCACGCTTTTGCTCCATGTCCATCCAGTCGGACGTGGCCGAGCGCCGACCCTCGTGGGCTTTCACTGCACCGCCAGAGGTGATTGCGCCCGCATACAGCAGGAACTTCTCTGTGAGCGTGGTCTTGCCCGCGTCGGGGTGGCTGATGATGGCAAACGTTCGGCGACGTTTTGCTTCGGTTAACACCTGATCAGACACGGTCACCCACGCTAGCGGCGCGGCACCGAAGCGGGAGCCGAGGTTCTTGCTCAGTTGTCGATGTGCAGATTGAGTGGATCGCAGCGGGTTGGTCGGTAAGTATCGAGGCGTGTTCGACGACGCTGCATCCGTGCCCAACCTTCCTGTTGGCCACGAGGCCGCCCGTGAGGCGCTCGCGAAGGCCTCGCGCGTCGTCGTGCTGACCGGAGCGGGCATTTCGACTGACTCGGGGATTCCTGACTTCCGCGGCCCAAACGGATTGTGGACGAAGAACCCAGCAGCCGAGAAGGCGTCGAAACTTCACCACTATCTCAACGAGCCGGAAGTGCGACAAGCCGCCTGGCAAAACCGCCTCACGACCCCCGCCTGGACCGCTCAGCCGAACCGCGGCCACGCAGCGATCCTCGAGATCGAGCAGCGGGGGCAACTGCACGGCCTGATCACGCAGAACATCGACGGTCTACATCAGAAAGCCGGCAACGATCCGGCCAAGGTGATCGAGGTGCACGGCACGGTGTGGTTCACGCGGTGTTGGGAATGCAAGGACAAGCGGCCGATGGAGCAGAGCCTCGAACGAGTGCGCGCAGGTGAGACCGATCCGTCGTGCCTGGAGTGTGGTGGCATCTTGAAGAGCGACACGATCAGCTTCGGTCAGGCTCTTGAACCCGAGGTGATCGACCGTGCACTACAGGTGAGCGAAGAGTCCGACGTGCTGCTCGCCGTCGGTTCGACGCTCAGTGTGTTCCCGGCCGCCAACTGTGTTCCGCGGGCGAAGGCAAACGGCGCAACGGTGATCATCGTCAACGGGGCTGAGACAGGAATGGATCGCTTTGGGGACCATCTTCTGGTAGGTCAGATCGGTGAGATCCTGCCAGCGCTACTGGGCTGACCGAGGCCTTTGCACGGCTGGCGAGAAATGCGCCGCTGATCACGAGCCCGATCCCCACCACCGCAACCGGAGCGACGGTGTCACCGCGAAAGGCCATGCCGAGCGCGAGTGATACCACCGGGATGAGGTAGGTGATGAATGAAGCGCGAGTCGACCCAACACGACCGACGAGGGTGCCCATAATGGCGAACGCGATACCCGTTCCGAACACGCCGAGCGCGAGCACGGCAATCAGGGGGCCGACTTCCCACTTGGCGCTGCGAATGTCCCAGAGGCCATAGGGGATGGTCCACAGCGTGGCGAGGGCAAGCATGCGCGCCATTAACGGCAGCGAGCCGTACTTCTTCTGGAGCGGCGCTGCGAGGTTGATGGCGAATCCGTAGCAAACCGTCGCTCCGAGCACCATGAACACGCCAGACGCGGCGTTCGAACCGTTACCAACGGACGGCGCGCTGATCAGTGCGATGCCAACGAAGCCGACGACGAGGCCAAGCAGCAGTGGCCCGTGGGCACGTTGTCGAAGCAGCACAGCAGCAACGGTCGCCGCGAAGATCGGTGTTGCACCGTTGAGTAGTCCGGTGACCGACGAGTTGATGTGTTGCTCAGCAATCGGGAAAAGAGTAAACGGGATGGCGACCCAGATCACTGAAAGCAGGAGCAGCTTGGCTCGGTCGTCGGGCTCGATCTGGATGTCGGTTACAGCGCGCCCGACCCGCGTGGTGATCGACCGGGGGAGTGCCCACAGTGCCGCAGCGCCAGAGCCCACGCGGAGCAGGGTGATCAGGCCTGGCGGAAGTGCGTCGAGGCCGATGTCGATGAAAACGAACGACGAGCCCCAGATTGCAGCAACGGAGACGAAGAGCGCCCAGTCTTGCGGGGTGAACTGGCCATCGTTTGAGGCAGTGGAGGCCGTGAACAATTTCTTGGAGGCGGTGGGGGCGTTGCTCACGGAGGCACGCTAACGAGCGACGAACCCGAAGATCGCTCCGGCTCCAAAACATCCGACGGGCGGTCAGCGGTGGGAATGGTTCGGCCGATGAGTGGTTGCAGTGCCAGATGGTTGTCGGCGTCCAGGTTGTCGGCGTTCAGGGTGCCAGGAAGATACAAAGGCAGTCTTGCGTGCTTGGACCGCTCGTATTAACCCACGGGTGCGCTGAGTGGTACATTCGCCCCATGAGCAGGCGAAAGTGACAAGTTCTGGGCCGGACTTGGTCGCACCTGATCGAACTCCGGCACCCACGGTCGAGGCCGCGACTCCCGCACCTGCGTCTGCTGTGCGAGCTGGTGTGGCGCCAGCCGGTTTCAACCTGAGCAATGCGATTATTCAAGCGAAGCTCAGCGTCGGCCCAGCCGATGACCCGTACGAACGTGAAGCCGACGCGGTTGCAGCTCGCGTTGTCAAGTCGATTCGGGCCCGGTCCCACGGCTCGGCTGCTGTCACCGGCACCGCTTCGGTGGTCCAACCGATCCAGCGTGCTGCCAGTGTGGGCACCGCTGGCGGAGAGGTCGACGCCGACACGGAACGGGTCGTCCGTTCGGCCAAGTCCGGTGGCAAGCTATTGCCTGACGGCATTCGTTCGAAGATGGAGACGGGCTTCGGTGCCGATTTCGGCAATATCCGAGTTCATGAGGGAGCACAGGCCACCGATCTCAACAACCGGATCCAAGCCAAGGCGTTCACCACCGGCAACAGCATCTTCTTCCGCGATGGTTTGCCGGACATGTCGTCGTCGAGCGGCCAGGAACTTCTCGCTCACGAGTTGACCCACACGTTGCAGCAAGGCGCAGCTGTCCAACGATCATCGGAAACAATCCAGCGTTGGAATTGGCCGTGGAAGCACGAGCCTGTCGCTGCGCCGATGAAGATCAGCGAGCCGATTGGTGTGGAGCGCGTCGGTCCGAGCCCCGAGGGAATCTCGGCGCCGCTCAACGTGCATGCTCGGCGCGGTGAAGGTGAGATCGAGTCGTTAGACGTCATCGACTCGAGCGATCGGCCTGACAACGAGACGTTCCGGCTGGGTGACGCTGACCTGTCACCGTATGCGCGAAGCGGGCCAGGCGAGAAATCTGAACAGACTGCGCTCGATGCCGACAACCCAGAGATGGGGAAGGCACCTCAAGGCGGTGCCGTGCCGGGGCCTCACCAGTCGTTTCCCGACGCCGAAGAGTTAGGCGAAAACGACCTCCTGTTTCCGTCGCCGTCGAGCGCCGACATCGACCTTCCAACGAAGGCAGCACTCGACGACGATCCCCTTGGCGTCGTCGCGGCCTACGCCAACTACGCCGGAACTTTCCTCAAGCACACCCAGCACCACGACATCAAGATCGAGAAGTACGCACGCTATTTCGAGGCTGACTACGAGTCGGTCGGAGCGGCCAAGGGCGAGTTCGAGGTCGCCGAGCGGGGCGGCCAAAGCGCCAAGATGACTCAACTCACCGAGGCCATCGGGGGCAACCCGATTGCTGAGTTCGCGCAAGCCGAGGAACGCCTCAAGCATGGACACATCGCCGAGGCTGCTGCCGATCGGGAGGTGCCGCTTGTCGACGGCATCTACGAACAGGCTCGGTCGATCGAAAAGAAGCACCAGAAATCTGCGGGCGGTCGATCAATTACGCACACCAACCAACGCATCGAAGAACTGCGCAGCAAGCGCTCTGATGCCGCGGCAAAGAGCAACGGCAAAGCCGTTGCGAAGCATGCCGAAGCGGTGCAGAAGCACCAGGCTCGCCTCGTCGAACTGCAAGCTGCTGGCGAAGATGCCAGCAGCTTGGGTTCACTCGTGAAGCAGTCCAAGATAAGCGAATCGGCACTGTTCGTTAAGCGTCGTGGCCTCAAGGTCGACAAGTCCACGGTCAAGAAGGAAAAGGGACGCGGCGTCGGGTTCGGCGCGCACTACAAAGCCGTGGCTGGCACGAAGGTAAAATCTGCGGCGCTCAGTGCAGTGTCGCTGGGCGTGTATGCCTACGAACAAGAAAAAACCGACGGCGGTTACGCCAGCGAGATGCGCACAACCACAATGTGGGGACGCGGCAAGGCCGAACTCGCACGGATCCAGGAAATGGCCGAAAAGCGTCCATATGGCCCAGTCACCTCCTTGCACGCAGTTCTCGAAGGCTTCAGCTTCATCGTTAAGGAAATCCGTAACCTGCTCGGTTCCGTCACCTTGTTGGCAATGGCCGCATCGGTTATCCCCGGCCCGCACCAGCCAATCTGTGCCGCGATTGCTGCGATGTCCGGAACGATTGCGATTGGGCTGGCAGCGTTGAAGTTGCTGATCGACATGATCCTCGCGAGTTGGAGTGTGATCGAGCGCATTCGCAATAGCAATGCCCGCAACTCCAACCTCCTCACCGCTCAGGCGACAAGCCAGGGCACCGCCGTGCTATCGGGTGCAATCACGGTGGGCATGGCATTTGCCGGTCCCGCAATCGGCAACGAGGCTGGCGGTGCAGCCGGTTACGAGGGTTCTTACCTCAGCCCCGAGGAACGAATAGCGCAGGGCGGAACGGCGACCACGAGTGGTGACACAAATGTCCGCCTGGGGGAATCGGGTGCAGGGGGGCGCATCCTCGGCAAAGGCGCTGCGGTGGGGGCCAAGGGCGGCTCGTCGCTTGCTGCCGATGCTGTTGGAACGGTGGCGGGCAAGGCAGCCTCGCACGAAGAGGTCAACGCCGCGGCTGCGAAGGAAGGCCTCCGCCAAGGAATGGCAAGCCAAGGCCGGCGCAAAGCGCAACAAGAGATGCCCAGTGAGTATGGCGAGGGCCAGCAGACTGAGGATCCCGCATGGATGAAGGCTGCCAAGGCCGACGAAGCGATGGCGCGTGAATCATCGCTCGACGCGCTGATCACAGTCCACGCTGCAAAGATCAAGCGGTTCCACGGCAAGACGCAGGCGCTGATGACCTCAACGATGAAGATGAAGTCCGATGCGCCGGCCATGGCGAGCGCGGCACCCGCTGAAGACGCCGATGCAGTGCAGGATAATCGCAGTGTGATTGACCTGGCCCGCGGTCTGGGCGATGTGTTCGGCAGCGTTGGAGGGCTCAGCGGCGACGTTGATGTCGAAGACATTCGCGCTCACGCAATGGCGTGATGAATGGCAGCTCCGCGCAAAGCAAGCATCTCCGAGGTTGACCTCGTTCTCCGATCTGACGGCAATGATTTCCCCGTTCGGATCGTGGCTGCACTGGTTGGTGACAGTGATGACGCGGCAGACCGACGTCTGCATGCCCACGTCCACCGAGATGCGTACGCGCAGATCGAGTCGCAGAGACTCTTCGGTATCAGTTCTGAGTTGCGGCCTGACACCCCCGCGCCCGATGGGAAAGGAAACGTTCTCGTCGAACTTCGGCTTGCGGCGGCTCCTCCCGAAGAAATCGGCGCGTCGGTTGCGAAACTCAAGGCTTGGGTGCAACGGCTCGGCGCGGCCGAACCCGATGACCCACAGCTCGATGCAGCGTCATGGTTGGCCTCCGGCGTCGGTAGCGCAATTCCAGGCGCGCCATTGACTTTAACTCTCTGGCACTATCTGCCCGAGTTGTCACTCGACGCGGACGGAGCAATGGACGACGGTGTTGCTGCTGTAGTCGCCTATCTCACCGAGGGAGCGCCGGACGCGGCGTCAGCGCTCGGCCTGGACGTAGCTGGTGGTTTGTTGTCGGGCTGGCTTGAAGCCAGTTCGCTCGACCCTGACCGAGCACTCGAAATAATGCGTCGCGACATTCTCAACCCGACGTTGCTCGCCGTGACGACCGATCTGCTCGCCGTTGCGACGAACGTGCTGATCAACGAAGGGACACAGCCGACCACGCTCGACAGCGGCAACGCCATCGTCTACTCGGTTCAGGGCGACAACGGCGCCTGGCACGGCATCATCGAGGCCCGCGACACCGAGACGCTCATCGTGTACTCGCTCGTGCCCGTCGAGATCCCGGTCGATCGCGTGATCGAAGTGCTCGAACTCACGGTCCGCTTGAACAAGGAGCTGTCGCTCAGCAGCTTCGACCTCGACCTCGACAACGGCGAGTATGCACTGCGCACCGGCGTCGACGTGGGGCCGAGCGCCGATCCTGCAGACGCTATTCAGCGCGCCATCTACGACAACGCCTCGTCACTCGACGACCGACTCCCAGCAATCGAAGCATTCATCGCTGGTGCGTCAGTCGCCGACTCGATGACCATGCTGCACGAGACGTCACCCGCTCAGGCCTGACCAAACTCTCAGCGAAGGCATGAGGCGGGAATGGTGCCGCCGTTGAGAGGGTTACATCAGACCCCAACTCGATACCCGACCTGATTGGTAGGCTTTTCACCATGGCAACGTTCCGCGACCTTCTCTCCGCTGCAAAGTCTGAGATCACCGAAGTCGACACCGAGGGCGCTTCGGCAGCGATTGCCAACGGCGCAATCGTCCTCGACGTCCGCGAGCCCGACGAGTACGAGGAAGGCGCCCTGCTCGGTGCCATCCACATTCCGCGCGGCCACCTCGAAGCGCAGATCGAGGGCCGCATCATCGACAAGGAAGCGCCAATCGTGGCGTATTGCGCCGGCGGTGTTCGGTCGGCATTTGCCGCAAAGACGCTCGCCGAACTCGGCTACACGAACGTGCTCTCGATGGAGGGTGGCTACGGCCGCTGGAAAGACGAGGGCCGCGAGTGGAAGGCGCCCGTGTCGCTCACGCCCGAGCAGAACAACCGCTACAAGCGACACCTACTGCTGCCTGAAGTCGGCACTGCCGGCCAGGTCAAATTGCTCGATGCAAAGGTCTTGATGCTTGGTGCTGGCGGCCTCGGCTCACCTGCGGCGATGTACCTCGCAGCAGCTGGCGTCGGCCAGATCGGCATCGTCGATATGGACGACGTCGACGCGTCCAACCTGCAGCGTCAGATTTTGCACAACATCGATCGCATCGGGGACCGCAAGGTTGATTCGGCGAAGAAGACGCTCACCATGCTCAACCCGGACGTCAACGTTGTCACGTACGACACGCGGCTCGATGCGTCGAACATCATGGAAATTCTCGAGGGCTACGACGTTGTCGTTGATGGTGCCGACAACTTCCCGAGCCGCTATCTGCTCAACGACGCCAGCGTCAAGCTCGGCATCCCGGTCGTGCACGGCTCGATCTTCCGCTTCGAAGGCATGGTCAGCGTGTTCCACCCGACCAAGGGGCCGACGTACCGCGACATGGTTCCCGAGCCTCCTCCGGCTGAGCTCGCACCGAGTTGCGCCGAAGCTGGGGTGCTCGGCGTGCTGCCCGGCATCATTGGTTCGATCCAGGCGCTCGAAACCATCAAGGTCATCCTCGATCTCGGCGAGCCGCTGATTGGGCGCATCTTGACGGTCGACACGAGCGACATGGAGTTCCGGGTCTTCAATCTGAAGCCGAACCCCGAGAACGAAGTGACCTACGAGAACCGTGATCGCATTCAGATCAAGGAACTCGACGGGCTGTGCGCTCCCGGTCTCAGCTGACTGAGATTGTCATCAGTGTTTGGCCCGGCGCGCCCCAGCGCCGAGGGTTGGTGGTCGTAGCGCTACCTTCGGGTGATGGCGATCAACGTGGTCAAGTCGGGACAGGCGTGTGGGGCAACGGTGACCGGGGCCGACCTCACCGCATCGCTCGACACAAAAACGGTTGCTGAAATTCGGGCTGCTTGGCTGGAGCATCATGTCTTGGCCTTCCCCGACCAGGCAATGACCGACGATGATCTTGAACGGTTCACGCTCGCCTTCGGTGGCTTCGGCGACGACCCGTTCATTGCGCCGATCGATGGGCGTGACCACGTGATCGCTGTCGAGCGTCGTGCCGACGAGACGGCGCCGCTGTTCGCCGAGAACTGGCACAGCGACTGGAGCTTCCAGGCCACACCGCCCTCCGGCACCTGTCTGTTCGGGGTGCAGATTCCTCCGATGGGCGGCGACACCCTGTACGTCGACCAGCACGCCGCACTCGACGCAATGCCGGCCGACCTCCGGGCTCGTCTTGAGGGGAAGATGGCGGTGCACTCAGCGCGCGGTGGCTATGCGCCCGACGGGACCTATGGCGCCGATGATCAGGCCACCGACCGGAGCATGGATATCCGGCCATCCGACGAGGCAATGGCCACCCAGCTCCACCCGATCATTCGGGAGCATCCTGAAACGGGACGGCTCGGTGTTTTCAGCTGCATCGGCTACATCATTGGCATCGAGGGCATGGCAGACGACGCGGCCCGCGAGCTGCTGTTTGAGCTGTACGCGTGGCAGACCCGCGACGAGTTCCAGTACCGCCATGTGTGGCAGCAGAACATGCTGACGATGTGGGACAACCGCTCAGTGCTGCACCGTGCCACTGGCGGCTACGACGGTCACCACCGCCTCCTCCATCGCACCACCATCGCCGGCTAAAGCGATCTGGCCAGCACAGGCCACGTTTGGGTACCCCGGCACCTGGGGAGGGGGCCACCGGTCGAGGCGGCACGCTGAGCGTGATGGCACACTCGCCTGCGCCCATATTGCTGGTGAGCGAGCGGGGCAGGACCGTCACTGGAGACTCGCACCTCAAACGGGGTCGGTGACCACGAGGGCTTCCTGACCACAACCGCCGTCGTCGACGGAGCGTCTTGGCTCGAGCGACTCGTCAGCGCTGGGGAGGTACCGCCCGCAGTGCTCGCTCCAATGCTGTCACGAAGGTCGCAACCTCGAGCCCGACCACGCCGGAGACCTAGCAACGGCGGCACTGGACGCGGTCTGGGGCCGGGGCAGTGTTGCTCGCGAGTGTTGACCGATGGCTAACGATGACATGACGGCTCGGAAGAACCCCGCTTCGTCGGCCGAGATGTCACGTGGGCCGAGTGGCTGAGACTGCCCGAGATCTGATCGGACCAAAGTAGACAATCAGCTGGTCTTATTCAGCTTGGGAAGTCGAATCGGCGGGTACGGGTCGGTCTGAGCGATGCTCGGCGGGGTGCTTCGCCTGGTCAGCAGCTGTTGTCGGCGTCGTCGCTGTTGCTCGCTGTTGTGTCGAGAACCACCGTGTTTAGCGTCGTTCTAGGCACGAACTAGGCACGAACTAGGCACGAACTAGGCACGAACTAGGCACGAACTAGGGACGGCGCTCTGCGATGTGGCGTGACGGGGTTGGGTGGCCGGAGATGGCCACGGTGAGGAGATGTTCGATCTCGTCGATGCTCACACCGGCGTGGTGGGCGACAGCTTGGATGGCGGTCGGTGTCGCATCGACGGGGAAGCCGATGTCGACGAGGGATCGTGGCGCATTGAGCCGAATCGCGAGATCATCGAGCGCATGCAGCGGGTCGGGGCCGAGTGCGCTCGTGAGCAGATCGTCAACGTAGGGGTTCTGATCGCTGTGGTAGCCGACCATGTGCGGCGTGAGCACGGCGTACATCGCTCCATGGTCGAGATCGAACATGCCACCGAGAACGTGAGCGGTCTTGTGGAGCAGGCCCGTTCCTGCCGCGGTGAGGACCGAGCCGGCGCGGTGTGCTCCATAAAGCAGGCGGGCACGTGCATCGACGTCATCGAGCCGGTCGACCACGTCGTCGAGACTCTCAGTGATCGCTCGGATAGCGCTGATGGCCGCTTCTGCGGTGATCGGTGACGTGTCCGGAAGCCAGAGAGCTTCGACACAGTGGGCGAGGGCGTTGAACGCGCTGTTCACCGTGACCGACTTCGGCAGACCGACCGTGAGTTCGGGGTCGTAGACCACGACGCGCGGGAGCACCCGCAGCGACCGTCCGGTCTGCTTCACACCGTTGTCGGTGGTACCCCAGATCGGGGTCATCTCCGACCCTGCGTACGTGGTCGGGATTGCCACGAGAGTCACGTCGCGTTCGAGCGCGATCATCTTGCCCAGCCCGGTTGCCGATCCACCGCCGACGGCGACGACGATGTTCGGGGCGAACCGGTCGAACAGCGCGAGCGCAGCGTTCACCGTGTCAGCCGGCACGTGAGGGCGCACGCCGATGATCGTTTCGGCTGGGACGGCCAACGCGTCGGCCAACCCCAAAATCGTGTCGGAGTCATGAGTGCCACCGACGATCAGGACACCGGTCGGGTCGAGCGCTCCGATCTCGGCTGGGGCGTCGCGCCGACGACCCGCGCCGAAGACGATTCGTCCGGAGAACTGTTCGTGAGTGAAGTCGATCACGCTCACATCACCGGCGATCCGTACATCTCACCGAGTGGATCGGCGATCAGTTCGAGACGCTCCCCATCGGGACCACGGAAGTAGATCGAGGTGCCATCGACATGGGCGTACTCGATACCGACGTCGTCGAGCTTGGCTTTGAGGTGGGCCCACTGCTCTGGTTCGACCGAGATCGCGAGGTGATGGAGACCACCCAGCACTTCGCCGTACTCTCCGAGATCGAGACCGGGAAAGTCGAAGAACGCAAGCGTGTTGCCGTGCCCGATGTCGAAGAAGAAGTGCGTCGAACTGTCGTAGTCGCGGTTCTCGAACAACTCGGTCAGCGGGAACCCGAGCACGTCCTGATAGAAGCGAATCGTCTGTTCGACGTCGCTCGACAGCAGTGCGACGTGGTGCACTCCGCGAGCCGTCGACTTCGGCCTGGCCGATCGATCGAGCAGGTATGCGGAGCGGAGGCGATCCCATTCGACGGAGCGATCGGCGCCCGGTGATGTGTTCATGTGGTCGCTTTGTTGTTGTTTGGTCATCACATTGCTCCCGTTGTCCACACCAATATTTCGGCGCCGTCGGCTCCGCCGACCAGCCCCTGTCCGCCCCCGCGTCGGAGGCGGACTGCGTCACCGGTGGCGAGCTTGCCCTTCGCTTCGAACTCGACGCTTCCGCGGGCGACGAAGACGTGACCGAACGCCGCGTCGGGAACCTGCACACGTTCGCCGGCCTGCAGCCTGGCGCCCCACAGGACTGCGTCGCGCTGCTGGATGGAGATGGCCGCGTCGTGTCCCTGCCCGGATGCGATCGGCACGAGTCCACCGGCGGCGAGCTGGCTGTTGATGTCGAGCTGCTGGTATCCGGGGTTGGTCGCTTCGGTGTCGGGCTGGATCCACATCTGGATGAAGTGGACCTCTTTGCTCGTGCTCGCGTTCTTCTCTGAGTGCCAGATGCCTCGGCCCGCACTCATCCGTTGCGCAAGACCTGGATAGATGAGACCCCGGTTGCCCTCGGAGTCCTTGTGTTCAAGTTCGCCGTCCAGCACCCAGGTCACGATCTCCATGTCGCGATGCGGATGTCTGTCGAACCCGGTGCCGCCGGCGACCCGGTCGTCGTTGAGCACGAGGAGCTGGCCGTGGTGAGTGTTGTTACGTGCGTAGTGGTTGCCGAAGCTGAATGAATGCTTCGAGTCGAGCCAGCCGGCTCTGGTGTGGAACCGGTCAGAAGACCGGCGGATGTCGATGACAGATGCGGTGGTCATGAATAGATCAACCGATCACGCTCCAAATTTATTTCCGATTGGAAATAATTTGGTACGATCGATCCATGTCAGCAGCGAACGTCGTCAGGACCTGGGAACGTCTGGTCCGTTACCACCGCACGGCGACCAAGGCAATGGACCAAAATCTGCGGGCCCGCTGCGGCCGCTCGCTCGACGACTACGACGTCCTGCACCAGATCTCCGCTCACGGTTCACCGATTCGCATGGGAGAACTCGCCGAAAAGTTGCTCGTCGCCAACAGTTCGTGCAATCGGATCGTGGGACGGCTTGTCGAGGCTGGGCTGGTCACCCGCGTCCAAGGCGGAACCGACCGACGCGAAGTGCTCGTCGACCTCACACCACAGGGCCGACGCCTGCACCGACGCATGGCTGCCATCCACACTCGCGA
>JBNMOS010000087.1:0-15596 GCA_051275435.1 Ilumatobacter sp.
TTCAAGGAGAACCTGCAGAAGGGCGTCCTCTTCCCGAAGCGCCTTGGCGAACCGGAGCAGCTCGCATCGATGGTCATGGAATGCATCACCAACAGCTACATGAACGCCGAGACGATCCGTGTCGACGGTGGCATCCGCATGCCTCCAAAGTGACACGCTGAAAATCTGAATTGGCTGCGGCTGGGCTCGTCTGACGGGCTCAGTCGTTTGCTTTTTCGGGAACAGTTTTGACAGCTGGACGGTTCAACGTGTCATGAAAGCTGTCCTGAATGGAACTGTTCTTGCCGAGTCGAATGCGACCGTGGTCGTCGAGGGGAATCACTACTTTCCGCGGGAGTCGGTGAATATCGAGTTCTTCACGCCGACTGATCATTCGACACATTGCCCGTGGAAGGGCGACTCGAGCTACTACGACATCACCGTCGACGGCGAGACGAAGTCAAATGCGGCGTGGTATTACCCGGCGCCGAAAGAGAAGGCAGCCGAAATCAAAGATCACGTCGCCTTTTACGGCGTCGTCACGGTCTCCTAACAGCCACGCACCAGAGCACCCCACCGGCCTTCGGTGCTCGGAATGGCCTTCGGGCTGCGTTTCCCGACGAGTGCATCTGCCTTCAGGTCGAGCTACTCGGGTTCGGGGTGGTGGCTGAGGGCGTTGATCAGGTCGGCGATCTGGTGGTGTTCTTCGAGCGGGTGGCGCAGTGGCTGTTGAGCGCTGACCACGTAGTGGTTACGGCGCCCCACCTTGCGGCGTTCGATGCATCCGATGGTTTCGAGGTCGGAGAGGATTTGAGTGGCCGTGCGCTCGGTGATATTGACCCGTTCGGCGATGTCTTTGAGGCGAAGGTCGGGTGCTGCGCTGATGGCGAGGAGGACGTGCGCGTGATTGGTGAGAAACGTCCAGGTTCGCTCAGCGGCCATGTGGGGAGCTTACTCGAGACACTAGATACAAAAAACCGGTAATAAGTTTCATAGAAATTAATTGCTGCTGTTATGTTCTCGGTCCGTGACAGCCAACAACTTTTTGACTCTGGCGTTCGAGCGGACAGGGGCGCGGCGGTGATCGAGTCGATGCTTGTCGTCCTGGCGGTGTTCGCGCCGTTGTTGGGGTCGGTGGCTGTACTCGTGTGGCGTCCGGCTGGGCTGAACGCAGGACGATGTGTGGCTGCGGCCTGCGGGATTGCGTTCGCTGCAGCAGTCGCAGTGGCCGTGGTCAGCGGTACACGGCCCGACGGCCTGGTCGACGGTGCCGGCTGGCTCGGCCTCAGACTCGATCGGGCAACCGCCCTCCTGTTGGCAGCGGTGACCTCGACGGGCGCTGTGGTCGCGTCGTTCGCTCGTCGGAGTCTGGATTTGGACAGTCGTGCGAACCGGTTCTTCATGCTGTTCGCCATATTGGTGACGGGCAGTGCGCTGGTCGTCGTGCCGGGCGGGTGGTTGACACTGTCTATTGGTTGGGTCGGCTCAAGCTGGGCGTTGGTCGGCCTACTCGGTCATCGCAATGATCTTCCGGCGACGCAGCGAGCGCAACGGCACACGTACCGGGCCCTGGCGGTTGGCGACGCAGCCCTCCTTCTCGCCGTCGTGCTGATCGTCGCCGAAGGCGGGGTGGACCCGTCGTTGAACCTGGCCGCCCTCGCTGGTGAGCTCGCCTCGTCGACAGTGTTCGGGGTCGGCGTGAACGATCTGGTTGCATTGCTGCTCGTCGTGGCGGGTGCGTCTCGGTCGGCGCTGGTGCCGTTTCATCGCTGGCTGGTCTCCACGCTTGCCGCGCCGACACCGGTGTCGGCGCTGGTCCACGCCGGATTCGTGAGTGGTGCAGGACTCTTGCTGATCAGATTCGGACCGATCGTGTTGGAGTCCTTCGTTGCCGTTCACCTGGCATTTGCGCTCGCCGTAGCAACGACCGTGGCCGGTATCGGGGCGGCATCGAAACGTGTGGACGTCAAGGGCAAGTTGGCATGGTCGACAGTGGCCCAGATGGGGTTCATGGTGCTGCAGTGCACGGTCGGTGCATTCAGTAGCGCGGTGTTCCACATCATCGGGCACGGGATGTACAAAGCAACAATGTTCCTCGGCGCGGGCGATGCGATCTCGTCGGGTCTGCGCTCCACTCGCCGGGCATCTCCGTTACCCCTCCCGTCGGCTCGTGTCCGACTGTTCTCGACGATCGGCGTGGCGACCGCTGCAGTTGGATTGGGTCTGTGGATACTGCCGCCCGATGTGTCCGACGGAGGTGTCGCCCTCGTCGTTGTCTTCTCTTGGGTGACTGCGGTGCATGGCGTGTGGGGATGGCTCGGACGCGGCGCGATGAGTGGCGTCCGGGCAGTCGTCGGCGGCGCGGTGGGATGCGTTGCGACCGTGTTCGGCTACCTCGGAGGCCTCCGACTGGTCGAGCACTTCGTACAGCCTTCGTTCGGCGAACTGGCAGCGGACTCGGGCGTCGGTGTCAGCACACTTCTGATCACGCTGGCGATCATCGCGGCCGTTGCTGCCATCCTGTCTCTGGTGCGACTGCCAGCGGTGGACACGCTCGATACGAAGCTCTCCGTATTATTCGAACGGATCGCGCACCCGGGTGTGGCCGGAACAGGATGGGCACGCCGACAGGACCTTTCGTCCCGATCGGTCGGGGTCGACATCGCTCCGACTTCCGAGCCGACCGAGTTGATGTCTCACGAGGTCATCCGGTCGAAGGTGCGTGCTGACGTTGCCCGTGCGGCCACGATCATTGCGCCGGCGTGGCCATTGACCTCTTTCGTGGCGGTGAACCCGCTCGGGGGGCTCGAACAGCTCGGGTTCGACGGTGCGACTGCTGTTGCGCGCCGCCAGTTGCATGCTCGGACGCACCTCTCGTTGGAGGAGTTCCGTCGAGATCACCAGTACGGGTTGACGACGCTCGACGACCTGCACTGGGCGATCGAATCGCAGTTCATCGACCTGTGCTCGATTCCGCCGATCCGCTTCAATGGTCGCAGTGTGTCCGTGGCCGAAATTGTCCGGCTCGACATGCTGCACGGCCCTGACGTCAAGGATGAAGTGGAGCCGCTCACCGCGTTGGAACACGTCGAAGGAACGTCGGGTTCGCTTGGCGCAATGATCGATGCCTCGATCTTCCACTCGGCCGCCCAGTTCGCCGGGCACGGAGCGGGATCGTTCCAGGACCTGTGGCGTAAGGACGCCATCCAGGTCGCAGGCCTTCGGCGACACTTGGACGGCGACGCGCAACGGTGGCTCCGCGGGCTGAGCGACGATCCAGCCGAGGTGATCGCAACTGCGTTCGCCGTGACTGGTGTCGATGCCCCCGCACACGTGGACGAGATGCGAGGACACCTCGGCCGTCTGCAGGGCTGGGCCGGCTATGCGAAGTGGCGAACCGACTGGGCGCATCCCGACGAACAGCGGCGGAGTCCTGCCCTGATCGATCTCGTCGCCGCCCGGTCGGCGCTCGAGGCAGCTTGCTTGCTGGGGCACACGATTGGCGACCGATCGCGGTCGGTCGCGAACGCCGCCGCCAAGGTGCTCGCCGCTCGCGTCGACGCTGTCGTCGAGGCGGGGTTCCCGCACGCTGACGTCACCGCGCGCAACGACATCGAGCAGGTGCTGTCCCACTTCGAACCGTTCGACCGCAATGCAGCATGGCTGCGTGCGCAGGAACGAAATGTCGAGCAGCACTTGCTGTCGAAACTTGATCGACTCGACCCCGGAACTCCCGTACGTCCACCGGACGCTCAACTCGTGTTCTGCATCGACGTGCGTTCGGAAGGACTGCGCCGTCATCTTGAGGCGACCGGCCCGTACGACACCATCGGCTTCGCTGGCTTCTTCGGTGTTGCGATGTCAGTCCGCCGCCTCGAATGGCAGCAGGCTGAGCCACGCTGCCCGGTGCTCGTCAAACCATCGGTTCTTGCCATTGAACGACCGATCGACCGAGCCGGTCGACCAGACGCTGTCGACGCGATGCTCGCCCGCGACCGGTTGCGCGCAGGTGCCACCGCAGTGCACGCCTCAACGAAGCATGGCCTCGGCGCACCGTTCGTCATGGCCGAAGCAGCCGGATGGATTGCTGGGCCCGCAGCGGCGATGCGGACGTTGTTTCCGCCCCGCCGTACCGCTCCGGATCGGCCTCCAACGGTGATGGAACTCGACGGCTCAGCCGATGGAGGGCTCGACCTCGAACAACGAGTCTTCACCGCCGAAGCAGTGCTCAAGACGATGGGCCTGACCAAGGATTTCGCACCGCTTGTTGTGCTCTGTGGGCATGCGAGCGACAACGTCAACAATCCTCACGCCACCGCACTTGACTGCGGAGCCTGTGCGGGAGCGTCCGGTCAGGACAACGCCCGAACGGTCGTCCGACTCTTGAACGACGTTGACGTACGGGGCGGGCTGCGCGAGCGCACGATCGACATCCCTGACACGACACACTTCTGTGCAGCCCTGCACGACACTGTCAGCGACGACGTTCGCCTCCTCGACACCCATGACATCCCTCCAGCGCACAACGACACGCTCAAACAGCTCGTCGAAGCTCTAGACGCCGCGGCTCGCGGCCAGTCGGCTCAACGAGCACTCCACCTTCCAGGACCATCTGGAACGGTGCGCAACCGGGGCGGCGACTGGGCCCAGATCCGCTCGGAGTGGGGCCTTGCCCGCAATAACTCGTTCATCATCGGGCCCCGCTCGATGACTACCGGGCTCGACCTCGACGGCCGCTCGTTCCTGCATACCTACGACGCCGACCAGGACCCTGACGGCAAGGTCCTCGAAACAATCATGACTGCACCGCTTGTGGTCGCCCACTGGATCTCGTCGCAGTACTACTTTTCCACCGTCGACCCCGACACCTTCGGGGCAGGCGACAAACTCATCCACAACATTGCAGCCAACACCGGTGTGATCTCAGGTGAACACGGCGACCTTCGCGTCGGCCTTCCACTGCAAAGCACCCACATCGGTGACCGGCGGCATCATCAACCCGTTCGGCTCCTTGCGGTGATCCAAGCGCCACTCGAACGTATCGAACGCGTCATCGACCAGAACCCGATCCTCACCACCCTCGTCGGCGGTTCCTGGATCCGCATCGCTGGCCGTTCCCATCCGCACGAACGCTGGTCGATCCGAACACCAAACGGCACCTGGAGTGCCGAGCCCCGCCCCATCGATATCAACAACACACTGGAGACCTCATGAACACCTGGACCGGATTTACGACCATGGCCCGCATCGAAGTCGTCATCGACGGCGAACACGTTCCCACGGTTCGAGACCTGCTGCTCGCAGCCGGGGCCAAGGGCTATACAGCGATTGAAGGTGTCTCCGGGTTTGGGCACTCTGGCGTCCACGAAGGCCGCCTTCTGTTCAACGATCGCAACAGCCTCTCGCTACTCATCAGCGTCGTGCCGATCGACCGCGCCGAAGCCATCGTCGCGGGTATCCGCCAACTCCTCGACGACCACCACGGCGTTGTCCTCATCAGCGAAACCCAAGTCAGCCGCGCCGACTACTTCTGATCCAACAGCGAAACGGCAACACAAAAAACACAACGACGACGACTGACGACAGGGAACACGACCATGACACTGCAACTTCTCGCGGACAAGAAGATCCTCATCACCGGGGTGGTGAACACCGACTCGATTGCTTACGCAACAGCGGTCGCTGCGTCACAGGCCGGCGCGCACATTGTCCTGTCCGGGCTGCAACGCGACATCGAACACACCCACTCTGCAGCAGCAACACTGGGTGGCGACGTCGAAGTCATCGAAGCCGATCTCACCGAACCATCAGACGTCGAATCTCTCAGCTACCAACTGAAGCAACGATGGGGTCACGTCGACGGCGCTCTCCACGCAGTTGCGTTCGCCCCACGTGAAGCTCTCTCGGGAAGCTTCATCGATGCCCAATTCGACCCGGTTGCTCGAGCGTTTCATGCCAGCGTCCACACCTACGCGGCCCTCGCGGGATTGCTGCGTGATCTGGCTCCGCCAACCGGTGGTTCCCTCGTCGGCCTCGACTTCGACGCCTCGCGGGCATGGCCGGTGTACAACTGGATGGGCGTCTGCAAGGCCGCGCTCGAGTCGACCAACCGGTATCTCGCACGCGACCTTGGCCCTCAAGCTATTCGTACGAACCTCATCGCTGCGGGCCCACTCCACACCCGTGCCGCAGGGGCAATCGACTCGTTCGAACGTCTGCTGGAGGCATGGGAACACCAGGCGCCAATGGCATGGGACCCGCACGACGCCGCACCGGTTGCCGACGCCGCCGTCTTTTTGCTCTCGGACCTTGGGCGGATGATCACGGGCGAAATCCTTCACGTCGACGGCGGTTTCCACGCAATGGCCGCACACCTCAAATAGGCATCGTGCAGGCGATGCCATCGAGCCCTGCCACGCACTACCGCGGTCGGGTCGCAGCTATGGCCACCAAACATGACAAGGCGACGCTTGTTGGCCCCGTTCTTGCTGAGATCCTCGAACTCGATGTCGTCGAGGTCGAGGTGGACACCGACACCCTCGGAACGTTCAGCGGTGAAATCGAACGGACGGCTACGCCACGCGACACTGCCATTGCCAAGGCCCGAATGGGAATGGACGCATCAGGACATCGCATCGGTGTTGCCTCGGAGGGCACTATTGGTCCATCACCATCTGTTCCGTTCCTACTGGTCTGCACCGAACTCGTTGTGCTGGTCGATGACATCCGAGGCATCGTCATCACAGGCACTGAGCAGGCATACGACCTCGTTGCTGTCAGTGAGGACGTCGATGCGACCAGCGATCTCACCAACCTGCTCCGTCGAGCCCAGTTCCCCTCCCACGCCATGATCGTCAGCGCCATCGGCGCGTCGGCACCGACCGTGATCAAAGGGATCCAGGACTTGGTGACGCTGCATGCCGCGGTGCGCACCTGTACCGATCGTTCGCCGCACGGTCGAGCACAGGTCGAAACCGACCTCCGCGCCCACAAATGCCCGAGCCGACGACCCATTATTGAGCGCGCCGCCCGAGACCTCGCCAACCGTGCAGCGACCGCATGCCCCGAATGTTCGACCCCTGGCTACGGGCCGATCCGCAACGAAATTGGCGTGCCATGTTCGTGGTGTGGGAGAAACACCGACACGGTCCGGGCTCGAATCCACGGGTGTGTTCTCTGCTCGGCCGAACACTCCGAAATGGTCCAAATGGATCTGGCCGATCCCGGTCACTGCACCTGGTGCAACCCCTGAAACCTGCAAGCCGGCTGCTTCTTGGTTGCACCCGTCAGTCCACCCGACTTCCGTTCGAGGTGTCCTTGAGTTCACCCTGCTCGCCGAGCGAGCGCTGTCGAGATTCTCGCAGACGAAATTGCTGCAGACGAGATCGCTGCAGACGATTCGGCGAACTCATTGAGGGCTCGTTCATCTTCACCGGCGTGGTTGAGCAGCGGTATTACGTCAGCGATGACGAGTTGGCGTTCCAGCTCGGCGGAGGTTGTAGCGACGGGGCGTTCGGGTTCTCGGTTCTTATCCGCAGGGCGGATACTGATGCCCCGGTTGCCCAACTCACCGCTCAAATGCAGCAGGACCTGTCCGGAGGCGTCGTCGGTGAATTCGAGGTGGATGCTGATGTCGCACTCTTTTCCGATGACAACATTCCGGAAGCGAATGGTCCGGTGCGGATGATCATTTCCGAGCACAACACGGGTGGTGCGAATGCCGATTTCAATGCACGCCGCATGACCGTGACCCTGCTCGGCGCGGTTCCGACGGACGCCGGCGACATCGACGTTGATGTCACCTTCCGCTGGGTGATGGGCTGCCCCTGACCCCACGCTTCTGGACAGGTTGACAGGCGATCGACAGCGCGGCTCGCCAACGAACGACCCATTTTGGTTGCCTACATCGGCGGATCGATCAGAACATCGCCTTCGGGATTGCCCACCTCGCCCGGCGCCCGACGAGGTGTACGAGCGCCAAGTCGACCGGTTTGTGGCCGAGTTGATGGCGCAGCGTCGTTCCTGCCGGACGCAACCGGAACCGTGCTCATGGCGCGGCCGCACGGCCTCGAATCCGGAGTCGCCTGCCGTGTTGAGTGGAGCGAACGACAGCGTGGTTATCTCCGCTGCTGACACGCTGCATCGCCTTCCGGCAGGGCGACGACGTGTTCCGGCACCGACTGGGACAACCCCAGTGTCACGGCCCGCCCACCTGACGTTGCAGTTGGTCAGCCCCGGTCGGGGGAGTAGCGGCTTCGATGACCTGCGTGCGGATGCGTTCTGTTTGGCGCGGTCGAAGTGCGACTTGGGTGACGGCGTGGTCGTGGACGGCGCGAACTTCGAGTGTCCAGTCGTCAACCACGATCGTTGTTCCTGCGGTGGGGATGTGGTTGAGCTCGCGCAGGACGAACCCGGCGATAGTTGCGTAGCTGCCTGTTGGAAGGTCGATACCTAGTTCTGGAAGGTCGTGGATGGGGTAGCGGCCGGGAAGCACGATGGTGCCGTCGGGTTCGTGTTCGACAGTGGCACGGTCGGGATCGGTTTCGTCGTAGATCTCACCGACGAGTTCTTCGACGAGGTCTTCGATGGTAACGATGCCGTCGATGCGTCCGTATTCGTTGACGACGAAGGCCATTTGGGCCCGTTGGGCCTGGAGGTCGCGCATTGTGGTGATGACTCGTGCGGCACCAGGGAACACTGGCGCCGGTACTGCGACGGTTCGTGCCGGTTCGTGCGGGTCGGCTGTGAGGAGTCGGCTGAGGTGGACGATTCCGATTGCCTCGTCAAGGCTGCCGTTGGGTGCCACCGGCGCCCGGGTGTGTCCGATTTGGGCGAGCGCGGTTGCCGCATCGCGGCAGGTCGAGTCAGCATCGATGATGTACACGTCGGTGCGGGGTACGAGGACCTTGGTCAGGGTGCGCTGCGCGACATGGAACGCGCCGTCCATGATCCGGCGCTGTTCAGGGGTGAGGGTTTCGTGGGCGGCGACCATGTCGCGAAGTTCTTCGTCGGTGACGTCGCTGCGTTGATGGGTGGGGTCAGCGCCGATGAGTCGGACTGCCAGGTCAGTCGATCGAGACAGTAGCCAGACGGCTGGTCGGGTAATGGTCGTCAGGGTGGCGAGCGGGCGCGCCGCCGCCATCGCCCATTTCTCGGCGCGCTGCATGGCAATTCGTTTCGGAGCGAGTTCGCCGAATACCAGGGTGAGATAGGTCAGGATCAAGGTGACGCCGACGATGGAAACGGGGCGTGCTGCGCTTCCAAGGAAGCCGAGTGGGCCCTGGAGTGGTTCGGCGAGCGAGACCGCTGCTGCCGCCGATGCAAGGAACCCGGCGAGGGTGATGCCGATCTGAATGGTGGCGAGGAATCGGTTTGGTTCACGCGCCAAGCGCGCGAGCTGTGCACCGGTTGCGGAGCGGGCCTCGAGGCGTTGGAGTTGGCCTTCGCTGAGTGACACGAGAGCGAGCTCGGTTCCGGCGAACATGGCGTTGAGAGCGATCAGGACGACCACGAGACCGATCTGCGGCAAGACGTCAATCACAATGTGGCTTCTCGGCGCCGTGAGCTCTTTGCAAGGTCGGTGTGTGTCCTGCGGTGGTGATACTTGTTGATCTCAAGGACAACGAGCAGTGCAAGGCCGAGGCCGACACAAATGGCGAGGTCGGCGGCCCCGAGAGGGTCGAGGTCCAAGAAGCCGTTGAGCGGGGTGTACAACGCAGCGAGCTGCAGTGCGACGACGACGGCGGCAATGGCAAGCATGAGGCGGTTGGTGGTGAAGCCGATGGTGCGCAATGACTCGGTTCGTGAACGTGTTCCGAAGGCCTGAAAGACCTGCATGAACGCGAGCGTCGTGAACATCATCGTCTGCCACTCGGCCTGGTTGGTCTCGCGGTAGATGAACCCGATGCCGAGTGAGGCGGCGCCGATGAGCGCTCCGATCCAGATCGTTTGACGTCCAAGTCCGTCAGCCCAGAGGCTGGCGCCCGGTTGGTGCGGGGAGCGTTGCATGACGCGACGCTCGGCGGGTTCAAGGCCCATCGACAGCCCGAGGAGGCCGTCGGTCATCAAGTTGAGCCACAGGAGTTGGAGCGGCAAGAGGGCAACGGCTGCGTCGAGTTCGCCTCCGGCGAGCAGGTAGGGGACCGGCCAGCCGAGCATGACGATGATCTTTCCCAGGTTGCCGGCGACGGCGAAGCTGACGAAACGGCGCAGGTTGTCGTAGATCACCCGGCCCTCTTCGACCGCAGCGACAATGGTCGCGAAGTTGTCGTCGCGCAGCACCATGTCGGATGCCTCTTTGGTGACGTCGGTGCCGGTGATGCCCATGGCAACGCCGATGTCTGCCTGCTTCAGTGCCGGGGCGTCGTTGACGCCATCGCCCGTCATTGCCACGACTTGCTGCTGTTGCTGGAGCGACCCAACGATGCGCAGTTTGTGTTCAGGTGAGACCCGGGCGAACACCGAGACCTCCATGGCAGCGGCATGGAATTCGGCATCGCTCAACTGGTCGAGGTCGACGCCGGTCAGCACACGGTCATCGGTGGCGATACCGAGTTGCTCGGCTATTGCCTTGGCGGTCAGCGGATGGTCGCCGGTGATCATCACGGGACGGATCCCGGCCGAGCGACATATAGCAACGGCGTCTCGAACTTCGCTGCGCGGCGGGTCGATAATGCCAACGAGACCGATGATCGTGAGCGACGATTCGGCCCCTGCAACTAGCTCGGCAACCAGCTCGGCAACGGGTGCTGCTGGATTCGTGAACGAGCGGACAGCGACGCCGAGCACGCGGAGCCCGGCCGCAGCCATCTCATCGTTCGCTGCGAGCAGGTTGGCCCGATGTTGGTCGTCGAAGGCGACGACTCCGTTTGCAGTCCAGACGAGATCAGCGTGTGCGACGAGACCGTCGATCGCCCCCTTGGCGAATGCAACTGGACATGTGCCGTCGACGCCCTCGAACAGCGCAGCTGTTGCAGCTGACTCGACTATGGGTCCGTGGACGGTGCTCATCCGCTTGCGCCCGGAATCGAATGGGTTCTCACCGATTCTTGGTACCGCTGTACGGAGTTGTTTGACGTCGATGCCGGCGTTGGATGCGAGCTGCAGGAGCGCGGTTTCGGTGGGGTCGCCGATCATCGACAACGTGCCGTCGGTGCCGCGTTCAGCTTCGCCGTCGTTACACAACACGACCGCCGCGACGAGTACTCGCTGCGCCGCGCTCCAGGCAGCGAGTTCGATCGTGGCGCCCGGCTCGACCGTGGTTTGTTGGTCGGCGACGTGCAGCTGGGTGACGGTCATCTTGTTCTGGGTGAGTGTCCCGGTTTTGTCCGAACAGATCACGGTCACCGACCCGAGCGTTTCGACAGCGGGGAGCTTGCGGATCAGGGCGTTGCGGCGCAACATGCGTTGCGCGCCGATTGCCAGGGTGAACGTAACGACGGCCGGCAAACCCTCGGGGATGACCGCAACGGCGACACTGATTGCCGTGAGTACGAGGTCCGAGGCCGACTCGCCGCCGAACGCACCCATTGCCACAACGAGTGCCGCGACGGCGACGCCCACGAGCGCCAGCTGCTTTCCGACGCGATCGAGGCGCACTTGGAGTGGCGTTGCCTCAACAGTGACACTTTGGAGGAGCGCGGCGATACGTCCTAGCTCGGTGTTCATGCCGGTGGCGACAACGACACCGAGTCCGCGGCCAGCAGAAACTTGTGTTCCACTGAACGCGAGGCATCGCCGATCACCGAGTGCGACGTTGGCGCCATATGTCGGTTCCGTGTGCTTGTCGACGGGTTCGGACTCGCCGGTCAGGGTGGCTTCCTCGACGCGCAGGTTCGCGACC
The DNA here is from genome assembly GCA_051275435.1 of Ilumatobacter sp. Classification (GTDB taxonomy): domain Bacteria; phylum Actinomycetota; class Acidimicrobiia; order Acidimicrobiales; family Ilumatobacteraceae; genus Ilumatobacter_A. Next base: position 11,822 of record JBNMOS010000087.1, read on the forward strand.
TCGATCAGGCGCAGGTCGGCCGGGACGATGGTGCCGGCATCGAGTTGCACGACATCGCCTGGCACCAGATCGGCAGCTGCGATTTCGACGGTGCGGCCGTCGCGGCGTGCCTTGACGATCGGTACCGACATCTGACGCAACGCCGCAATGGCGCGCTCGGCGCGGTACTCCTGGAAGAAGCCCAGCAGCGTGAACAAGACCACGATCGCACCGATTGCGCCGGCTTCGAGGAACTTGCCGAGCACCAGCGACAACAGCGCGGCGCCGATCAGGATCAGCACCATCACCGCCGACACCTGTTGCCAGACGATCTTCAACGGGTGCGTCGAGCCGTTGTCGATCAGCTCGTTCGACCCGACCTCTTCCAATCGCTGCGCCGCATCGTCGGTCGACAAGCCGCGAGACGTCGACCCCTGAGCCTCCAAGACAGCATCGACGGTCAATCGATACCAGTCGGCCAACTCGCCCGGCTGGGGGCTCGAAGCGGTGGGTGTCTCAGCAGTTGTCGTGCTCATGGCTGGCCAATCAGTGCGGTGTCATCTGCGAGGAGCGCAGCAATGCGTGCCTCGGTCGGCGGGTGGGTGAGGAACAGATTCGAGAACTTGACGTCGCGCCCGGTGAGGGGGTTGACGATGTAGGCCGTGGCCTGTGCGGGAGCGACGTCCATCGGTACCGCCCGCGCGGCACGATCGAGCTTCGCGAGGGCCGACGCGAGGGGGCGAGGATCGCCAGCGAGTTCAGCACCGAGCCGATCGGCTTCGAACTCGCGAGACCGTGACAGCGCCATCTGCATCACGCTTGCGGCCACCGGGGCGACGATCGCGAGCGCCATGAGGACAAGTGGGTTCGGTGCGTCGTCCTCGTTGGATCCGCCACCGAACATCGATGCAAACATCGCCATGTTTGCAATCATTGAAATGCCGGTCGCGACCGCGGCGGCGATCGAGCCGATCAGAATGTCACGGTGCCGGACGTGGGCGACTTCGTGTGCCACCACGCCACGCACTTCGTCACGATCGAGCACCGCGAGTAGCCCCTCGGTGACACATACGACGGCGGTGCGCTCGTTGCGCCCGGTCGCGAAGGCGTTTGGTTGCGCATCTGGCGACAGGAACAGCCGCGGCGTCCGTATCCCGGCGCGTTCGGCGAGCACCGCGAGGTCAGACTGCAACCAATCCAACTGGCCGGGCCGGACTTCTTCGGCGCGAGCCGAACGAACCGCAAGACGATCAGAGAACCAGTACGAACTGCCGACGAGGCCGAAACCGAACACGGCACCGATCACGACGCCTGTCGGGCCGCCGAGCAGCGCGCCGACCATGATGAACGAACCGGCGAGACCGGCGAGCAGGGTGAAGGTCTTCAGGGTGTTCTTGAACACGAGGTTGTCCTTTCAGCGCACGACAAAACTGACGATGCTGAAAGTCTCCCCGCCCGATTTCTCGGACTGGCCACGCCGGCCCCATTGTGGGACGTCTTGACGACTGGCCTCGAGGGGTACTCCCCTTCAGTGAGCGAAATGATACAGGTCGCAGATCACATGCCATCGAAAGGGCGAAATAATTTGCACCTATTCAGGTGGTGTAATCGGCGTTGAAGCGAACGTAGGTGTCGGAGAGGTCGCAGCCCCACACCGTTGACTCGCTTTCGCCCAGCCCGAGGCTGGCGTGGATCAGTACGTCGGTGCCCGACATGTAGCCCGACAGCGCAGCGAGAGCGGCATCATCGAGCAGGCGGGGGTACACCTCGTCGGTGCCGAAACGGATCGTGACTGCGGTTTGATCGATCAACTGGTCGTCGGCATGGTCGCTGCACTTACCGATCGCCATCGCCACACGGCCCCAGTTCGGATCGCCGCCATGGACAGCCGTTTTGACGAGGGGCGAGTTGACAATCGCCTTGGCGACTCGCTTGGCCTGGGCCGGGTTGATCGCCCCATCGACGTGGACTTCAATCAACGAGTTCGCGCCTTCGCCATCTCGGGCGATCTGCTTGGTGAGATCGACAGCGACGTCGTAGAGCGCAGCTTCGAACTGCGCGGGATCAACGGGGCCGGCGACGCCAGAGGCCATCATGATCGACGAGTCGCTCGTTGAGGTATCGGTGTCGATGCTGACGCAGTTAAATGTCCGGTCGACAACGCGTCGGAACGTGGCGTCGAGGTCGTCAGCCGCGACGGCGGCGTCGGTGAAGAGAAGCGAGATGTGCGTTGCCATGTTCGGCTCGATCATGCCGACTCCCTTGGCCATGCCGACGATTCGTGCGCCGCCGGGCAGCGTGGCCTCGGCGAGTTTGACGACCGTGTCGGTGGTCATCATCCCGTGTGCGGGCCCGTCGGCATCGCTCCGGGGGAGTGGCTGGGGAATGGCCTGCAAGCCAGCGCGGACGCGATCCATCGGGTAGCGGCGGCCGATCACACCGGTCGATGTCAGCACGACGTCGGTGGGGTCGCAGCCGAGCCGGCTCGCCACGGTTGTTGCGACTTCGTTGGCGTCGGATATGCCGTCGGGCCCCGTGGCGACGTTGGCGTTCTTGGAGACCACGACGACGGCTCGCGCTTGGCGGTTCGCGACGTGTTGTCGGCTCAACGTGACGCTCGGCCCCGCGAATCGGCTGGTAGTGAACACAGCAGCAGTAGGAACGGCAGCGTCGGCAGCGATGACGACGAGGTCATCGGTGTCATCTTTGACGCCCATGTTTCCGACGTACGCGGAGAACCCGCCCGGGAGTTCGGTCATGGTCGACAGACTACGACCTGGTTCGGCAGCGTTCGGCCTGGTCGTCGAGAGCGATCGCTTCGAAGCGGTAGTCAGGCGCTGGCGTCAGCGTCGGCGGCGAGCCCGGTTGCAACCGCATCAAAAATCGACTGCAGTGCGGCGACCTGGCTGTCGTCGAGGTGGTCGAAGATCCGCCGGCGGACGCTCTCGACATGGTGCGGAGCAGTTCGTTCGAGGAGTTTGCGGCCGGTGCTGGTGAGGACGCCCATCATCACGCGACGGTCGGCAGCTGACCCTTCGCGCTTGACGAAACCACCCGCAACCAGGCCGTCGAGCCGTCGGGTCAGGCCACTCGGCGAGAGTTGGAGCACATCGGCGAGGTCACACATCCGCATGGCACGGTCGTCAGCTTCGGACAGGTACACGAGTACCTGATAATCACCGAGGGTGAGGCCGTGCTCGCTGAGATCACGCTCGATGGCGTTGACGAGATCGGACTGGACCTCAATGAACGAGCGCCATGCTCCCGCTTCGGCGGCGTTCAGCCAGTTGACCTCGGTCGTTGTGTCCACGATGCTTACCTTACTTCTGATTGCAGGCGGACAGCTCTTGACAAGCCTCTGCTGTCGGCATTGGGATCAACTGAGCTGCTGGGCTACAGCGTCGGCGCAGCGCCTGCCGGAGTACAGCGCACCCTGGCTCGAGGCGGTGTCGCGATGGTCGCCGCAGACGAAACGGCCGTCGGCAAGATCGACGGCCAGCTTCGGGCTGAACGGGGCCTGCTGGCCGGGCTGGCCATGAGCGATCCGGTAGGTGGCGAGATAATCCCACGTGTCGACGGCGTCACCCCACCAGCCGCGCAGTTGGTGTCGGGCGATACCGGCGAGATCGCCTTCGGGAAGCGCTCCGGGAACCGCCGCGGCAATGAGGTGGCGGCCCGCCGGGGCGTAGGTGGGCGCGACGTTGCTCATCACCGCGACGTTGAGTACGGGGCCAGCCCCGGTGCCGTCGAGGACGACCAGCTTCGTGTCGGTCGGCGGCGTATCGGCAGCGAAGTA
>JBNMOS010000088.1:0-15247 GCA_051275435.1 Ilumatobacter sp.
CTCAATGCCTCCAACGCCGAGATGAAAGAACACTGGGAGCAGGAGAAGCAGGCGATCAGCGCGATTCGCTCCCTGAAAGAGGAACTCGAAGGGCTGCGTACCCAGATTGAGCGTGAGTCCGATCTCGAACTGGCTGCCGAGATTCGGTACGGCCGCATCCCCGAACTCGAGCGACGTATCGAAGACGCCACCGCGCACCTGCATCAGTTGCAGGAAACCAAGGCGATGCTCAAGGAAGAAGTCGACGCGGAAGACATTGCCGAGGTCGTCGGCAAGGCCACCGGTATCCCGATGAGTCGTCTGCTGGAGTCCGAGACACAGAAGCTCGTCAACCTCGAAGGGGTGTTGAACCAGCGGGTCATCGGCCAGGACCTTGCGGTGACGAAGGTCGCCAATGCTGTCCGACGGAGCCGCGCTGGTCTCAGTGACCCGAACCGACCGATCGGTTCGTTCATGTTCCTCGGGCCGACAGGCGTTGGCAAGACCGAGTTGGCCCGAGCGCTCGCCGAGTTCCTTTTCGACGACGAGAAGTCGATGGTGCGCATCGACATGAGTGAGTACATGGAGAAGTTCTCCGTGTCGCGTCTCATCGGTGCGCCCCCTGGATATGTCGGTTACGACGAGGGCGGGCAGCTCACCGAAGCGGTCCGCCGCAGGCCGTATTCGGTTGTGTTGCTCGACGAGATCGAGAAGGCGCATCCTGATGTGTTCAACACGCTGCTCCAGCTACTCGACGACGGTCGGCTGACCGACGGACAGGGACGCACGGTCGACTTCACGAACGTCGTGTTGATCATGACGTCCAACCTGCCCGGCGATCCGCTCGAATTCTTCAAGCCCGAGTTCATTAACCGGGTCGACGACATCATCCGGTTCCGCTCGCTGTCAGAGGAGGATCTGCAGGCCATCGTCAAAGTGCAGCTCGAACTGCTCCGCAAGCGGCTTGATGCGAAGCGGATTGGGCTCGACATCGACGACGCAGCGATGGCTCAACTCGCTCGCGAGGGCTACGACCCGGCGTTCGGCGCTCGTCCGTTGAAGCGAATCATCCAGCGTGAGATCGCCGACCCGGCGGCAATCCTGATCCTCAACGGTGGTGTCCCAGAAGGCGGCAAGATCACGGTTCGACCCGGAACAGACGAACATCCGGGCCTCATCGTCGGCGCCGTACAGGGATGACTTGAGGGAACGTCTTGTTTCTTGACGAACCCTTAACCCACTCTGAGTGTGCAAAAGGTCTACGCCGTGTCAAGATGGTCCTCTTCCTTCCGAGGAACTGATCGAAACATTCCTTCCGAGGAAACCCCGGGCTTCCATCCCGGGGTTTCTGCTTTTTCGGTTCAGTTCCGGACGCCCCTGGTGACGCTCAACCGCGCGCAGAGAGCAGTGAGAGCCTGAATGTCGCGGGTTGCAGCGCGACAAGTTCGAGCCGGCCTCCGTCAGCCTCCGCCAGCCGACGAGCAAGCGAAAGCCCACGGCCGTGGGCCGCCCGGTGGTCGCTGGGTCGGTCAAAGATCGTGGCTGCCTTCGATTCATCGATGCCGTGGCCCTCGTCCTCGATCAACACGCTCGTGTCGCCGACCAGGATCGCAACGGTGCCTCGGCCGTGCTGCAGCGAGTTCTCAATCAAGACGTTGAGGATCTGCCCGATGAGCCCAGGGGTGCCGATTACCGGTTGGACGATCCCCGTGGTGACGATGATTTGGCGTCGCTTTTTGGCGAATTGACCCCGCCAATCGGTCACGTGATGGTCGACCAGTGCCGTGATGTCGAGTTCGGTCCGTTCGCCGGTGCTGCCCTTGCGTGCCACTCGCAGAAGTTCGTCGAGCGTCGTGTTGAGCTCGTGGATCTGGCTGAGCGTCGTGGCCGCCTCATGCGCCACCTCGGGATCGTTGTGGCGCTCTAAGATCTCGAGTCGCATGGCAACCCCGGTGAGGCCGGTCCGCAGCTGGTGCGTGGCATCGGCGGTGAACCCTCGTTCAGATTCGAGCATGCGTTCGACGCGACTCCCGCTGAGCCGAATCGCACGCGAGATGCCGTCGATTTCGGCAATCCCGGATGCTGACGGTGGCGTGACGGTGAAGTCGCCATCGCCGAGCCGGGTAGCCGATCGGGCGAGGCGTTCGAGCGGCCGGGCGAGCTGACGGCCTTGGACAAATGCGAGTGCAGCAGCAGCGACGACGGCGAACAGCGCAGCGAAGAGGAGCCGCACCAACTGGTCAACGAAGCGCCGGTTTACGTCGGCGCCGCTCGAGAGCACCTCCACCTGTGTGCCGTTGGGACCGTCGATGCTCGATCGATACGGGGAGTCGATGCCGTCCACATTGCGTTCGGCAACGACCTTGCCGTTTGCATCGAGGACGCGTACGCCGTCGCCATCGGCGAGGATCGCGTCGGTGACGGCTAAGTCGAGGGCGCCCCCGGTTGCAAGGTCATCAGCAAGTGCTGCAGCGACCGTCGTGGCTTCCTGCATTTTTTGGGCGCTGAGCTCGTTGGTCGCGGCTTCGCGCAACATGAGCGTGACCGGCACGGTCAAGATCAGCAGAACGATCGTGACCACCAGAATCGTCGACAGAACGAGTCGGCGTCGCACGGGTCAGGGTTCGAAGCGGAAGCCGACGCCGCGTACGGTGATGATCTTTGACGGAGGATCGGTGTCGTCGTGAATCTTGCGCCGCAGCGTCGACGTGTGGGTGTCGAGCGTGCGGGTTGACCCCCACCAGTTCTCGTCCCAGACCTTGGCCATGATTTCCTCACGCTTGAGGGTCACCTCGGGTTGTTGCATGAGCAGAACGAGCAGGTCGAACTCTTTCGTTGTCAACTCGACTTCGTCACTTTGGCCCTGCTTGTCGATCACGCGACACCGGCGAGCCGTGGTGTCGAGGGTGATGCCGGCACCGAGCAGCTTGGGCGGCACGGGAACCGACCCCGTGTGCTCAGCGATGCGCAGGCGAGCCCGGATTCGGGCCACGAGTTCGGCGAGCCGGAATGGCTTGGCCACGTAGTCGTCAGCGCCCGCGTTCAGCCCGACGATGACGTCCATCTCTTCGGCGCGGGCGGTCAGCATGATGATCGGGAGATCTGGATACTTGGCGCGGACCCTGCGGCAAACATCGAGGCCGTCGATGTCGGGCAACGTCAGATCGAGAAGTAAGAGATCGGGTTGCGCCTCGTCGATTGCCTGCATCGCAGGATGACCGGCGGCGACGTGAATGACGTCGAAAGCTTCTGATCGCAAGACGCGGACCAGCGGCTCGCTGATGCGTTCGTCGTCTTCGACAAGCAGGACCGTGGTCATGACGACCTCAGCGTACGCGCCCCCGTCGTCCATGAACGGGTATGTGGCAATAAGATGGCAACAGGGTGGCAACAACCGGGCCGGCTGCCCTCAGGTGTTGCGCAGGTGCAGCGCGTTTGCGTGGGCAGGGAAGCCCTCGTGATTGGCGAGCGCGATCACGTTTGGAGCCATACGGCGAATGGCGGTGTTGTCGGCGCGAGCAATTGCGGTGCGCTTCAAGAAGGCGTCGGCGGTGATGCCTGACGCCACGTGAGCGAAGCCGCTTGTCGGCAGCGATGCGGGGCAGCCGAGGATGAAGTTGGCAGCACTGAACGGTGTGTTTTGACCGATCAAAATTTCGCCGGCATTGACCAGGCCGTCGACGACGCGGTCGACCTCGGCGTCGGCAACAGCAACCTGGAGGTGTTCGGCGGCGTAGTCGTTGGCGACAGCAATGGCGGTGTCGAGGTCGTCGACGAGGACGCATCCACCGTTTGGACCGAGCGAGGCGCGGCATGCTGTGGCGCGTACTTCGGGCAGGGCGGCGAGTTGGCGGTCGAGTTCGGTGTCGGTGGCGTCAGCGAGCGCAGTGGATGTGGTCAGCAGCACGACCGAACTATCGGTGCCGTGTTCTGCCTCGATCAGCAAGTCGGCAGCCAGGCGGACCGGATCGGCTGTTTCGTCGGCGATGACCAGGCTCTCGGTAGGGCCGAGCAGCATCATTGTCGACGTGCCAAACCGTTGCATCTCGACCTGGGCAATCGTGACAGCTGGCGAACCGGGACCAACAATCTTGACCACTTTGTCGATCGACTCGGTGCCGAAGCCGAGTGCCGCGATGCCGGCCGGGCCGTTGACGCGGAAGACGTTTTCGATGCCGAGCTTGCGGCACACGACGAGCACAGCCGGGTCGATCTCGCCCGACCCGCCGGGGAGCGGCGGCACGACCAGCGACACCTTGGGGACACCGGCAACCACGGCTGGAACGGCGAGTTGATACGCGACGCTCGGATAGCTCGCCTTGCCGGACGGAGTGAAAAGCCCGACCGAGCTGATCGGGGTGATCTTCTCGCCAACAGTCAGACCGGGTTCGCTCTCGATGCTCCAGTCGCGCGACTGGAGCATCTGTGCTTCGTTGAACGTGCGCAGGTGGACGATTGCATCGTCGATGGCTTCGTCGACGGCGTCGGAAACGACTGCCCGCTCGAACTCGGCAGTACTGACTCGGAGTTGGTCAGGGGTAAGCGATATTCCGTCAAACTTGGCGAGCGCATCACACACAGCTGCGTCGCCCCGAAGGCGAACGTCTTCGAGCAACTTGCCGATCGATGCACGTAATTCGGGGTTGAAGATGTCATCGATACCGCGATGCATCAGGGCGGCCCGAGCATCGTTGCCCATCTCGTTCCACACCTGTCGTCGCATCACGCTCATGCAGCCAAGATTACCGTCGAGCCCCTCCACTGGCCCCGGAACGAGACGGATGAAGTGGCCTACGGTGTGTTGATGAGTGATAACTGGCATCGCGTACTCGGGCCCGACGAGCTTCCGGAGGGCCGAGTTACGACTGTTACGGTCGGCCGCCGTTCGCTCGCGGTGTCCCATCAGGGTGGCACGTACGGGGCAATCGATAATGCCTGCCCCCATCAGGGTGGCCCGCTCGGCGAGGGGTCGATCGAGAAGGGCTGGTTGCGCTGTCCGTGGCACGGCTACGACTACCACCCGTGCACCGGCCAGGCGCCCGATGGGAGCGACGACACGGTTGCCTCGTTTGACATCGACGAGCGCGACGACGGCATCTACGTCGCGGTGCCTGCCGACCCCGAACGCGAGCGCACTGTCAGCGATGTCCTCGTCGAGACCATGGTCAACTGGGGCGTCACGTCGGTGTTCGGCATGGTGGGCCACTCGAACCTGGGCTTCGCCGATGCGATGCGCGTTGCCGAAGAGCGCGGCGATCTGCGGTTCTTCGGCATTCGCCACGAGGGCGCAGCTGCCTTTGCTGCAAGTGCCTACGGCAAGCTGACCAACGACATCGCGGCGTGTTTCGCTATCGCCGGGCCGGGTTCGACCAACCTGCTCACGGGTCTGTACGACGCCAAAGTCGACCGGGCCCCGGTGCTTGCTCTGTCGGGTCAGGTGCCGTCGAAGGTGAAGGGCCGAGGCGCCTTCCAAGACACCGATCTCGAAGGTGCCTTCGCCGACGTCGCGCGGTATTCGGAGTCGGTGCACTCGGGGTCGAACCATGCCGAGTTGATGAACATGGCATGCAAAACCGCCTTCGTTGAACGCAACGTCGCCCACTTGATCTTGCCCGACGAAGTGCAGACCGAACCCAGCCAGGCCGAGGCCGGCGGGCCGCTCGGTCGCGTGGCGAGCCGCCAGGTGTCGCCGCCCGAAGAGTCCCTCGCAGCAGCAGTGGAGATGATCCGAGGCGCCAAGCGGCCCATGATGATTGTCGGTCACGGTGCCCGAGGCGACATGGACGCCATTACCGCCCTGGCCGAAGCGCTCGGCACTCCGATCGCCACGACCTTTAAGGGCAAGGGTGCAATCTCCGACCACCATGAGCTTGGTTGCGGCGTGCTCGGCCGGAGCGGTACGCCCATCGCCAGTTGGTTCATGAACGAGTCCGACTTGCTGATCGTTTTCGGGGCGTCGTTCGCCAATCACACGGGCATCGCTGAATACAAGCCGATCATCCAGGTCGACTTCGACCCAATGGCACTCGGTCGTTTCCATTCGGTCGAGGTTCCGGTGCTCGGCCACGGCGCGGTCACCGCCCGCCTACTCGCAGAGCGCGTCGGTGCCGATCATGGGTGTACCGATCTGCGCGCAGAGATCGCCGAGCGCTGGGCGATTTGGCGAGCTGAGAAGGCGAGCCGTCGGACCGATGACAAAAATCTCGGGTTGAACGCAGCGTCGCTGTTCGATGCACTGGGGCGCCACATCGATGACGATGCAGTGATCTGTGTTGACGTCGGCAACAACACCTACAGCTTTGGCCGGTACTTCGAGGTCAGCAATCAAGACGTGTTGATGTCGGGGTACCTCGGCTCGATCGGGTTCGGGTTCCCTGCGGCCATGGGTGCCTGGGCTGCGGTTGGCGATCGACGCCAGATTGTTGGAGTGTCCGGCGACGCCGGTTTCGGCCAGTACGCAATGGAAATGACCACCGCAGTCAAGTACGACATGAATATCACCCATGTTTTGATGAACAACTCCGAGCTCGGCAAGATCAGCAAAGAGCAGCGCGCCGCGAGTCTCGATGTGTGGCAGACCGACGTACACAATCCATCGTTCGCCGCCTTCGCCGAACTCTGTGGGGCGAAAGGCATTCGGGTCGATCGACTCGAGGATCTCGACAACGCGTTGGCTGCAGCGTTCGCCCACCCGGGCCCGGCGCTGGTCGAAGTGATGACCGACGCACTGCTGGTGTGATCCAGGCGTTGCGCCCGGCTTGACAAAAAGCACGGCAGAGAATCGAACAGATGACTGAGGTCGCATCGCCTGGCACTAGTGTCACATCACGTTCCATTCGCGACTTTCGCTCGGCACGTCGAGCGTTGGTCGGATTCCTCTCACACCCTGCGAAGGGGAGCGTCAATGCCAGTCACGGTCGTCATCGGAGCCCAATGGGGCGACGAAGGTAAAGCAAAAGTCATCGACTTGTTGTCGAAGGAGCACGCCTATGTCGTGCGCTACCAGGGCGGCCACAACGCTGGCCATACCGTGGTGGTCGACGGCGAGAAGTACGCCTTGCAACTCGTGCCTTCGGGCATCCTGTATCCACATGTGATCCCGGTCATCGGCAACGGTGTCGTCGTCGATATGCCAACGCTCTTTAACGAGGTCGACATGCTCGAGTCGCGCGGCAACTCGTGCTCCGACCTCAAGGTCTCGACCCGAGCACATCTCATTTTCCCGTGGCATCAGAGCCACGATGCGATCTCCGAGGCAATGCGCGGTGACGACAAGCTCGGCACCACATTGCGCGGGATCGGCCCGGCGTACGCCGACAAGATGCGCCGCGTCGGTATCCGTGCAGGCGACGCACGTGACCCCGAACGTTTCGCCCGATTGATTCGCGAACGCGCAACGGTCGAGAACAAGTTGATCAGCGAAGCTGGCGGCGACGAACTCGACGTCGAAGACATGGTCGAGCGCTTCTCGGCGTACGGCGCCCGTCTCGTGCCGTACCTTTCCGACACGATCAGCCTGCTCCACAACGCCTTGGCTGAAGACGCCCACATCCTGCTCGAGGGTGCCCAAGCAACGTTCCTCGACCTCGACCACGGCACCTACCCTTACGTGACGTCATCGAACCCGACTGCGGGCGGCGCTTCGGTCGGCTCGGGCCTCGGCCCACGTGATCTCAGCCGGATTGTTGGGATCACCAAGGCGTACACCACCCGTGTGGGTGCTGGCCCGTTTGTCACCGAGTTGTTCGACGACGACGGCAAGATGCTGGCCGAAGTCGGTCACGAATTCGGCACGGTCACCGGCCGCGCGCGTCGTTGCGGCTGGCTCGACTGCGTGATGTTGCGCCATGCGGTGCGACTCAACTCGCTGACCGAATTGTCGCTCACGAAGCTTGACATCCTCGACGGTTTTGACACCGTGAAGATTTGCACCGGTTACACGCTCGATGGCGAACCGGTCACCGACTACCCGGACCAGTACGACGTGCTCGAACGGATCGAGCCGGTGTACGAAGAACTGCCCGGCTGGAAGACACCGATCAGCGAGATGCGCGAACCGGGTGACCTGCCCGCCGAGGCAAAGGCCTTCATCGCTGTCGTCGAACGCGAAGTCGGCGTCCGTGTCAACGTGGTCGGTGTCGGCGCCGAACGCGACGACTACCTCATCTGGGAAACAACGGGAACTGCTTCATGATCCCGCGCTATTCCACACCGGAGATGGATGCTGTTTGGTCCGATACGGCCAAGTTCGCCCGCTGGCTTGAGGTTGAACTGCTGGCCACTGAAGGACACGCCGCAATTGGTGTCGTTCCGCAGGAGGCTGCGGTGATCTGTCGGTCCAACGCCCCGGTGGCCGACGACGCATTTCTGCAGAAGATCCTCGATCGTGAGGCGATCACCGACCACGACGTTGCGGCGTTCGTCGACGTGACGCAGGAAGCAATCAACGACCCCGCAGGATCCTGGATCCACTACGGCCTCACATCTTCCGATGTCGGTGACACTGCGCTGTGCTGGGCAATGCGCGATGCCGCTGATCTGATGATCGAGGCGTCGACCGAATTGCTCGGCACGTTGATCGAGATGGCGCGGGAGCATCGCGACACCGTGATGATCGGCCGTACGCACGGCATCCACGCCGAGCCAACGACCTTCGGCGCCAAAGTAGCGCTCTGGGCCCTGCAGGTCGAGCGTGACCGCGAACGTCTGCGTACCGCGCGTGACACCGTGGCGGTCATGAAGTTGAGCGGGGCGGTTGGTACTTACTCGAACATCCCGCCTGCAGTCGAACAATTCGTCGGGGATGCACTCGATCTAAAGCCGGTGCCGGCCACCCAGGTCGTCGCCCGCGACCGTCATGCCGAATTCTTGTATGCCTGCTCGTCGGTCGCCGCAACATGTGAATTGATGGCAGTCGAACTCCGCCATCTGCAGCGGACCGAGGTTCGCGAAGTGCAGGAAGGTTTTAAGCCGGGGCAGAAGGGATCGTCGGCAATGCCGCACAAGCGGAACCCGATTTCCGCTGAAACGATCTCCGGCTTGGCGCGTGTCGTTCGCTCAAATCTCCTCGCCGGTTTGCAAGACATTGCGCTCTGGCACGAGCGCGACATCTCTCACTCGTCGGTCGAGCGCGTCATCCTTCCGGATTCGTCGCAACTCGCCTATTACATGATGCGCCGCCTGCGTCGTTTGTTGTCAGGGCTCGTCGTGATGCCCGAGCGGATGCAGGCGAATCTCGATGCCAGCTACGGGCTGGTCTTCAGCCAGCCGGTGCTGTTGTCGCTCGTGCAGGCGGGCAAGACCCGCGACGAGGCGTACCGGATCGTGCAGCGCAATGCGATGCAAGCGTGGGACGATGGCGTCGACTTCAGGTCGTTACTCGAAGCCGATGATGACGTCGATAACGCAGTGCTCGACGAGGCGTTCGACCTGCGTCGTTCGTTGTCGAACCTCGGTCGTGTCTTCGAAGCGGTCGACGCGATCCAAGTCTGAACCAACCACGCTGCGTCGGTGCCTCGAGAGGCGCCGCCGTGCAGCGTTGAACCGGTGCTTCAGTCGCCCCGGGAGATGTCGGCAGCCTTGAGCACGTTTGCCTCAACACCGACGTCACGCCACGACTGGTAGGAGATCTGCTTGCTCCGGCTGTAGCTCTTGGCCACCTTGACAAACCCTGCTTCGAGCGATGCCATGTCGATGGTGTCGGACATCGCTTCCAATTCGGTTCGCAGGTCGCGGCGTTCTTGGACGAGGAGTAGCTCGTCAAGCGGCGATGCTGACTCCAGCTCGGTGTCGATTGTTTCGAGCCTGGCGCTCACTGTTTCGGCGGTCCGCTTGCGGCCACGCTTCGGCTTTGTGGCTCGGAGTCCTTCGAGATACTCGCGGACGACTCGACCTTCGACCCGACCTTTTGCGAGCGCTTCCTTGTGCTCATTGGACATCGGTGTCTTCGGACCACGTTTTGCTGCCATGGTGAGCACCCTATTCGAAACGAGCGATCGCCGAATCACTTCAATAGGTTCCTGACGATGTTCGAATAGGTTGAAGAGAATGTTTGAACTTTCCCCACATGGCACCGATGTTTTCGTCGGAACGGGCCCGCAATATCCGTGGGGTGGCTTGTATGGCGGTCAGATCGTCGCGCAGGCGTTGCGTGCCGCGACCTTGACAGTCGAGGCCGACCTGGAACCGCATTCGATTCGCGCCTACTTCATCCGTCCTGGTGACGCCAGCGAACCTGTCCGATACGAAGTCGATCGAATCAGGAACGGGCGGAGCTTTTCGACGCGCCGAGTGGTCGCCAGGCAGGCGATCGGCGCGATCCTCAACGCCGAGAGCTCCTTCCAGCGGCCCGAGCCAGCGGCCAGCGTGCAGTCGATCCTGATGCCGGACGTTCCTGCGGCCGACTCGTTGGAGCCGTCGTCGTGGACGGAAACCTTCGATCGAGTCGTGGTCCCGGCCACAGCAGTGCAGGGCCCGAGCCGCGATGGCGCTGGACGCACCGTCGTCTGGATGAAGGTGAACCACGAGGTCGGTGATCCCACTGACGCCGCGGCGCAGTTACTCCACCGTTCGTGGCTGGCGTATCTCTCGGACGACATCCCGACGGAGGCGGTGATGCATGCGCATCCGGAGGCAGCGGCTGCGATGGGCGACGACGACAGGTTCTTCGGCGCCAGTCTCGACCACACCATCTGGTTCCACCGTCCGTTGCGCGCCGACCGTTGGCACCTGTATGACTTCACCTGTCAGCATTTCGTCGGCGGGCGCGGCCTGGCCCACGGGCACATTTTCACTGCCGACGGGACGCACGTCGCGACGGTGGCGCAAGAGGTCTTGCTACGCGATCGTGCGGCCAAGCCCTGACCAACCAGCGGGCGAACTCACCGGGTAGGTTCTGCCAGCGATGAGTGACGCTGCGCTTCCCGACCTCTCGCCGACGCTCGATCGGCTCCGCGACCATGTGCTGGAGCACTCGGTAAAGACCGGTGACTTCACGCTCAAGTCGGGGGCCAAGAGCACGTGGTTCCTGGACACGAAACAAACGGCGTGTCGGGCCGATGGCATCCTCGCCGTCACCGATGCACTCATTGAAGTGTTCGGACCCGATTTCGACGGTATCGATGCCATTGGCGGCTTGACGATGGGCGGCGACCCTGTGGCGTACGGCGTGCAGGCAGTCGCCGCGACTCGCGGGCACACGCTGCGCAGCTTCAGCGTCCGCAAGGAAGCTAAGCAGGGCGGCATCACCGGTCGTATCGCTGGCGCGCTGCAGCCTGGCGACAGGGTGCTGGTCACCGAAGACACCACAACTCGGGGCACGTCGCTGATCGAAGCCGCCGAACAGATCGCGGCGTTCGGTGCGATCCCTGTCTTCATGACCGTCATCGTGGACCGCGGCGGAACGTGTGCGGCAATGGCTGCTGACAAGGGCATCGACTACCGGCCGCTCCTCACGGCGCCTGATCTCGGTTTCGGTTTCGGTACCTGACCGAGAGCTGCTCAGCGAACGGTGCTGCACCGAAAACTCGTGACCGGGCAAGTTGACATCGGATTGCCGATTGATTGTGGACTTTCGTCCTACCGCTCGCCCTGCCGAAGGCTTTAGTCTCAGAAACGAGCTCGCGCTCGATCGTGTGTGAGCTGCTTTCTGAGGGGATTTCGTGATGGAACAGTTTTGGCGCACCGTAGGCGTGCAGCTCGGCAAACAGTGGAAGATCGTGATTGCCGCTGTCGTCGTGATCACGGCCGTGTTGGCGCTCGGTGCTCGCCAAATCGAGTTCGCGACTGGCCAGGACAGTTATCTCAATCCTGATTCGCAGATTGCGATCGACAATGTTGAGTTCCAAAACAACTTCGGTGGAGAGACCGTCATCTTGCTCTTCACCGCACAGGACGGTGCCGATGTCGATGTCAGCGACCTGCTGAAGGGCAACAACCTGGCCGAGTTCCAGCGGATCAACGCGGCCCTGGCGGAGATTCCCGAGGTGTTCTCGGTCGTTACGCCGCTCACCTCGGCCACGTTCAGTTCCGAACTGGTTACCTCCGAACCGGTCACGAGCACGGTTGGCACGAACGCCCTGCTGTCGGCAGCTGGCCGAGATGACGCTGGCGCCGAAGCGCGCAGCGCCGACATCTCCGTCTCGCTCGCCCGACGCGGCGCCGCCGGTGACCAGACGCTCGAAAATCCCGACTGGGTCGAACTGCTCGTGTTTGGCAACGAGGGATTCACTGCAGATGGCGGCACCATCACTGCGCCGCCTGCCGAGGAATTGAAGATCCGCAAGTCGCTCGCCTCCACGTTCCCGAATGTCGACGGCGGCCCGATTAACCAGACCGCTGTTGGAGGTGTGATCCTCGCCGGCAACGCAACGCTCGACGAGCAGAGCGCTGGCACCAAGAAGGTCGTCGAAGTACTCGACTCGGCGAACATCGAAGGCTTCGACCTGACGGTCACTGGCTCGCCGGTCTACCTCGCGGAGATCAACGACTACCTCAAGGGCGGCATGCTCACCCTCGGCTTGGCGGCACTGGCCGTCATGGCGGTCATCCTGTTCCTCATCTTCAAGGTGCGCTGGCGACTTCTCCCTCTGCTCGCCGTGCTCGTCGGTGTCGCGTGGTCGTTCTCGATCTTGGGTCTCATTGGTATTGACCTCTCGCTCGTCACGATCTCCGGTCTGCCGATTTTGATCGGTATCGGTATCGACTTCGCGATCCAGATTCACAACCGAGTCGAAGAAGAAGTGGTCCTCGACCACGACGCGCACCCGATTTCAGAGACCGTTGCCAACGTTGCGCCGCCCCTGATCGCAGCGACCGTCGCTGGCGTCCTGGCGTTCCTGGCCCTGCGGATCTCTAAGGTCCCGATGATCCGAGACTTCGGCGTGCTGCTGGCCGTCGGCGTGGTCGTGTTGGTCATCGTGGGCATTGTTGTGCCGGTCTCGGCGTTGGGTATCCGCGAGTGGTCCAAGCCGACGAAAGTCCGACCGGTCTCGTATGTCGAGAAGCTCGTCGTCAAGCTTGGCGGCCTTCCCACCAAGTTGGGCCTCCCGTTGATCTTCTTGTCGATGGCGCTATTCATCGGCGGCGTCCTGGCTGAGGGCGGCACCAAGATCGAGTCCGATCCAGTCAAGTGGATCGACCAGGGCGGTCAGACCGTTGCCGACATTGACCAACTCGAAGCCTCGACTGGCTTCGGAACCACACTCGGCATCCTTGTCCAGGCGAACAACGTGTACGACCCCGATGTCGTTCAGATGATTTACGAGTTCACGGTTGATGCCGAGGCGCGGCCCGAGGTGGTCACCTCCTCGAGCCTCGTGAACACGATGGCCAAGATCATCTCGATCGACGGCGCCACCGAAATAGCTCCGACCTCGGCCGACGTCGCCAGCGCCGGGATTGCCGCGCAAGCCGTCGTGCCCGACATCGCACGAGCGCTCGTCACCGCCGACGGCACGGCCACACAGGTCAACCTACGTCTCGCGCCGAGTGGTCTCGATGAACGTGCCGTGCTCGTCAAGAGTCTCTCCGAGGATCTTGATGCGCGCATTGCGGCTCTCGACCTTCCGGCCGACAGCGTGCTGCTCAATGAGTTGCCCGACGGTCAGACGGCTGTTCGCGCCACGCCTGCGGGGCTCGCCACCGTCGGTATCGGGCTGCTCGAGAACCTCTCGGCAAACCGCGCCAACCTCACCTACCTCGCGTTGATGCTTGCCGGTATCTTCCTCGTCCTGCGTTTCCGTAGTGCGACACGTGCGATTCTCGCGCTGGTTCCCGTCTTGTTGGCCGTCGGTGTGTCGTCACTGTTCGTCGGTCTTTTGGGCTTCTCGTTGAGCCCCCTCACGACGGTGTCGGGCCCACTGGTGATTGCGGCATGTGCCGAGTTCTCGGTGCTGATCCTCGGTCGATATCTCGAAGAACGACAGCGTGGGCTGAGCCCGCGAGAGGCAACCGACACCGCGGCAAGTCGAACGGGTCGTGCCTTCTTCACGTCGGCGATGACCACCATTGGCGGTTTCGCCGTGCTCATCGGATCAGCGCTGCCGCTACTTCGCGACTTCGGCATCATCGTCACACTCAACGTGGCAATCGCCCTGCTGGCCGCCCTGGTTGTCATGCCGCCGCTTGCGGTGTGGGTTGACGAACGTGGTTGGCTAGGGACACAAGAGCAAGGCTTCGATCAGGTGGCGTCGGCGCGCTTGGCCGCCAAGATCCCCGGCAAACAAACAGTTGGTGCAGCCATCGCGGTGGTCGCGCTCGCTGCTGGCGTCGTCGCGGTGTACGCAACCGCCGACACGTCGTCGGGCCAGTCCAATCAGGTCGCCTATGCAGCGACCCCGCTGCCGACTACCACCACCACGACCACAACGACGATCGCCCCTGCGCCGACCACGACTGTCGCGGGCGCCGAGCCGAGCGGGCCGGCAATCGACCCATCGACGTTTGGCACCGACCGGCCTCTATCGCCAGTTGGAGGAGTGCTCTTCGACCTCCTGACCGGCCCTGATGTCGGTGTTGCGCCGAACGTTGCCAACTGTGCGATCGAAACGCTTGCGACGCGAGTGAGCGACGACGAACTGATCGCACTTGGGGCAGCCACTGCCGAGCCGGCTGCAGTTGTCCCGATCACCGCGGCTGCACTTGATTGCGGGATCACGCAGAACGAAATCGACCGGGCGATCGCGATCCAGCGTGGCGAAGAGCCGCCGCCGGTCGAGGATGCTCCTGCCGAGACCGCTTCGGCGACCACCGAACCTGCGGGGCCGCTCGTTGACCCATCGACGTTTGGCACCGACCGGCCTGCATCGCCCGTCGGGGGAATTCTCTTTGATCTCCTCACGCGCGATGAAGTTGATGTGGCGCCAAACGTTGCGAACTGCGCGATCGAGACGCTCGCATCGCGGGTCAGCGACGACGAACTCATTGCGCTCGGCGGGGCAACTGCTGAACCTGCCGCAGTCGTTCCGATCACCCAGGCCGCCCTTGACTGTGGCATCGATCAAGAATCGATCGACATCGCAGTTGCCATTCAGCGAGGTGGTTGAGTTCGGCTTCGCCGAACTGGCGACTGCGTCGCCTCCAGCGACGCAGTCGCTGCAACCATTTTCTCCGGGCGCGGCCCGGACTCGCTTTCGCTCGGCTCAACTCACGTCTGTTTGGCTGGTCGCTTTCAATACGGCGCGTGCCTGGTTCTCGCTGGTTGACTGCTCTTGATGAGTTCTGCTACTGATACCTGGAAATCGCTGTCACTGCCTTGGCAAGTGGCGTT
>JBNMOS010000089.1:0-14912 GCA_051275435.1 Ilumatobacter sp.
GGGCCGGCGTCTGCGGCGTCTCGGCTCGTTGAGCTAACACGGCTCCTCGAATCGACGACCTTCGCGAATCTGGCCGATACCGATGAACTCGGTCGCCGACCAGGACTGGAATCGTTCGTCGGCACTGTTCGTGCCCAGCTTGCCAGCATCTCGAATGAGATTTCTGCAGAATCGTTCACGCGGTTGCAGTCACAGCACTCCATGGGTGGCCCGATCGACCATCGTCGGCCGCTCGGCGCATCGGGTTCACTGCCGGGTTCACTGCCGGGTTCACTGCAAGGCGGCGCGACGTGATCTACGAGGTGTTGCACACGACGCAATATGACTACGACGCTCCGGTCGACACCAGCTTCGCCGAGGTCCGTCAGATGCCCGATGACGTTGACGGCCAGGTATGTGTTCGTCGATCGATCACGACCGAACCGGCTCCCGAATATCAACGCGACCATCGAGACTATTTCGGCAACCTGACGTCAACGGTCGCCATCCGCGAACCGCATACGCGGCTGGTTGTCACCAGCTCGAGCCTGATCGACACCTCGCATCGGCCGATCGATTTCGGTGTTGACGGTCGCCGCCCATGGGCGTCGTATACGGCAGCTCAGTCTGGTGCTGACGATCTGGACATGGTCGAGTTCTCGCTTGACTCACCACTCGTGAAACGGTCGCAGCAACTCGCCGACTATGCGCAGCCGTCGTTCGACGGCGACATCTCGCTGGCCGACAGCGTCAACGCGTTCTGTGCTCGGGTGCACACCGACTTCGAGTTCGATGCCACTGCAACAGAAGTCGACACGCGTCTTGCTGACGTGCTGAAGATGCGTAAGGGTGTCTGTCAGGATTTTGCCCACGTCATGATCGGGTCGTTGCGGTCGATTGGTCTGTCGGCGTGCTACGTCAGTGGCTATCTCGAAACTGAGCCACCACCGGGTCAACCGCGCCTGACCGGTGTCGACCGTACGCACGCCTGGGTTGGTGTGTATCTCGGTGGCGGTCGTTGGATCGGTGTCGACCCGACGAACAATCAACTTGCCGGTCCGAGGTATGTCACTGCCGCTCGTGGTCGGGACTATTCCGACGTTCCGCCGCTGAAGGGCGTGATCTTCACCGATGCCGAAGAGAGCCGACTCACGGTGTCGGTCGACGTGGCCGCGCAATAGGTTGAGAGATCGCGATGAACCCGTGATCAGTTTTCATGGTCGTGCGCATCGAAGCGGTAGTTTGCTGGTCAAGGCATGAACAACGACTTTCAACCAGCACCTTCTGCGCGTCGCTCGGTCACGGCTCATCTTGAGGTGTTCGTCGCCGAAGAGTCAGACCTCGTGCTCGCCATCAATGCTGCCGATGGTCATTTTTTCTACGACGAGCAGTTGTTGGTGAGCCTCAACGGCGTCCCGATCAACGCCATGTCAGATGGCCATCTCTGCTTTCTCACGAACGTCGGGCGAGGCCTCTTGCTCATCGACTACCAGGCAACGGTGCTGGGCGATGCACCGCGGGCAACGGCGACGACTCACGATGTGTTTCAGTACATCCGGCCGAGTCGCTACTGCGAGTCGGATCGCCTCGGCCCGCTCGCCCGATCCGAGTTCGGTGGACTCGTTGGCGCAGATCTTCTCGCTGCTGTGTCGAGCTGGGTTGGTGTCAACATCGCCTATGTGACTGGCTCATCGCGCCCGATCGATGGTGCGGTCGAAACGTTGCTTGCACGTGAAGGTGTGTGTCGAGACTTCGCCCACCTGACCGCAGCGCT
This sequence comes from Ilumatobacter sp., assembly GCA_051275435.1. Taxonomy (GTDB): domain Bacteria; phylum Actinomycetota; class Acidimicrobiia; order Acidimicrobiales; family Ilumatobacteraceae; genus Ilumatobacter_A. The sequence goes on from JBNMOS010000089.1 coordinate 1,754, forward strand.
ACTCCGTGCGAACAATGTCGCTGCCCGAGTGGTGTCGGTGTATGCCCCAGGACTCATGCCGATGGACTTCCACGTCGTGACCGAGGCTTGTCTCGACGGACACTGGTACGTCGTCGACCCGACGTGTCTTGCGCCGCGCGAGTCGATGGTGCGAATCGCAACCGGAGCCGACGCATCGGACGTCGCCTTCCTCACGACCCTGCGCGGCGTCGTCGAGCTCAACTACATGTCGGTGTCGGCCACCACGGACTCCGACTTGCAGACCGACGACATCACCCAACTGGTGTGGCTGCGTTAGGCCGAGCGTCACTGGTCTGATGCGCTCGACGAGGCGTTGGTGCGCAACGGTGCGAGCGCTCACGCGACGCTGACGAGTAGCCCGGCACCCCAGGCGAACAACCCCACCCCGAGTACTCGCGTGAGGGCGCCGGCCGGCACCAGTTTCTCGAGGAGAACGACCGCCGCGACGAGCGCGATCCACCAGAGGTTCATCACGCCGAGCACGAACAGCAGGGTCATCAGCGCCCAGCAGCAACCAATGCACAGTGAGCCGTGGTGCACTCCCATCACGACGGCGCCGCCACGACCTCCTCGCCAACTCGTCAGCAGGAAGCCGAGGGGTGTGCGGCACTTGCTGAGGCAGGCATCTTTGACCCCGCTGAATTGATACGCGCCCGCACCGACGAGTAGAAGTCCACCGAGCCAGCGGCTCGTGGACACACCCATTGCGTTGACGAGTGCAGCGTCATGCAAGGCCCACTGCGCGCCCGCCGCCAGTGCCGCGAAGCCGGACCAGGCTGCCAGGTAGCCCACGACGAACAACGGTGTCGAGCCGTGGAGTTGGGCCCGCTCAGACCGGACCGACGTCGCGTACGCAGTAATCATCGGCGCAGCCGACGGCAGCATCATCCCGGAGGAGGCGGGGTGGTCGGCTGCGCTCGACCGTGACTTCGCTAACTTCCGCGCTGCGCACCTCACTGCCCTGCAACGCCAGGACGCCTTCAGCGCGCTGCGGCTCGTTTCATCGCTGCGGGAGTTCGCCATTCGGGGTGTCAACTATGAGATCACTTCGTGGGCCGACGCGTCGACGGCTTTGGAGCATGCGCCCGACATGGCGGACTTCCCGACGGCGCTCGCGGTGTCGGCGTATGGCAGGTTCGTGCGCGGTGACATGCAGACGGCTATCGACCTTGCGCTTCGCTCACTCGATGTCTGCGAAGGTTTTGAACTCTCGCCCAGCGCCCTTCCCGAGCGGGTGCTGGGCAACGCCCTCTTCTATATGGAGCAGACCGAAGCAGCGATGCGCTGGATGGATCGCATGCAATTGTCGGCCCGCCAGGCGGGCAGCCCCGGTGGGATCGCTCATGCCTTGTACATGCAGTCGGTTGGCCAGACGAGCGTCGGCGACGAGATCCGTGGGGCCGTGTTGGCCGGCGAGGCGCGAGCTGCCGCCGATGCAGCGGGTTCACCGACCGCTCGCGCCCAGGCTGACTATGCGCTCGGTCTCGCCCTCGAGAGCACCGATCCCGTCGAGGCCCTCCAGTTGCTCCAACGGTCAGCGCGTGTCGGGGCCGAGGCAGGAAACCGGTGGATCGAGGCGTTCGCACTGACCGAGGTCCATTCACTCAGAGCGCATCAGGGGGACCACTTGCTGGCGCTCGCCGGCTATTCCGAAGTGGTTGATACCTGGTACCGGGGAGGCGACTGGGCCAACCAGTGGCTGTCGATCCGTCGCGTTCTCGGGATTCTGGTCGAACTCGGAGTGCTTGAGCCGGCAGCGGTACTGCATGGAGCGCTCGCCGCGGTTGGAGCAGCCGAGGCAATGCCGATCGCACCGGCGGAGGCCGAACGCCTTTCCGGCAGCGTCGCAGAAGTTCGGTCGTTGCTCGGACCCGCGATCTTCGCCAACGCGGTCCGCATGGGCGCGTCATTACGGGACAGGGAGATCGTTACCTTCGTCAAGCAACAGATCGCCGAGCTCACCGATGGCCAACTCGGATAACGGATCGCTGATCGGCCGGCGTGCGCGGGCTCGCGCCGCCGGTCTGCACCTGGACGTACTCACTAACACTTCTGGCGACCGCTGATCGTAAAGTACCAACGAGTGAGTGAGAGTTCGCAAAACGAGATCGAGGCCACAGCGTCAGACCGATCGATGACTCCGATTGGCTCGGTGCTGGGGAGCATCCGCTCCTTCCTTGCTGCCCCTCCGAATGAGGATGAGCGTGCAGCCCTCGATGAACTCATCCCCGACGGCGAAGAGTTTGTTCCGTATCTCCGTCGATTCTCGGCTTTGACATTGTTGTCGTCAAGTATCGCTGCATTCGGTTTGCTCGCCGACTCAGCCGCTGTCGTCATCGGTGCGATGCTCGTCGCTCCGCTCATGGTTCCGATCACCGCAGCCGCCGCGGCGACGGTTCGCGCACAAAATCGGCGACTCGTCCGTGCGCTCCTCGTCATCGCGCTCGGGGTGTTCCTTGCCGTTGCAGTGGGGTATCTCACCGCAGCCGCTGCAGGATTCGACATCGTCGGCAGGTCGGACTTGCCGGGGGAAGTAGCCGGTCGAACGTTCCCGGGTTTGCTCGATCTCGGGATCGCAATCACTGCAGGAGCGGCGGCCGGATACATCAGCACTCGCCGATCGACAACGTCGGCCCTTCCGGGGGTCGGTATCGCCGTCGCGCTCGTGCCGCCACTCGCGACGGTGGGGATCACCCTGCAACTCGGGCTCGTTTCCGAGGCGCGCAACGCACTGCTGCTGTTCCTCACGAACCTCGCAGCGATCATTTTCACGGCGTCAATCGTGATGTTGGTTTCGGGATTTCGACCGACTGAGGCGGCGGCAGGAACTTCGCTGCCGTTACGTCTGTCGATCACGCTGCTTGCGGTTGTTGCGGTGGCGATTCCACTCTCACTACACACCCGCTCAACCATCCGAGATTCAGACTTGCGACGCGCCGTTACCGAGTCCGTTGAAAGATGGGATGACTCTGTCAGGTTGATCGAGATTCGCGCCGACCTCGCCGACGGCATTGCACAGGTTGAGCTCATCTTGTCTGGCCCGAACGACCCTCGACCGGCGTGGCAGCTTGCTGAACTTGTGCGAGAGTCCTTCGGGACCCCGGTTGATCTGGAGCTGCGATATGACCGCAACGAGTTGTTTGTCGTGAGCGCGCGATGATCGTCGGAAGGATTCGTCGGTACCGGGCGCTCGGGGCCTTCGGCGTCGTCTCGATGCTGTGTGCCGTCGGGTGCGCTGCGAGCGATCAGAACGTCGACGCTGAGACAATCGTCGTGTTCGGTCCCTACCGCCGCGCTGAGGCCGACCGTTTGGTCGAGTCGTTCCAGGAGTACTCCGCGAAGACGGGGGTGGCAGTCCGATACACCGGGAGCACCGACTTCGTCTCGGATCTGAATCGTCGAATCGCAAGTGCTGATTCGCCTGACATCGCGTTGATTCCGCAACCCGGTCTCATCGCTCAGCTGATTGACGAGCAGGCGATCGTTCCGCTCGACACTGAAACAAGCGCTCAGATCATCGACAACTATGACCCTGACGTTCGAGCGATCGCCAACTTTGGTGGACTCGATTACGCGGTGCCCTTTCGGCGGACGCTCAAGAGTGTTGTGTGGTTCCGCCGCGATGTGTTCGAGGCAGAGAACTGGGCGCTGCCCACAACGCTCGACGAACTTGAGGAATTGTCGGCCACCATCGCGGGGTCCGGTCGCGCGATCGCCCCATGGTGCTTCGCGTTGAACGCTGGCGATGCGACCGGCTGGGCCGCCACGGATTGGGTTGAAGATCTTGTCCTGCGCCACCTGGGTCCTGATTTCTATGACGAGTGGGCAGTCGGAAGCGTTGACTTCGCCGACCCGGCCATAGCGGCGGTATTCGCCGAATTCCGCAAGCTGGTGCTCGAACCTGGTCGAGTCGCTGGCGGTATGGTCGACGTCATCTCGCAACGAGTGGACAGGGCATGGGAGCCCTTGCTGAAGAGCGAACCGGGCTGTGCGATGTATCGCCAAGCGGACTTCGCGATCGGCTGGATGCCAGCCGGCACCGAGGCGGGACCTGACAAATCACTTGACTGGTTCTTGCTGCCCGATCTAGCTCCCGGAAGTGCGCCATTGGTTATCGGCGGCGACGGGATTGTGCAATTCAACGATCGCCCCGAGGTCGCTGGGCTGATGAGTTTTCTTGCATCGGCCGACGCCGGGACACCCTGGGCGCGTTCGGGCGGCTTTCTCAGCGCGAAATCTTCGATCTCTGCAGACGAGTACCCCGGCGTGGAAAAGGAGTTCATCGCGCTGCTTGCAACGAGCGATGTTCAGGTCTTCGATGCATCCGATCAGATGCCTCCCGACATCGGTTCTGGCCTGCTCTGGGCCGAGATCACCAAGTGGGTGTCTGGAGCCATCTCCTACAACGAGTTTGCCGAAACCATCGATTCGGCTCGGAGCGCGAGGGCCTTGTCGTAGGACTGGTCCGTTGCCCGTCAGCCGATGATGCGATCGATGATGGAACTGTGGCCGCGGATCTTTCCGGGCTTGGCGTCGCGGGCTGTCTGAGGGAACGCACCAACCGACACTGAGGTCGGCTCGGTGTTGTCTCCCGCGTCGAATACGAGGACGTCGCTACTGCTGGTCAATGCTCCGGCGTGGAGCGGCCCCCACTTGCCCGCTGGCATGACGCGCACGCCTTTGCCGCCACGGTTCTGTTCGGGTAGTTCGCCTGGGTCGCAGCGTTTCCCCATCCCCTTCGTGGTGGTGAGGAGCAGCACATCACCGATGGCCGGAACGCCACCGAAGATGACCTTCGCATCGGTCTTGATGCCCCGCACGCCGGCGGCTGTCCGACCCATCGGGCGCAGACCATCTGGAGAGAAGCGAATGCCTTGCCCGTCCGACGTGGCGACAAGGATGTGAGCGTTGTCGTCGAACGCCTCAATTGCCACGACGCGGGCACCGGCTGCCAGTTTGACAATCGAGATGCCGCCCTTGCGGTCACCGCCTTCGCAGTCCTCGGTCGCGATGCGTTTTACCTGGCCGTCCGACATGACGAGTAGCAGATCCGCCGGCAGATCAGGCTCAAGCCACCAGCGAATCGGTTCACCCGCGAGGCCCGGCAACACACTGGCCGCAGCGGTCGGCTTCTCACCGACGCTGGCAACGAGGGTGCGGAACAGATGGCCGCTGTCGGTCAGCGCGACGAGCGTTGTCGCAGTCGTCGTGTCGAACGTCTGCAGCGGGACCAGTTTCGGTTTGGCCTTCGAGCCCTGCCCGATTGCTTGCATCCATCCGGCAGCGTCGAGGTAGAGGGTCGTCGGAACATCGAGGACCATCTGGGCTTTTGACACCTTCGGAGCGCTCTCGGTGGTGATCGTCGTGACTCGCTCAGGGAGGTCTTTGAACGAGTCCATCGTCTCGGTCAGCTCGCGTGCCACCTGTGTGCGCTGGCGTGTCTCTGACGACAACAGCCGTTCGAGTTTCGCCTGCTCGGCTTCGAGGGCAGTTGCTTCGGTCTGGAACTCGATGACGGCGTCCTCGGTGAGTTGGCCGAGATTCAGATCGAGGACGGCATTGGCCTGGGTCTCATCGATTGAGAACCGTTCGATCAAGCGCTCGCGGGCGATGGGTCGGGTCTTTGACGTGCGGACGATCCTGATGGTCTCATCAATGTCGACGAGGACGGCGAGGAACCCGCGGAGCCGGTGGAGGCGCTCAGCGATTTTCGACAACCGATATTCGGAGCGGGAAACAACAACACGAATGCGATGTGCGATCCACGCCTGCAACGCGCTCCGCAGGTTGTAGAGCCGGACGGTGTCGTTCTCGTCCAGAAAGTGCATCTGGACCTTGTTGGTGACTTGCAGGTTGGTGAATCGCAGCAGGCCGGGGGTGATCATTTCGGGGTTCACGCCAGCGGCGAGTTCTACCGAGATGCGGGTCTGGCCGTTCGACGATTCGTCGTTGAACGCAGTGATCCCGGCGAGATCGCCGTTGTCGAGTGCATCTCCGACCTGTGCGATGAACTTCTCGACGGACCCGAGGGTCGTGTCGGCGTAGGGCAGTGAAGTGATGATGATCTGTTGACGGTTGCGGCCAACAGGCTCGACGATCCACGCTCCGCGAACCACAACGCGGCCTTGGCCTGAGCGGTAGATGTCGTTGAGCTCGTCGCCGTTGGTGACAGTGCACTCGGACGGGAACGACGGCCCGGGCAGCACGGTCATCAGTTCGTCGATGCTGGCCGACTTACGGTCGAGGAGCATTAACGCTGCCTGGCACACTTCGCGCGGGTCGTGTGGCGGCAGATACGACGACAGGCCGACGGCGATGCCGTTGGCCCCGTTGACGAGCAAGTTGGGATAGGCGGCAGGCAGCACGGTGGGCTCGATAGTTGAGCCTTCGTAGTTCTCGACCATGGGGACGACGCCCTGGTCGACCTCGTTGAGCAACATGACGCCGAACCGGCCGAGCCGGGTTTCGGTATAGCGGGGCGCGGCCGGCGAGAAGTCGGGTGAACCAACGTTGCCGTGGAAGTCCAGGAGCGGGACGAGGTTCGAAAACGGTTGAGCGAGGCGTGCGAGGGCATCAGCGATGGAGGCGTCGCCGTGCGGGTGGAACAATGCCATGGTGTCGCCGACGACACGGGCGGTCTTGACGAAGGGCCGGTCGGGCGTGAGCCGTTGGGTCCACATGTCCCACAGGATCCGGCGATGGACCGGCTTCAACCCATCCGCGGCGGCGGGAATGGCACGATCTTCGACGACCGCTCGCGCATAGGCGAAGTAGTCGCGATCGAGCTGATCCCCAGCCGACAGTTCGATGATCGTCTCGGTGAACTTGACCGCAGCTGCGGCCTTCTTCTTGCGGGCCATCAGTTCGCTCCTCCGACGGTCAGGGACTCACCGGATCGTTCGAGATACCACGCCTTGCGAAGTTCGGACTTCGGGCCAAAGAGACGCTCGGCGAGGCGCGCCAGGTTGGCGGGGTCCTCGATGTGGACGACGCCGATCTTGCGGTCGGTTCCCATGACGGAGCGGAGCTCATCGGCATCCATCTCGCCGAGACCCTTCAAGCGACCCATGTGGGCTTTGTGGGTGGGGTTTTCGGCTCGCCACGAGCGCATCGCAGCGTCGTCTTCGAGGTAAATCCGCTCGCCCCGATGAACGGTCGTCCAGAGCGGCGGCAGCGCGTAGAACAACCGGCCGGACTCGACGAGGCCGGGGCACCACGTATAGAGGAACGCCAGGATGAGTGCACGAATGTGGAGGCCGTCGTCGTCGGCGTCGGCGAGCACGACGAGACGGTCGTAGCGAAGTTTGTCGAGGTCGAAGTCGTCGCCGATCCCGCAGCCCATCGACAAGATGAGGTCGGCCATCGTCTTGACCACTCGGCTGATCGACTCGCGATACGAGTTCAGCGGCTTGCCGCGCAATGGCAGGATTGCCTGGAATGAGGGGTCGCGGGCGTCGATTGCGGTGCCGCCTGCCGACTCACCTTCAACGAGGAGTAATTCGGTGGGCCGGTCGGTCTTGAAGGTGCAGTCGCGCAGCTTTGCCGGCAGGCCGTTGCGGGACTTATTGCCTTTGCCCAGCAATGCGCGCACGGCGGCCTGCTCGGCGTTCGACTTGGTTCGGGACCGCATCGAAGAGATGGCGAGGTCGGCAATCTTCTTGGCCGGTTCTGGATTCTCTTCGAGCCAACGGGCCATCGCAGGCATGACGATCGCGCGGGTCCGAGACGTGGCCTCGGGATTCATCAGCTTCGATTTTGAGTTCCCGGCGAACTGCGGGCCGGGCAGCATGATGGAGGCGACCATCAGGCCGGCGGCGAAAATATCTCGGGTGTTCGGCTGCGACTCTTTGTCTTTCAACATGTCGCGGTCGCCGATGTACTTCTGGATCGACTCGGTGACGGCGGTTCGGAACCCGTTGATGTGGGTGCCGCCCTCCGGTGTCGCGACGCCGTTCGCGAATCCAATACTGGTGTCGCGACCATCGACGGTCCACGCAATCGCAGCATCGATGGTGATGTCGCCGTCTTCTCCTTGGAACGACACGACGGGCGCAACGAGGCCGGAGTCGGCGGTCATCTCGGTCACGAGGTCGGCAACGCCGCCATTGGAGCACCACTCGGAGAGTTCTTTGGCGCCGTTGCGATTGTCGATGACGGCAAACGTGACGCCAGGATGAATGAAGCTTTTGTGGCGGAACCGGTCGGCAATGATGCGCAGCGACCATTGAGGTTGGTCGAATGCCACGCCGTGGTCGTCATGGAACAGGCTGAGGTCAGGCCAGAACCTGATCATGGTTCCGGTGTCGCTCTTGGCGCACTTACGCACGATGTGAATCGGCTCAATCGCAACGCCAGGCTCGACGTCGCCATTGCGGCTCTTCTTGGTGCCGAGAACGAGGCGGTGGACGCTGCCTTCCCGACGGACCTCGGCGGCAATCTTGCTCGACAGTGCGGTGACGACGGATGCGCCCACGCCGTGAAGGCCGCCGGAAACCTTGTAGCTGTCGGAATCGAACTTGCCGCCCGCATTGGTCTCGCACAGCACCACTTCGAGCGCTGATCGACCTTTGTGGGGACCGTCTTTCATGTTCCCGACCGGGACGCCTCGACCGTTGTCGTGGACGGAGACTGAGCCGTCTCGGTGCAGCGTGGCTTCGATGCGATCGCCATGCCCGGCCATTGCTTCGTCGACGGAGTTGTCGACGATCTCCCAGATCAGGTGGTGGAGCCCGGTGACTCCGACGCCAGCAGACCCCAGGTACATGAGGGGCCTGGCCCTGACATGGCTGAGGCCACTCAGGGCTTGAATCTGCTCGGCTTCGTAGGAGTTTGTGGTGCTCATTTCACTGGGGGAGGGTACGCGCCCGCCGCTCCTGCTGGAACGATGGTGCCCAAGTGATTAGAGCCACATTTCAGGCAGGCGGAGCGCAGCACGGTGCACACGAGGCCTTTCGACTCTGCTCGGCTCGACGCCCCAGACGGGAGAATGGAGTGAACATGGATGACCTTGCAGACCCGGACCGACTCATCGCCGAGATTCGGCGCTCAGTCATCGGCAACGACGAATTGATCGACGGGCCATATGGCGAACGTCCGATCGTGTACGCCGACTACACAGCGTCGGGTCGGGCCCTGACCTTCATCGAGGACTACATCCGTGACGTCGTGCTGCCGTTGTACGCCAACACGCACACGGAGTCGTCGGGAACAGGCCTCCAAACGACCCGATTTCGGAACGAGGCGCGCGCCATCATTGCCGAGTGTGTCGGGGCATCAAGCGAACACGCAGTCCTGTTTTGCGGCAGCGGGGCAACCCATGCCATCGCAAAGATCATCGGCGTGATGGGGCTGCGGATCGCCTCGGCCCTTGACGATCGGCACGCCCTGAGCGCAACGATCCCGCCCGATGAGCGACCGGTCGTTTTTATCGGACCGTACGAACACCACTCGAACGAGTTGCCATGGCGTGAATCGATTGCTGATGTGGTCATCATCGGAGAGGACGCCGAGGGTCATGTTGACCTCGTCGCGCTCGAGCGTGAGCTCGTTGCTCACCAGGATCGTCCGTTGCTCATTGGTTCGTTCTCCGCGGCGTCGAACGTCACCGGGATCATGACCGATACCACCGCTGTGTCGTCCCTACTCCATCGTCTCGGAGCGTTGTCATTCTGGGACTATGCCGCGGCTGCACCGTATGTGGCACTCGACATGGGTTCGGCGGCCGACGGTCTGGATTACAAGGACGCCGTCTTCATTTCGCCCCACAAGTTCATCGGAGGTCCCGGAACACCAGGGGTGCTCGTGGCCCGCCGCGAACTCTTCACCAACCGCGTGCCCGATGTTCCCGGCGGTGGGTCGGTCGCTTATGTGAACTCGTCCGAACACGACTATCTCACCAACATTGAGCAGCGCGAGGAAGCCGGCACCCCGGCGATCGTCGAGTCCATCCGAGCCGGACTGGTGTTTCAACTCAAGCAGGCCGTCGGGCATGTCGAGATCGAACGTCGTGAGCGCGAATTCGTGCGCAGCGCCATCACGTCGTGGGAACAGAACCCAAACGTCGATGTCCTCGGCAGCCATGACGCCGATCGCCTGTCGATCGTTTCGCTCGTCATCCGCTATGGCGATCAGTTTCTGCACCACAACTTCGTGGTCGCTCTCCTTAACGACCTGTTCGGCATCCAGGCGCGTGGCGGCTGCTCCTGCGCCGGGCCGTATGGCCACCGACTGCTCGGCATCGACCTTGATCGATCACACAGCTTTCAACGCGAAGTCGGACGAGGGTGCGAAGGCATCAAGCCAGGGTGGGTGCGGGTCAACTTCAACTATTTCATCGACGACGCGACGTTTGACTACATCGTCGAAGCCGTGCACATCATCGCCAACCGTGGGGCGGCGCTCCTCACCGAGTATCGGTTCGAGCCAGACACCGGCCGGTGGCATCACAACGCAGCAAGTCACGAGCCGGCGATGAGGCTGCGCGGCGTGTCGTACGACTCTGGGACGATGTCCTACGAGAACCATCGGAAACATGGCCCATCCAACCTCCAGAGGCTGCTCCTCGAGGCCGACCAACGCTGCTCGGATGCGGCGGCTGGTGCGGCACCGGGCTGGGAGGTACCCGCAACGTCCGCGGACTTCGAAGCGCTGCGATGGTTCCCTTACGCAGCCCGCTCGACGTCTTGAGCCTCGGGCCCACGCCGATGATGGCGCGAACCTGAGCGGTTTCGATCAGACCGAGCGAAGCGTCGGGCGCACGGAGCAGACAGGCCCGGCCCCGTACGATCCTCGTCATGACGGCGCGCAGCGAGTGGACCAGAATCATCGAAGAGGATCCGGAGCACTCGCAGCGCTACATCCAGCGATTCCGTGACATGGCCGCCGAGGGGTTTGATCTCGGGGGCGAGGCGCGGCTTGTCGATGCGATGGTGGGGCGCGGCGCCCGCATCTTGGACGCCGGCTGTGGCCCTGGTCGCGTGGGTGCCATCTTGTTTGACCGCGGACATGACGTTGTTGGCGTCGATGGCGACCCGGAATTGATCGCAGCGGCGGGGGAGGACCATCCCGGACCGACCTGGCTCGTCGGTGATCTGGCAGAACTCGACCTCGCGGCGAGCGGGATCAGCGAGCCGTTCAACGTGATTGTGTGTGCCGGCAACGTGATGGCCTTTCTCGCTGCGAGCACCCGACGCGTCGTTCTCGAACGACTGCGCGCGCATCTCGCCGATGACGGTCGCCTAGTGACCGGTTTTGGTGCCGGCCGCGGCTACGAATTCGACGACTTCTTCGAGGACGCCCAAGCAGCTGGGTTCGGGGTCGATCTCCGTGTCTCGTCCTGGGAGCTCCGAAGCTTCGGTGAGGATTCTGACTTCCTCGTGGCCGTGCTGTCTCCCACCTGACTGCCTCCCACTTGACTACCTCCCACTTGACTACCCAGAGCTCAGACTGCCGACGCTCTGAGCCCCGCCGAGGTCGAACTCCGCTGCACCGAAGGGGTGGCCCCAGACTTCACCCAGTGACGAGTGGGGGAGGGGTGAAATGTTGTCCGAGGACCGAAGAAATCTCTTCGCCGATGCTGAGGATCTTGTGATCCGACCACTTCGGACCGATCAGCTGCATTCCGACGGGGAGGCCGTCCGCGGTCTGGCCAATCGGGATGGCGACCGATGGGAGATGGGGCATTGTTGCGAGACCTGCCCAGAAGAGGATTCCTCGGTACGGCGTATCGGCGCCGTTGACGCTCAAGGTTCGCTTCCCGTAGGGCCGCTCGATGTCGTGTGGGAACGCTGCAACGGGTTGGATCGGCGCGATCATTACGTCGATATTCTCGAAGACGTCAGCCCATGCGTGCTGCGCATGCGCTCGCCGCTCGTTCGCTGCCAGCCAATCGCGATGCGCCAGCACGGAATCTCGGGCAAACATGACACCGTCGTCGTCGACATGCTCGGGGCTCCCGCCGGCCTTCGCAACGAGTCCATCCCACATGTCCTTGGGAATCGACGGCGACAAGGTGGAGTTGAGTAACTGCATGTAGGTGCGATGTAAATCGGAGGGAGCGATTGCCGGTCGGATCTCGCTGTCGATTGCGGCGCCCTCGGCGCTCAGTCGGTGTGCGGCCTTCTCGATGAGGTCCTTCACGCTGCTGTCGACGGGTGCCATTGCGTCGTCGGACCACACCCCAATTCTGAGGTCGGCTATGTCGGGCTGTTGTTCGAAGCGGGGCAGCTCGGCTCCGGGCATCCCTCCGAAAGCCGATCCGGAGTTCGTCAGCACTTCGAGCAGCACCCGGAGATCCCCGCACGACCGACCGAGCGGGCCGAACACGCCCAGATCGGATGACGTGAGTGAGCCCGTTGGTCCGGGAATGTGTCCCCGGCCTGAGACCAGGCCGTGTGTGGTTTTGAGCCCGAAGATCCCGTTCAACCCCGCTGGCTGCCGGATCGAGTTGCCAATGTCGCTCCCAATCTCGGCGGTCGTGAAACCGCACGCGACAGCGACGGCTGATCCACCGGATGATCCGCCCGAGGTTCGGGTCACGTCCCACGGGTTGTTCGTGACGCCGTAGACGTCGTTGTAGGTCTGATGATCGCCGGCGTAGTACGGGACGTTGGTCTTCGCCCACACGATGGCGCCGGCTCGGCGGAGAAGTCGGACCACATCAGCATCGCGTGTGGGCATGTGCTCGGAGAGCTCCGGAGCGCCCGCAGTCGTCACTAGGTCGAGTGTCTCGTAACAGTCCTTGATCGTCATTGGCAGACCGTGGAGGGGGCCGCATGGGTCGCCGGCTGCGCGAGAGTTGTCCGCAGCGGTTGCCTCTGCCCGAGCGCGCTCCATGTCCATTGCGACCACAGCGTTGACAGCGGGATTCATGCGCTCAATGTTGTTCAGCATCGCGTCGAGCAACTCCACACTCGACACCTCGCGGCGCTGGAGCGCGATCAAAAGCTGCATGGTGGTCGCTGTTGCCAAGTCAAGAGAGGTCACGCTCGTGACAGTAGCGAACGGCTTGGCATTGGATGGCCGTGGAGCCGTGGAGGAGTGGAGGAGTGGAGGAGTGGAGGAGTGGAGGAGTGGAGGAGTGGAGGAGTGGAGGAGTGGAGGAGTGGAGGAGTGGAGGAGTGGAGGAGGGGAGGAGTGG
>JBNMOS010000090.1:0-14905 GCA_051275435.1 Ilumatobacter sp.
CCGTGGCAGTGTCGAAGATGTCGCCGATCGAGCGCTCACCGTCGCGGAAGCGTTCGATGAGCCTGGCCGGCAGGAGAGCGCCCAGCATGTCGTTGATGTGCTGCTCTTCGTCGAGGATCGCCTGCTCGTGCGATTCGAGTTGTCGAGCAACGCCCTCGAGCTGTCGTCCCAGGTCACCGAGTTCGTTTCGTCCGAGATCCTCGATCGCGGTGTCAAGGTCACCGTCAGCAAGGAGCGCCGCGGATCGCACGAGTGCTTCAGCAGGTTTGGTCAGGGTTCGCGCCAGGAAGACACCGAGGACGGCGATTGACGGGAGCAAGATGGCGAGGACCAGGAGGAATCGGCGCAACAGCGAATTGATTGCTGCATCGCTTTCAGATCGGTCGAGCTCGACGACCACTGCCCAATTGACGCCATCCACGCCAGCGGGGCCCGAGGCCGCGAGGGTTTTGGTCCCGAGATAGTTCGTCACTGTTCCCGTGAATTCGTTGCCGTCGAGGCTCTCGGTAACGGCAGCGTTGTCAACCTGTTGCACGAGCACTGGCGAGCCGACAATTTCGATCAGCGCCGTAGCGTCAGGATCGTCGTACTTATCGAGGTGGCGGCTGAGGTAGTCGTCTGGGTTCTGGATCCATGCTCGTGTGTCCGTGCGAAGTGTCTGATCCGCACCGACGATATAACTCTCACCAGAGTCGCCGAGGCCCAGCCGCCTCCAGTCTTGTTGCGCGGTCATCAATGATGTCAATGCGTCGACTGGAACCTCAGTCACCACCGCACCGATGACGTCGGAGCCCGAGCGCACCAGAGCGGCAAGGAAGAACACCGGCTCGCCACGCGTCGGGATGTAGAAGTAAGTGTCGGAGATGACACTGTTCCCGACGGCGACGGTGGAGAGTTTGTCGATCACCTCGCCGAGACCACGGTCGGCGTAGGGGCCGTTGATGCCATTGGTTCCCAGGTCGATTCGCTTCTTGGTTGAGTACACAACGCTGCCGTTGTCGAGGTCAACGAGGAGGAGATCGGCCATGCCGGCGTTCTCCATGAGGGCGCGCAATACCGGGTGGTGTGTTGCATGGGCAGTGCTGTAGCCCGAACCGTCGCCGGCGTCGTCGAGTTGGTCGCGTGCGTCAACGCTGTTCGGGTTGTTGGTGATGTATTGGTGTTGGAGGTAGCGGCCAGCAACCGATTCGGGCACGAGTCCGGCCGAGTCGATGTTGACACCTGCTGTGGTGAACGGAGGCAGCACTTCGGTGTCGTAGATCGTGATGAGCTCGGCGATCTGATCAGGCGTGATGTCGTCGTCGAGCAGGTCGAATTCGCCGGACAGGTCGGCGAGTGCATCGGCGAGGCTCGGGTTGATCGCGAGGGCCGACACACGCGCCTGGAGCCGCTCGGCACCGATCTCAAGGGCTTGCACCCGGGTGTCGCGTACGGCAGTCAGTTGCGACTGGACGCTGTCATTGATCAGAATTCTGGCGAACACGTAGTTGACCGTGGCCAAGAGCAGCACGGAGACGAGAGCCACTCCGACAAGGACGACCGTGAGGCGATAGCGCAGGCCTTTGCCTCCGACGAGCTTCTCGCTGAAGGCGTTGGTACTCACGACTGGCCTTTCAAAGTCGGCGGCGTGGACGTGCTCGAGCGGTCCGAGCGTCGGAGCACGCGTTCGATGCGCCGCCGGCGTGTCACGGCGAGTTGATCGAGCACGTTGGCGAGATCGGGGGCAAGTGCGATGGCGCGGCTAGCGCCCGCTGGTGGGATCCGCACAACTTCGCAGTCGGTCACCGCAACGATGAGTGCTCGATCCGCCTCCAGTGGCTCGTTCAACACGCCAAACACCTCGCCGGCCTCGATGTCGACAACGTTGAGATCGTCGGCGCCTTCACGGCGCAGCACGAGCCTGGCGCGGCCTGCATGCATGAGTAACAGGTCGTGCTGCGTGCCTTCTTCGATGATGGTCTCACCGCTTCGGTATTGCCCGACTGAAGCGACCGATGCCAGATGGTCGAGAGCAGCATCGTCGAGCCCTGTAACCAGCGGCATGTCGACGATGCGGCGCCGGATGTCGGCGGTGGTGACTTGGCTCTCAATGGCTGCCTTGGCTCCGTCGAAAATGTAGATGTCCTGAGCAGGATTGGGCAACGGGACGTCGTGTCGGTAGGTGAGGTACCAGACGAGGGCAGCGAAGTCGGCCTTCACTTGGGGCGCCCGGGCGTAGTCGTCGATCCACATCGACGCCTCATAGTCGACTACGGGGTCGGCGATCAGGGTGACTCGAGCGAAGGGGGGCGGATCCTCGACGACACCCGGGGTTGAGCGGGCGGCATCGAGCAACATCTCGATTGCTTTGGTCGGGGGCGCGGTGCGTTCGATCTGGACGCCGACTTTGACTCGATGGAGCCGGCTGGGCTGGTCGAAGTTGATGATCGTGGCATTGGCGAGCTGGCCATTGGGGATCACGACGAGATCGCCGTTGCGGTCTTGGATTCGGGTCGCGCGCCAGTTCACGTCGATCACGCGTCCTTCGATGTCGCCCGACTCGATCCAGTCGCCTGTGCTGAAGGGTTGATCAGCGAGCAGTGTGAACCCAGAGGCGATACCGCTCAGGGTGTCTTGCAGCGCGAAGGAGATGACCAGCGAAGTGACGCCGAGCGCGGTGAGCGCTGCGGAGAGGTCGACGCCCCACACCCCGGCGATCAAGACCCACAGGACGGTGAGGATGAGGAGGAGCCTTGGCAGCGTCAGTAAGAGGCGAGGGATCGGTCGTCGGCCCGTTCGTGCTGGCCGATCAGCCAGCTCAGCAACGATCACCCGGAGCGCAGACAACGCCGCGATCGAAGCGGAAAGCAGCACTGCGCTTCCCAGGAGCTGGATAAAGAGGTTGTCCTCAGCGACGTCGAGTAACGCCCGTGCGAGGATCCAGACGGTGAGCAGCGGAACGGCCCACACGCGCAGCGTCCCGATCGCAGCCTGATACGGCGAGTCGCGTTGGCGGAGACGCTCTTCCAGCTCGCCTGCGGCGATGATCAGCAGGGGCAGGGCGATGATGATCAGCGCTGCCCATGCCGCGTTTGAGTCGGGGAACAGGTTGCTCATCGCGCAGGCTCTCCATCGTGTGTTTGCCCAGAGACGATGACCGTCTCGACCTCGGCGCTGCCGCCGCTCACCACCGCCGTTTCGAAAGCTGCCGGCAACTGTTTTTGCACAGCGAGGGTCGCGAAGACGGTGTTGGTGCCCTCCATCCGAGCCAAGTCAGCAGCGCGTTGCACGGTCGAACCCCACGCGTCGTACACGAGGTCCGATCCGCCGGTGAGCCCAACCGTGACCGGGCCGGAGTCAATTCCGGCGGTGATCGAGATCAGGCCATCGTCGTCGGCGAGGTCACGTACGAGGTCGCGCACGTCGAGAACGAACGACACCGTTCGTGCGGCATGGTCGATGTGCGG
Source organism: Ilumatobacter sp. (assembly GCA_051275435.1). Classification (GTDB taxonomy): domain Bacteria; phylum Actinomycetota; class Acidimicrobiia; order Acidimicrobiales; family Ilumatobacteraceae; genus Ilumatobacter_A. Next base: position 3,447 of record JBNMOS010000090.1, read on the forward strand.
GCGAACCGTTCCGCAGGCTGCGAAATATGCGTCTCCGGTGAGGCGGATCCTCTCGAGGCCGCGCTGTCGCGCCAGGGCATCGGTCTCTTCGACAAATCGGTCGAGGAGGGCTCGAGCTGCGCCGTTGGTTCCCGTTCGCATGAGTGGGCCAAGTCCGCTGATGACGATGACAGCAACGGTGGCATGGGCGACTTGGTCGACCACATCGCGGTCGCCTGCTTCGGCGCGCTGGGCCGCCTGCGGAGGAAGGATTCGGCGGAGCAGCCGGCGCCGTTCATCGGCGCGTTCAGCGGCGTCCGCATTGCGCGTGGTGAGTGTCTCCAGCATCGTGTTGATGTCGGCTGCAAGTTTGACGAACTCACTGGGTGCTCCGTCGGGAAGCGCCGCAGAACTCGCCCCGTCCTCAAGGCCTTGGCCGCTACGAATCGAGCGCAGTCGATTGGAGACGATGCGCAAGGTCTGCAGCAGGCGACCAGCCCAACGTGCAGCAACGAAGGTGATGGCGACAAGGAAGAGCGCGATCGCGATCAGGAGATTGCGAGCGAAGTCGACGACCGGCTGTTCGATTTCTTGCAGTTCGACTTCGGAGATCATTGCCCATTTGAGGCCGTCGATCTCCAAGGCCCGTCGGGCCTGCAGGACCTCGACGCCGAGATAGCTCGTCGAGTTGCTGAGGTTGGGGGCGAGGTCGAGCGCAGCATCGACGTCGTTGTCGTCAATTGGTTGGAACAACACGGTGGTCCCGAATGTCTGCATCGCTCGCGCCTGGTCGTCGGTGATCGTCCCCAACTCGGCCGCTGCTGCGAGGAAGGCGCGCTCGTCCTGGATAAACGCGCGTGCGTCGGATCGCATCAAATTGTCGCTGGCAACGACATAGGTTTCACCGGTCTGATCTTCGGCCGACCATGATCCGTCGTTGGTCGTGATCGAGCTGATCCGATCGGGCCCGATTCGAACAGCGACGTAACCCGCCAGTGATTTGCCGTCGAAGACGGGGCTGGCGACGAACAAACTTGGCTCATCGCCGGCTGCGGCATAGCTGGTGAAGTCGCGCAACGCTGCAGTGCCGGGTTCTGGATCGCTCGCCAACGACTGGATGAGCACGGCGAGTGCCGAACCGCTCTGGGGGCCGGTCAGCAGACTTGTCGCGAAGTCGATGTCCTTCGCCGTCGAATACACGATGGTGTTATTGGTTGGTTCGATGAGGTAAAAGTCGTCCACCCCGGTCTGGGTCACGAACTCGTTGAACGACTCATGCAGCGTGCGGTGGAGGGCAGACCAGTTACTCCCGTCGCCGGCGTCGGTGACCAGACCGCCTTCGCCGCCCGACGGTACGACGTAGGCCGCCTGGAGGCTGACGGCTGCTCGCTCTCGGGGTACGAGCCCGCTAGCGATGACGGGCCGGCCACGGACGGTCGACAGCTTCGCAGCGATGACGTCCGTGTAAAAGGTGTTGAGCGCTTCCTCGCTGTCGGCTGTTGGCTGCTCGGTGTCCAATTCCTGATAGGCATCGTTGAAGTCGCCGATCGCTTGCGCTGTACTGGGGCTGATTGCCTGGCCGATCGTGGCTCGCTCAAGGCTCAGGACATACTGTTCGACTTGATCAGCACGGGCGGCGCCGATGGAACTCACACGGGCGCGGAGCACGAATCCAGCGACGTCTCCTCCCCGTTGCAGGCCCACCACAGAGGTGACGACCAATGAAATGAGGACGACCAGCAGGATGACCAGCGATAGCCGGGTCGCGACAGAGATGTTGCGAAGAATCCGACTCGGCCAAGCTGCGATTCTCGCAAAAGTCTCGCGCACGATGCGAGATTAGCCCGTTCAGTGCCGATCGCCTAAAGTGGTACGAGATCACGCTCTGTGCCTTCAGGCATGACTAGGATAAGTTTCTGTTGCGTTCGATAGGTGTCGAACCACTGACTCAGTAAAGGGAAATTTACATGCTCGCTTACGATTATCCGATTCTCGGCGTCTTTTGGTCGATGATGATTTTCTTCCTCTGGTTCGCCTGGATCGTGCTGGTCTTCCGCGTCATTGGGGATATTTTTTCCAATTCAGAGATGAAGGGAATCGCGAAAGCCTTCTGGCTGATCTTTGTGATCATTCTCCCGTGGTTCGGCGTACTCATTTACCTGATTGTCAATGGCACCTCCATGGCTGGCCGCAGCATCGATCGCCAGCAAGCAGCCCAGGATGAGTTCGCGTCCTACGTTCGCCAGACTGCAGGCAGCTCCGCCGACGAATTGGCCAAGCTGGCCGGCCTGCGTGACAGCGGCGTTCTTACCGCCGAAGAATTCGCGGCGCAGAAGTCCAAGCTCCTCGCTTGATCGTTGCGTCGGCTCGGTTCGGGGAGCGCTTGGATGACGAGCTGTCCCCGAACCGCAGCCGGACGACGTTTTTTCACCACCACACAGCTAAGGACTGATCAATGAAGGCATTGTTGTTGCGGATGGTCGTGTTGGCGGCCGCGTTCCTGGTCGTCGACGCTCTCATGGACACCGTGACGGTGAGCGGCGGATTCTTCGGTGCGCTCGGCTTGGCCGTGGTGTACGGCCTCGTGTCGGCGATCATCGGCAGTGTGCTGCGCCTGCTGACGCTGCCGTTGGTGTTGATCACTGTTGGATTGTTCGAGTTCGTGATTAACGCGTTCTTGCTGAGGATCACTGCCGGCTTGACCGACGCGCTCGAGATCGATGGTTTCGGCTCGGCGCTGATCGCAGCGTTTATTTTGGCGGTGGCATCCGTGCTGATCGGGCTCGTGATTTCGGTCGTTCTTCCCAAAGCAGACAACTGACGCCGGGTTGATACTCAGTCGGGCAGTGAACGCTCGATCTCGGCACGCAGCGCCGCCGGGATCTGGGCGTTGACGAGGCCGTCGCGATTCACCTGAAGTCGATCGGCGACCATCGCTGGGTCGTTGAGCGAAGCCACGGTCAACGCAAGTACACCTGAGCCTCGGGCCATGTCGTTGCCCACCGACGAGATCAGCTGCTCCAGCCGGTCGGCGTGGTCTTTAAGCCGGGCAGCTCCGCCAGCGCCTGCGAGCAGCCCGAGGACCGGAAGGCCGATCACTCCGCCGACGAACAGCCCGATCACTCCACCGAAGGATGCTTTGCGCCGAAGCTCGCTGTGATCGGCGCGCTTTGCTGTGACCCATCCTTGTGCGTCGCGGCTCAGGAGCGCGCAGTCGTCGATCTCGAGAAACCCCTCGGCTTCGAGGGTGCGCAGCGTGACCAGACCGTGCTCAGCGGCGTCTGGTGAGTCGAACGTCAATACAACGAGTTCGCTGTCCATGCTCATCACATCTCTTTTCGGTTCGATGGCGAGGTCGATCTTGGCTATTTGTCCCAGGGCTTCTTGTCGGCTGCGGCAAGCGCGGCTTCGAGTTGTTTCTTGTTGTACTGCTGCCAGGCCGCGGTGATGATGACGGCGCCAACGATTGATCCGATGATGCCGCTTGGCTTGAGCGCGAGGCCGTCGCCGGCGATGAGGCTGGCAAGCAGGCCGCCGACGAACGAGCCGCCGATGCCGGCGAGGAATGCAATACGCCAGTCGACCTCACTCGAGTTGCGTCCCATCAGGAATTGGGCGATCCATCCAACGGTCATGCCGCCGACGATGATGGCGAGAATCAACATGTTGGGAGACGTTATCGGTCCCGCTGCCGAGGTCGGGGGACCACGCGATCTACGATTCGTCGTGAAGAACTCTCGACACGATGAGGACGAGATAACTGCAACTTCGAGGTCTACAGCAATGGGACAGTGGCTCAGTCGATCCAGGCTTTGACGGCGGACATGTCGTCGAGGGCGTTGGCGCCGGTGGCGTTGACGGTGAGGTGCGTAACACCGACATCCTTGTAGACGGCGAGGCGTTCCTTGATGTGCGCTTCGGTGCCGATCAGGTTCGCTGAGTCGACGTACTCGTCGGGCACCGCAGCCATGGCTTCGGCACGCTGACCACCGAGGAAGAGGTCCTGGATCTTCTCGGCTTCCTCCTCCCAGCCATACCGGCGGAACAGGTCGTTGTAGTAGTTCTTCGACTTGGCTCCCATGCCCCCGACGTAGAAGCCGACGTGGCCGCGTGCACCTTCGCGAGCACCGGCGACGTCGGCGCCTTCGCCGATAGCGAGTTGGGCATCGCCGAAGATGCTGAGCGGGCCGAGGTCGGCCGAGCGCTTGGCGTTGCCGGCAGCGAGTGCCTCGCCCCACACGCGGTCGAAGCGGTCGGGCACGAAGTGGATGGGCTGCCAGCCGTCGGCGATCTCGGCGGTCATTTCGACGTTGCTCGGGCCGATCGACGCGATCACGATCGGGATGTCGGGGCGGGCGATCCGGTTCATGAACTTCAGCGGCTTGCCGAGGCCTGTGCCCTCATCGGCGGGGAGCGGCAGCGACACGGCCTTGCCGTCGTGGACGACCTTCTCGCCGGACCACACCTTGCGGCAGATGTCGACGGTGTCGCGGGTGCGTCCGAGCGGACGCTTGAACGGCACGCCATGCCAGCCCTCGACGACCTGTGCACCGGACGTACCGATACCGAGCGTGAATCGCCCGCCGGACAGTGCGTCGATGGTCGCAGCGGTCTGCGCGATGAGTGCCGGGGACCGTGAGTAGACATTGACGATGCCGGTCATTAGTTCGATGCGCTCGGTCTTCGCGGCGATGTAACCGAGCACCGACACCTGGTCGAAGCCGTAGATCTCAGGGACCAGCACCAGGTCGACGCCAGCGGCCTCGAGGTCGACAATTTTCGAGGCGAGGCGCTCGACGTTGCCGTCGAACATCAATGCGGTACAGAGTTTCATGGGGTTCCTTGGTTGCGAATGTGATGGCGAGTGGTCGGCGTTGATGGGGCGTTGGGGCTACGCCATCCACGCAATGAGCGCGGCTGCGACGTCATCGCCGCGATCATCTTGCAGGAAATGACCACCAGGTTCGAATTCCTGATGCGGCTGGCCGGTGGCGCCGGGAACTCGTTCGACGAATTCGTGGTGCAGTTGTCCCAAGACGGGGTCGCCAGGGCAGGCCAGCGTGAGGAACGGTTTGGTCCACTGTTCGTAGGTGGCCCAGGCCGCCTTGTTCTCGGCGACGCCTGAATGCTCGGGAGTGATCGGCACGAGTGTGGGGAACTCGCGGGCGCCGGCCATGTGCGCTTCGTCGGGGAACGGTGCGCGGTACGCATTCATCTCGGCTTCGGTGAGTTCGCGTGCAGCGGTGGCCCGCTGGAGGAGGGTGCCGCAGTCCATGAACGGCATGACCTGTGAGGCGTTGAGCCAGGCATCGAAACCAGGGCCCAGCGACGCGCCCACGGGGAGCCCGGTGTTGCCCATGGCGATGCGGTCGAAGCGGTCGGATTCTTCGGCGGCGACGCGCAGCCCGATGAGGCCACCCCAGTCTTGTGCGAACAGGGTCGCAGGGGGCATGTCGATTGCTGCGATGAACGCCTTCATCCAGGCGACGTGGCCGTTGTAGGTGTAGGCGGAACGCTCGACCGGCTTGTCGGAGCGCCCGAAGCCGATGAGGTCGGGTGCAATGCAGCGGTAGCCAGCTTCGATGAGCGGCGGGATCATGCGGCGGTAGAGGTAACTCCATGTCGGTTCGCCGTGGAGGAGCAACATGACGGGGCCGTCGGTTGGGCCGGCGTCGACGTATGCCATCCGCAGCCCGTCGACCTCGACGTACTTCGGCTCGTACGCAAAGTCGGTGATGTCAGCGAATCGGTCGTCGGGAGTCCGGAGGTATGCGATTCCATCGGGTGTGGTCATCGTTGGTTCCATGCAACTCCATCTTGCGCGCGGGCGGCTCGCTCGTACGAAGCGGACTGCGCAGTTCGTCCGCCACACTGCTGTGATGCGAATCGCGTCGTTGCTGCCGTCGGCCACTGAGATCGTCTATGCACTCGGTCTCGAAGCGGACCTGGCAGGTGTCACGTTCGAATGCGACTTTCCGCCGGACCCACGCGCCGGGCGACCCGTGCTGGTCGGCGGGCTCGATACACATGGGCTCGAACCGGCGGCGATCGATGCACTCGTTCGAGACAAGATCGCAGCCGGCGACGACCTCTATCGACTTGATGAGGATGCGTTTCGCGACATCGATCCCACACTCGTCCTCACCCAGGATCTCTGCCGCGTCTGTGCCTTGCCCGCTGGTGAGGCGAGCGCTGCGCTCGACCGGCTTGGCTGCTCGGCCGAGGTACTCACGCTCGACCCACACACCCTTGACGAGGTGCTGTCGACCATCGTCGCCGTCGGCATCGCCGCAGGTGTCGCGGACCGCGCCGTTGACGTCGTTGGTGGCCTCACTGCTCGCCTCGAAGCCGTGAGCTCTGCCGTAGCAAGCCGACCCAAGCCCAACGTTTTCGTCCTTGAATGGTCCGACCCGCCGTTCATTGCCGGGCACTGGGTGCCGGACCTCGTCACCGCCGCCGGTGGCACCCCGGTCCACGCTGAGCGCGGTGGTCGATCGGTCCCGACGGACTGGGCGACGATCGCTGCGGCCGATCCCGACATCGTCGTGGTGGCGCCGTGCGGTTTCAAGCTCGACGCCGCTGCAGAGCAAGCCGCCGCCGTCATTGCCCACCTTCCCGAGCGCGCTGCGGTGTGGGCCATCGATGCCGATGGGTTGATGGTGCGGCCTGGCCCCCGAGTGGTCGACGGCGTCGAAGCGCTCGCCAGCATCTTCCATCCTGACCTCGTTCCCGAAGCTTCGGACTTGGCTGTTCGTCGGATCAGGTAGCGCGGCACTCGACTCTGAGCGAGGCCGATGGCTGCTGCAGTTGTGACCGTCGAGTTGAGCGGCGGTTGCCCGGAAGTTGCCCGGGAACTGATCGGGTTCTCTATCGTTCTCCCTGATGCCAGTTGATCTCGACCCCAGCCGCTTCGATTTTCTCGACATCGAGCACCGCGATGACGGTGTGTCGGTCGTGACGCTGAACCGCCCGGAGAAGCGCAACGCACTGAACGTCGGCACGATCGACGAGTTGGTCGACTTCTTCTCTGCCGCGCCGCGTGCCGGTGTGAAGTCCGTTGTACTCGCCGGTGCAGGAAATCACTTCTGCGCAGGCCTCGACTTGATCGAGCACCACGACGCAGATCGAAGCCCGGCCGACTTCATGCACGTCTGTCTGCGTTGGCACGAGGCGTTCAACAAGATGGAGTACGGCGGCGTCCCGATCATCGCTGCCCTGCAGGGTGCTGTCGTCGGCGGCGGCCTCGAGTTGGCGAGCTCGGCGCATATTCGTGTCATGGACGGCTCGACGTACTTTGCACTCCCCGAGGGGCAGCGTGGCCTGTTCACCGGTGGTGGCGCAACGATTCGGGTTGCCCAACTGGTCGGCAAGGCAAACATGATCGACATGATGCTGACCGGTCGTGTGCATCAGGGCCAGGCGGCTGTCGACCTTGGGTTGGCGCAGTACATCGAGACGGAGCGATCGAGCTTCGACAAAGCACTCGAGATCGCGCAACAGGCTGCGGCGAATCTGCCCCTGACGAACTTTGCGATTTGCTCGGCAATCAGCCACGTGCAGAACATGTCGTCGTTCGACGCGGCCTACGCCGAGTCGGTGGTCGCCGGCGTCGTCAACACGCAGCCCGCCGCTCGTGAACGCCTTGCAGCGTTCGCCGACAAGTCAGCGCCCCGAACGCGCCCCAACGCTGAGTAGCGCTCAGCGCCTCTGGTCAATGTCGGCGCGTAGCCTCGGCTCATGAGCAATCGGGCACAACGCGCAGCAACCAAGGCCGTCCGCTCGGCGACGGAGTTTGTTGCCGGGCGAGTCGCGTCGAGCGATCGGATGATGAGCGTCGTCTACGACCTGATCAATGGGAGTAATTTCGCCGGCCTCGAAGCGCACGAGGAGATGCTGAGCGACCGCGTTCGTGTCGAGGCGTACCACCGCGGTATCCAACGCAATGTGCAGTCGGGCGACGTCGTACTCGACCTCGGCACCGGCACCGGCCTGCTTGCGTTCATGGCGAGTCGGGCGGGTGCGAAGAAGGTGTATGCCGTCGAGCATTCCGACTTCATCCAGGTCGCACGAGAGATCGCGACGCACAACGGGTTTACCAATATCGAGTTCATCCGGGCGAACAGCCGTGAGTTCACTCCGCCCGAGCCGATCGACGTGGTGCTCCATGAGCAGATGGGTGACGAACTGTTCAACGAGAACATGTTGGAGAACCTGCTTGATCTGCGTGATCGCGTGTTGCGCCCCGGTGGCCGGATTTTGCCGGCGCGATTCCGGCTGTTCGTCGAACCCATTTCGTTGAACGAAGACATGCGGATTCGTCGGTTCTGGAACATCGATTTGCCGGACGGCATCGACCTCAGTGCTAGCGAGCACTCACCCGTCGCTGGCCGTTTCGACACCGGTCGCAACAACCAGTTCTGGCTCCGCCCGCACTCGGTTGCATCGACCATCGGCGATCCGCAACCAATCCTCGAGTTCGACCTGAACAGCCTCGAATCCCTGGAGTCGTTGCCGACCCAACACATCGTCGAGCGCACGGCGTCGGCGGACGCGATCGTCGATGGCTGCTGCATCTGGTTTGAAGCGCACTTCGACGACGAAACGATGCTGTCGACATCTCCGCTGTCCCCGGTCACCAGCTGGGGCAATCGCGTCTTCCGCCTCGACCAAGAGGTCGCCCGAGGCGAGACACTGCGCTTCGATGTGCGGCTCGGTCAGCTCGTGGAGCCATCGACCTGGGATGTCCGCGCCCTCTGAGGGCCAGGCGCGTGCGCTGTTCTGTAGGGCCCGCCTGAGCGGTCACCGCCGTCGTTAACGCGACTGCAGGCCAATCGAATGGGCTCCGGAGTGCCTGCTCGTGTAGCTGGCGAGGGTGCCGATGTAGTTGGCTCGCTCGAATGCTGCGGGGTCTGCCGAGGCCTCGCTGCGGATGGCACCTCGCATTTGTTCGACCGACTCGTAGTCGTGCTCGACCATCCAGTCTCGGAGTTGCTCCTCCATCGTGGCGACATGTGCTGCGCCGTTACGTAAGAGCGAGGATGTCGCCATTGCAACGTCAGCTCCAACGAGGAGGAGTTTCGCGACGTCGAAGCCGCTGTGGACACCTGTCGAAGCAGCGATCGACATCGAGAGATGTTCGCGGATGATGCCCGTCCAGCGCAGCGGCAAGCGCAGTTCCTCGGGTGTGCTGAGCGACAACCGGGGCGCGATGCTCAACGTCTCAAGATCGAGGTCGGGTTGGTAGAAGCGGTTGAACATTACGACGCCTGCGGCTCCCGCCTCCTGCACGCTGAGAAGGAACGATGCCAGCGACGAGTAGAACGGAGAGATCTTCACCGCCAATGGGATTTTGAGCTCGTCGGCCAGAATCGCAATCAACCCGAACTGTTCGGACTCGAGCGAGGTGGCCGACACGATCGGGTCGGCCGCGACGGTGTACAGGTTGACTTCGATGGCGTCTGCCCCGGCGTCTTCGAGCATCGTGGCGTAGCGCAGCCAGCCGCCGATGCTCGCACCGTTGAGGCTCGCGATCACGGGGACGTCGACGGCGGCCTTTGCGGACTCGACGAGTGCGACATATCGGTCGACACTCGAATCGTGGTTGATGTCGGGGAAAAAGTCGGCGGCCTCACCGAAGCTGTTGGCGTTGACCGAGAGCAGCCGATCAACTTCATTGGCTTCGTGCTCGATCTGCTCCTCGAACAACGAGGGCAGGACGATTGCTCCGATGCCGTGCCGTTCGAGGTCGACCATGCCGTCGACCTCGCCGGTCAGAGGGCTTGGCGATGCCACGATCGGTGATCTCAGCCGAAGCCCCAGGTAGTCGGTGTGGAGATCGGTCATTGCTTGGGCTCCTGGTTGTCGGACGTGGCGGGCGGGTGAGAGAGCGAGACCGCAGTTTCGATCGGGTCGTTGTCGTGCAGGCTCGGTACGCGTCGTTCGACGGTGCTGAGCTGTTCGTAGTAGCGCCATCGTTCGTCGATGGCGTCCTGCGCGAGGTCAAGCAGCATCTCGGATCGCTTGGGGTCTGAACGGGCAAGCATGGCGTAGCGGGCTTCCTGGAGTGCGAAGTCGCGCAGCGGAATGCTTGGCGCTGCCGAGTCGAGTTGGAACGGCTGCTCGTGTTCGTCGGTAGAGGGGCGATAGCGGTACAGCGGCCAGTAGCCGGACTTGACGGCCTGCTTCTGATGGGTCATCGATGTGGTCATGTCGATGCCGTGGGCGATACATGTCGAGTACGCGATGACGAGTGACGGGCCGTCCCATGCGTCGGCCTCGATCAGCGCCTTGAGGGTCTGAATGTCACTTCCGCCGATCGCGACCTGGGCCACGTAGACGTCGCCGTACCGCCTTGCGACGGCGCCAAGATCCTTCTTGCCGGTGTTCTTGCCGGCGGTGGCGAACTTGGCGATGGCCCCGAGCGGGGTGGCCTTGGAGGCCTGCCCACCCGTGTTCGAGTAGACCTCGGTGTCGAGGACCAGCAAGTTCACGTTGCGTCCGCTCGACAGCACCTGGTCAACGCCACCGAATCCGATGTCGTACGCCCATCCGTCGCCACCGACGATCCACGTACTCGTCGAGGTCAGCTCGTCGGCAATTGCTGCGAGGCGACGGGCCGGCTCGCTATCGAGGTGCCTGAGTCGTTCGTGTAGATCGATGATTCGTTGTCGTTGTTCGTCGACGCCATCCTCGGTGGCATGGGTGTTGGCAAGGAGGGCCTCGACGACATCGGCCCCGAGATCATCGGCGAGTTCGAGGGCCAATCGCTGCGCTTCGGCTTGGTGATGTTCGATGCCGAGGCGCATCCCCAGACCGAATTCGGCGTTGTCTTCGAAGAGCGAGTTCGACCATGCGGGCCCCCGACCGTCGCCGTTCTGTGACCACGGTGTCGTTGGCAGGTTGCCGCCATAGATCGACGAACATCCGGTCGCGTTGGCGACCACGAGCCGCGAGCCGAACAGCTGCGTCAACAGCTTCAGGTACGGCGTTTCGCCGCAGCCCGAACACGCGCCAGAGAACTCGAAGAGCGGCTCAAGCAACTGCGAGTTCTTCACGGAGTCGTGTCCGACCAAGGAGCGGTCGAGCTCCGGAATCGATCGGAAGAAATCCCACCGTTCGCGCTCGACATCGCGGTGTTCTTCGGCTGGGCGCATGTTGATCGACTTGCGTTTGATCTCAGTCTTGTCCTTGGCCGGGCAGACATCGACGCAGATTCCGCAGCCGGTGCAGTCGTCGGGCGCGACCTGGATCGTCATGCGGTGATCATCGAGTTCGCGTGACCGGAACGACTTGCTGAGGAATCCGTCAGGTGCGTCGGACGTGGCATCTGCGGTGAACGCCTTCATGCGGATTGCGGCGTGGGGGCAGACGATCGCGCACTTGCCGCAGTCGATGCACAGGTCCGGTTCCCAGATGGGCAGCTGGGCCGCAAGCTTGCGCTTTTCGAACTGTGTCGTGCCGGTGGGGAACGTGCCGTCGAC
>JBNMOS010000091.1:0-14650 GCA_051275435.1 Ilumatobacter sp.
GGGTTGCCCTTTGCCTTGGCGAAAATCTTGTCGCCCTCGACGACATACGCGAGGCCGTCGTCCAGCAGCGTGAAGACGTCGGGTGCGATTTCCTCGCACAGACCGTCACCGGTGCAGAGATCCTGATCGATCCAGACCTTCATGTCAGTTGGCTCCCTTGAGATATTGGGTTCTGAGCAGGCGCCCAGATGGCGATGGCGAGACGCAGAGCGACTCGCCGGTGTAGTTCGTGACTTTACACGGACTGGAGTGTGTAAAGGTGTATCCGAAGGTGGCGATGCGTGGGGTATGGGGAGAGTCACTCGGTGTACGTTTGAGTCATGGCGAGCCCGGACGAATCGACCGTTGACCTCGATGCTCAGGTGGCCAGCCTGCGCGAGGAGATTGAGCATCTCCGCGGCCGTTTGTCTGACGCCCCTCGACGGATGCGCTCGCTGGAAGAGCGGCTGCTGGAAACCAAAGGCCAACTTGCTCAAGCCGTGGGCCAGAACGAGAAGCTCTCGTACACCTTGCGCGAGGCGCGTGAGCAGATCACCACGCTGCGCGAGGAAGTTGACAAGTTGAGCCAGCCGCCGTCGGCGTACGGCGTCGTCGTCGGAAAGAACGACGATCAGACTGTCGACGTGCTCACGAGCGGTCGCAAGATGCGTGTGTCGCTCCACCCCGACATCGACCACGAGTTGCTGAACCGAGGCGCCGAGGTCGTGTTGAACGAGAGCTTCAACGTTGTCATGTCGCGTGCGTCGGAGATCACCGGCGAGGTCGTGACGGTCAAAGACGTCATGGAAGATGGCATCAGGGCACTCGTTGTGGGGCGTGCCGATGAGGAACGCGTCTGCGAGTTGGCCGACAACCTGCGCGGCACGCTCATCCGCAGCGGCGACCACCTGCGTCTTGACGTCCGCTCGAACCTGCTGCTCGAGAAGCTGCCGCGTCCCGAGGTCGAAGACCTCCTCCTCGAAGAAGTGCCCGACATCTCCTACACCGACATCGGTGGCCTCGACGAGCAAATCGAGCAAATCGCCGACGCTGTCGAACTGCCGTTCCTCCACCACGACCTCTTTGCCGAGCATCAGTTGCCGGCGCCGAAGGGGATCCTGCTCTACGGCCCTCCTGGTTGCGGCAAGACGTTGATCGCCAAGGCGGTCGCCAACAGCCTCGCCAAGAAGGTCGCCGACAAGGTGGGCGAGGGCAAGGGCCGCTCGTACTTCATCAATATCAAGGGCCCCGAGCTTCTCAATAAGTACGTCGGTGAAACCGAGCGCCAAATCCGGTTGGTCTTCCAGCGTGCCCGCGAGAAGAGTGACGAGGGCTGGCCCGTCATCGTGTTTTTCGACGAGATGGACTCGATGTTCCGTACCCGCGGTACCGGCATCAGCTCTGACATGGAGTCGACGATCGTGCCGCAGCTTCTGGCTGAGATCGATGGCGTCGAAGGCCTGAAGAACGTGATCGTCATCGGTGCCACCAACCGTGAAGACCTGATCGATCCTGCCATCCTGCGCCCGGGTCGCCTCGATGTGAAGATCAAGATTGAGCGCCCAAACGAAATCGGCGCGCGCGCGATCTTCGCGCAGTACCTCACGAACGAGATCCCGCTTGACCAGTCTGAGACGATCGACTCAATGCTCGATGCCACGGTTCTCGAGATGTATAAGGAGGACGAGGCCAACAAGTTTCTCGAGGTCACCTACCAAAACGGTGACAAAGAAGTCATGTACTACAAGGACTTCAGCTCGGGAGCCATGATCGAGAACATCGTGCGCCGGGCCAAGAAGCTCGCGATCAAGCGGGTCATCAATGGCGGCGAAAAGGGCGTTCGTACGCAGGATTTGCTCGACTCGATCAAGCAGGAGTACAAGGAACACCAAGACCTGCCGAACACCACGAATCCCGATGATTGGGCGAAGATCTCCGGCAAGAAGGGGGAGCGGATTGTCTTCATCCGCACCCTCGTCACTCCAGACACCGCCGACGACCCGACTGGCGGCCGGGCTATCGAGCGGGCCCAAACGGGTCAGTATCTGTAGGGCGGGTTAGAAGAACGGGCTGATAAACACGGCTGTTTCAGGCTCCGGTTGGGCGGCGCTGCGCGGTCCGATTCGTAGCGCACGCATGGCCCAGGCACCAAGGATTGGGCCCGGAGCTAGGAGCAGGAATGCCCAACCCCAGCCGTGTGCGTCACGGATGATCGGGACGAGGAAGATCGTGAACACGGTGAGTGTGAACCCGGCGGCGAGTTGCAGGGTGAGGGCCGTTCCGGCGTAGCGAGGGTCGACGACTTCGGTGACGATGGCGCTGAACTGTGCGCTGTCAGCAACGACCCAGAAGCCCCACACCAGGCCGACACCGACGACGACTGGCTTTGGGGCATCAAGCAAAAAGCCCATGACGACAGCGACACTTGCTGACCACCGCATTGCGAGAGCCGCTGCGTCGGACCGCGAATGGCGGTCGCTCACGAGCCCGGCGTAGACCGAACCGCCGGCGCCAGCAGCGATCACTGCGAAGGCCGCGAGGCTGGCCACGCGGGTCGACGTGAAGACGTCGCTGTAGAACGCTGCGATCCAGGCCCACATTGCGTAGAGCTCCCACATGTGTCCGAAGTAGCCGGCGCTGGCGAGACGGAATTCACGGTTGCCGACGATCGCTCGAAGTTGTGCCGGGTCGAATGTTGCCAACGACGGCGTGTACGGCCCCGCTGTGCACCCGCGCACGGCGATGACCCCACCGACGAAGGTCAAGCCCGAGGCGATAAGCAGTGTGGCGCGCCATTCAAGACCACCGAGTGCGTTGATGAGGTGGGGGAGTGCTGAGCCGATCGTCAGTGCGCCGATCATCACCCCGAGTGCCAGGCCGCGGCCGGTCCGAAACCACGCAGACATGGCCTTGAGGGCTGGCGGATAGACCGCTGCCAGGAACGCTCCAGTAACGAACCGGGCGACCAGCGCCGGGCCTGGCCCGTCGAACAGAACAATCGTTGCGTTGGCGATTGATGCACCAGTCGCACCGAAGAAGATCAGCCGCAGCGGATCAATGCGGTCAGCGAGGTTGGTCACGGCCGTGATGATTGCTCCGGCGACGAAGCCGAGTTGCACGACGATGACGAGCCAACTCGCGGTGGCATTCGACAGCTCCCAGTCGATCCGCAGTTGTCCCAGCACGGCGGCGGTGGAGAACCAGGTCGACATCGCCAAGACGAGCGCAACAGCCAATACGACGAGCTCGCGATGTTGCGGCGCGATTTGGCTTGGTCTCGTCGTCACAGACAACGGAACCACCGATGTCTGTCGTCCATTCCGCTTGTCTGCATCGTTCACGGCTCTTTCCTGTTACTTGTCACCGACAGTTCACGACCACGATGGGACGGTCTACCGCGATGTGGGTACGGTTTGGTGAATGGCAGCGCAACGCAAGCATGACATTGTGGTCTTTGGAGCAACGAGCTTCGTTGGTCAGATCCTTTGTAAGTACCTCGTCGATCGCCACGGCACTGACGGTGAGACTGTCAAATGGGCGATTGCCGGCCGGAATGCGCAGAAACTTGATGCAGTCGCCGAGTCGACCGGTGCTGACGTGCCCCGGATCATTGCTGACGCTGACGACGCCCACGCCATTGCAGCGCTGTGCGCGTCGACCAAACTCGTCATCTCGACCGTTGGCCCCTATGCCCTCTACGGATCGAAGCTGGTGGCCGCCGTTGCCGAAGCAGGCATCGACTACTGCGACCTCACTGGTGAGCCGCAATGGATGCAGCGCATGATCGATCGCTACCAAGAGCGCGCCGTTGAGACCGGTGCGCGGATCGTCCACGCCTGTGGGTTCGACTCAGTACCGAGCGACCTCGGCGTCTGGTACACCCAGCAGGCAGCGATCGAGCAGTTTGGGGCCCCATGCACGACAATCAGCATGGGGGTCAAGGCGATGAAGGGCGGCGCCAGCGGTGGCACCGTGGCTTCAATGATGAACATGATGGAAGAGGTGTCGGCAGACCCGAGCCTCCGCAAGGTCCTCGGCAACCCGTATGCACTCGGGGCGAAGGGCGATCGTGAAGGAAAGGACCAGCCGAATGTCACGCTGCCGGTCCACGATGATGGGCTCGATTCCTGGTTGGCGCCGTTCGTCATGGCTGGCACGAACACCCGAGTGGTCTTCCGCACGCACTCGCTCCTCGACCACGTCTGGGGCGATGACTTTACGTACGGCGAAGCAATGATGATGGGCGATGGCATGACTGGCCGCGCCAAGGCGCTTGGCTTCAGCGGTGGCATGGGTGGCTTTATGGGCGCCGCGTCTGTCGGGCCGATGCGCAAGATGCTGGGCAAGTTTCTTCCCGAGCCCGGCGAAGGGCCGTCACCGAAGGCTCAGGAAGCAGGGTTCTTCGACATCAGGTTCCACGGCACGACCGCCTCCGGCGACACAATCATCACCAAAGTGACTGGCGACCGTGACCCCGGTTACGGCTCGACGTCCAAGATGCTCGGCGAGGCCGCACTGACGCTCCTCGATTCCGAGGTTCACGGCGGATTCTGGACACCGGCCACGGCGCTTGGTGCGCCATACATCGATGCGCTCGTCGAACATGCGGGCGTTACCTTCGAAGTTCTGTGAGGGCGTTCTGATCGAACGAACCGGAGCAGCTCAGGGCCCTCGGGTAGCTTGACGGTATGGCCCTCCCGAAGGTGCTCGGCATCGAGACCGAATACGGAATCATCGTCCGCGGCGCCGACAGCAATCCTGTGTCAGCGTCGTCGTTGCTCATCAACGCGTACATTTCGTCGATCGCCCGTGAGCGTGGCCGAATCGGCTGGGACTTCGAAGACGAACAACCCTCCAATGACGCTCGCGGTGACTCAATGGATGAGTCGATTGCCCCGGAGGTCGAGACCACGCTCGTCAACGCCGTGCTCACAAATGGAGCGCGCTACTACGTCGATCACGCTCATCCCGAGATCTCGTCGCCCGAGGTGACCAACGCTCGCGAAGCCGTCGTTTGGGATCGAGCTGCCGACGAGATCATTCGGGCATCGATGACACATGCGAACGCCGTACTCGCGAGCGACCCGCAGAGCGCCGACGGCGCCGAAATGATTATCCACAAGAACAATTCGGACGGCAAGGGCAACAGCTACGGCTGTCACGAGAATTTCTTGCTGAGTCGGGATGTGCCGTTCGGCCGCATGGCGAGCCAGATCACGCCGCACTTCGTCACCCGTCAGATTTTCTGCGGTGCTGGCAAGGTCGGCTGCGAACTTCCCGGACGTCCAAACGACGACATCGGCTACCAGATCAGCCAACGTGCCGATTTCTTTGAAGAAGAGATCGGGCTCGAAACGACGCTGAAACGGCCGATCGTCAACACTCGTGACGAACCGCACGCTGATGCACAGAAGTACCGCCGACTCCACGTGATCGTGGGCGACGCGAACATGAGCGAGGTCGCTACCTACTTGAAGGTCGGCACCTCCTCGATCATCCTGTCGATGATTGAAGATGACGAACTCGGTGACGATTGGCTGCTCCGCAACCCGGTTGCAGCGATTCGCCAGGTCAGCCACGACCCGTCGCTACGCCAGACAATCATGCTGCGCGACGGCAGCCGGGCAACGGCACTCGAAGTGCAGTGGGGTCTGTTTGAGCGGGCCCAGAAGTACGCCCAAACCCACGGCCTCGAGTCGGTGGGTGAGGCCGTCGGTGCTGACGTGATGGCGAAGTGGGAGACCGTCCTCCAGGGGCTCGAAACGGATCCCGACTCGATGGCTCACTGGGTCGACTGGATTGCGAAGCGGCGGTTGGTGGACGGATACGCCGATCGACATGGCCTGGCCCCAGGTGCACCTCGCCTGAAGGCAATCGACCTGCAGTACCACGACTTGCGACGAGACAAGTGCCTGGCTGACCGTGCCGGATTGGACACGCTGGTCACGATGCACGAAGCATCCGCCGCTATGACTGCACCGCCTTCGACGACCCGGGCGTACTTCCGCGGTGCCTGTCTCGACAAGTATCCAGACGAAATCGTGGCAGCCAACTGGGACTCGTTGGTCTTTGATGTCGGGCGCGACCCGCTCCGTCGAGTGCCGATGATGGAACCGCTCAAGGGCACCGCTGACCACGTCGCGGAGTTGATCAACGGGTGCGACACTGCACGAGAACTTCTCGATCGACTGGGTCAGTAGCCAAAAGTTCAATACAGTTCGACACAGTGCTCGGTCACCGAGCAGCAGCTATCAGGGGAGACAACAATGGCCGAACGGATCCAAAAGTCCAAGCCCACTCAAGACACCGAAGCGAATGTCGACACAGCGGCTGAAGCTGTCACCGAGACCGGCGACAAGATCAAAGCTGACATCGACGATCTGCTCGACGAGATCGACGAAGTCCTGGAAACCAACGCTGAAGACTTCGTGAAGTCGTACGTCCAGAAGGGCGGGCAGTAAACCCGTGTCAATGCCGTTCTTCGCTCCGGGCGACGACCCCGGCTCGAGTTTTCCTGAACTCCTCCGGCGCATCGGAATGTCACAAGACATCACAACCAACGGGTCCGTTGTCGGCGCGAGTTTCGCGATTCCGCATGCGACCACCTGTGTCGCCCTCAAATACGAGGGCGGCGTCGTGATGGCGGGGGACCGTCGGGCGACGTCTGGCAACATCATCTCCAACCGATCGATGGAGAAGGTTGTACAGGCCGACCGGCACAGTGCCGTTGCGATCGCCGGTGCAGCTGGCCCAGCAATGGAAATGGTCAAGATGTTCCAGCTGCAGTTGGAGCACTACGAGAAGGTTGAAGGCTCGTCGCTGAGCTTGGAAGGTAAGGCGAACCAGCTGTCGGCAATGGTCCGAGGCAACCTGCCCGCAGCGATGCAAGGCATGGTCGTCGTACCGATTTTCGCGGGCTATGACGTGCGGCGCGAAGTTGGGCGGCTGTGGGACTTTGATGCCACGGGCGGCCGATATGAGGAGCGCAATCACGTATCGACGGGCTCAGGCAGTGTGCACGCGAGCACGGTGATCAAGGTTGGATTCCGTGACGGTCTGTCCCGTGACGAAGCAATCCAGTTGGCGTGCCGCTCGCTCTGGGAGGCAGCCGACGCCGACAGTGCCACCGGCGGGCCCGACGCACTCCGAGGGATCTATCCGGTTGTTGCCGCGATTGATGCCGATGGATGGGAACGTGTCGACGACGCCGACCTTGCAACCCGATTCGAAGCGATCGTCAACGAAGTGAGTAGCCGATGAGCCAGCCGTTCTACGTCGCACCCGAACAAATGATGAAAGACCGCGCCGACTATGCGCGCAAGGGCATCTCGAGAGGACGCGCCCTGGTCGCTATTCGACACAACGACGGCATCGTCATTGTCGCCGAGAACGCATCCGAAACGCTCCGAAAAGTCTCGGAGATCTACGACCGCATCGCCTTCGCTGGCGTCGGCAAGTACAACGAGTTCGACCAGCTTCGTGTCGCCGGTGTCCGTGCCGCTGATCTCAAGGGCTTCCAGTACTCCCGAGACGACGTCGACGCGCGCAGCTTGGCCAACAGCTACGCCCAGATGCTCGGCAACATCTTCACCCACGAGATGAAGCCAATGGAGGTCGAGATCCTCGTTGCCGAAGTCGGCCTCGACCCGTCCGGCGACCAGATGTTCCATCTGCTCTACGACGGCACCGTCGTTGACGAACGCAACTATGCAGCGATTGGCGGCGATGCCGAAGCGATTCGTGGTCGGCTCGGCGAGAGCTTTACCGACGGTCTCGACCGCGGCGCAGCGATCCGTGTCGGTCTTGCAGCATTGAGTGGGCCCGATCGTCAGATCGAAGTGGGTGACCTCGAAGTGGCCGAGCTCGCGCGTGGTAATGAACGGCGCTGTTTCTCTCGCATCGACGCCACCGCTCTCGCCGAACTGCTCGCCTGAGGCCGGTCGTTCGTCAGCGTGATGGTAATGGTCGTCATGGCAGCCAAAACCATCACGCTGACGAAGTCCGCCTGACCGTCTACGGTCGCGGCATGACGTACGCACCGTCCAGCCGGGCTTTCTACGACGCTGACAGCCACATCATGGAGTTGCCGAACTTCCTGATTGATTACGCCGATCCGGCGATTCGCGATCAGATCCGGCCGGTCAGCTACTCCGCCTCGCTGGTCACCGACGAAGAAGTCGACGCCATTGTGGCAAACGGCTCGAAACACTCGGTCGCGCACGTCGAGGCGCAGATGGCGCTCGGTGATCAACTCATCGCTGAATCGAAGGAAATCCAAGCGCTCGGAGCCTTCGACCGCGACGACCGATCGGTTGCGATGGACATGCTCGGTTTCAAGAAGCAACTGGTTTTTGCAACCCACAGCGTCGTCACGCCGTTTCACCCAAGCACGAACCTTCCCGACGACGTCCGCTACGGCGCAACCCGTGCGCACAACCGAGCGATGAGTGAGTTCGTGGCCAATGACAGCCGGCTAATGGGCGTCGCGGTCGTGCCACTGAACAACCCAGCGCTCGCCCTCATCGAACTCGAGTTCGCACTGCAGGCCGGCTTGGAAGCGGTGTGGGTGCCGCACATGGCCGCCGGGGAGCGGTCACCGAGCCACGTCGATCTCTACCCCTTCTGGGAGCGTCTGGCGGATTCGGGTCGGCCATTCGTCCTGCACGTCGGAGGCGCACCGCTACAACTCGATCCAATGTGGACGAACACCGGTCGGGCTGCCGTGCGCGACTGGATGGGCGGCGGCGAGAACGTCCGAAGCAAAGACATGGCCGTCATGCACCAGGGGCCTGAAACTTTCCTGTCGGTACTTTTGATGGATGGCATCTTCGAAAAGTTTCCCAAGCTGCGTGGCGCAGCAGTCGAACTCGGCGCTGGCTGGGTCCCGGCGATGCTGACTCGACTTGACTGGGTGGTGCGGTCGTGGAGCCGCGTCGACCAATACCTCGCCGAACTCAAGCGCGTCCCGAGTGAGACGATTCGGGAACAGATGGCGTTCACCCCGTTCGCCTTCGAAGACATCGGCATGCTCACCGACACCAGTTACGACGACATCTACCTCTTCTCCAGTGACTACCCGCACGTTGAAGGCGGCAAGGACCCGATTGGCCGGTTCGAGAAGTCGCTTGGCAGTCGCAGCGAGCAGGTCCGGGCGAACTTCTACACCGAGAACTTCCTCAAGCTGTTCCCTGACGCACGCGTTCACTGAGTCGGCCGGCCGACATGCTGCAACCTCATGACGTGGATTAGGTTGACCGAGGTGGGCAGCAACTGATGGAACGTCGGATCTACGGGCTGGAAAACGAGTACGGCATCACGTGCACGCTTCGTGGTCAGCGCCGGCTCAGCCCTGACGAAGTAGCCCGATATCTCTTTCGCCGGGTGGTCTCTTGGGGTCGCAGCTCAAACGTGTTCCTGCAGAACGGAGCGCGGCTGTATCTCGACGTGGGATCGCACCCGGAGTACGCGACGCCGGAGTGCGATTCGATCTATGAGTGCGTCGTCCACGACAAGGCAGGCGAGCGGATACTTGAGCAACTCGTCGAATCGGCCGAGCAACGGCTGGCCGAAGAGTCGATTCGCGGCACGATCTACCTGTTCAAGAACAACACCGACTCGGCAGGCAATAGCTACGGCTGTCACGAGAATTACTGCACGAGCCGTGATGCCGACCTCAGCAAGTACACCGAGGTGTTGATCCCGTTCTTCGTGAGCCGTCAGATCTACGCAGGCTCCGGCAAAGTGCTGCAGACCGCGCGCGGTGCGAGGTTTTCGATCGCACAGCGCGCCGAGCACATTTGGGAAGGAGTCTCGTCGGCGACCACCCGCAGCCGCCCCATCATCAACACGCGTGACGAGCCCCACGCCGACGCCGAGAAGTACCGCAGGCTCCACGTCATCGTCGGCGACTCGAATATGAGTGAGTACACGAATTTCGTCAAAATCGGAGCAGCAGCTTGCATGCTGCGGATGCTCGAGGACCCCAACGTCGTCTTGCGCGACATGACCCTCGAGAATCCGATCAGGGCGATTCGCGAGATCAGCCATGACATCACTTGCCGCCAGACAGTGCGGTTAGCGAACGGCCGGGAAGTCAGCGCGCTTGATATCCAGCGGGAGTATCTCGATCGGGCGCTGCGCTACGCCGACGGACCAGGCTTCCCGCCGCTGGAACAAAAGGCGCTCGACATGTGGGAACACTGCGTCACCACCATCGAGGACGATCCGCTCAAACTCGACCGAGAAGTCGACTGGGTTATCAAATACAAGTTGATCGAGAAGTTCCGGGAGCGTCACGACCTGCCGCTCGGCCATGCCCGGGTTCAGTTGCTCGACCTGCAATACCACGACGTCTCACGGAGCCGTAGCCCGTTCTACAAGATGCAGGACCGAGGCCTCGTCGAGCGGATCTGTACCGATCAGGACATCAACACCGCCATCGACGTTCCGCCACAGACAACCCGTGCCCGCTTGCGCGGCGAGTTCGTTAAGCGCGCGAAAGAAAAGAAGCGTGACTACACCGTCGACTGGGTGCACCTCAAGCTGAACGACCAAGCCCAGCGGACAGTGCTGTGTAAGGACCCATTCAAGAGTCACGACGAGCGCGTCGACCGGCTGATCGAAACGCTCTAATCCGGTGGGCATCGGAGCAGGATGGCAGTGTCTGCCTGCCACCGATCGACTGCTACGGGCAGATACCGTTGGGCTTTCGTGACGATCCAGAACGACGGGCCATTGCTGCCCCCACCCATGGGCACGCCGAATGGCGGCTCGATTGACGATCCCTGGTCCAATGACTCTGAGAACGGCGCTGCGGTTGTCTCGTCTCGTGGCGATCGCGATGGCGATGATCCCTCGGGTCGTTCGGAATCGAGAATTTCGCCAGGAGCGCGGGCCTTCGTGGACTGGGTTGTCGTTGTCACGGTCGCACTTCTCGTGGCGTTTGTCGTCCGTGGATTCGTGCTGGCCCACTTCGTCGTTGACGGCCAGTCGATGGCAACCACGCTTGACACGGGTGATCGCGTTTTCGTGAACAAGTTGTCCTACCGACTCCATGACCCGAATCGCGGTGACGTGGTCGTCCTGCATCAGCTCACAAACACCACCGAACGTGACCTGATCAAGCGAGTGGTCGGTCTGCCCGGCGAAACGATCGAGATGACCGGATGCGTCGTGCGGATCACGGCCGCGGACGCCTCAACCTCGCAGGTGCTCGAAGAGCCCTATCTCGACGAGAATGATCGGACCCCTGGGCAATGTGGCGGAGACATCCCGTCACAAGTCATTGCGGACAACTTTGTGTTCGTGCTTGGTGACAACCGTGGCGGTTCGCAAGACAGCCGCAACCTCGGCGCGATTAGCGAAGACGACCTCGTCGGCCGGGCGTTCGTGGTGTTCTGGCCGAAATCACATTGGCAATGGTTGTGAGCACGGCTTCGCCGTGCGAGCGACTGGCGTCGCTCCGTGGCTGACGCCACATTCACAATTTTCTCGGGCCTGGCGGCCCGACTCGCTCTCGCTCGGCGGTTCACACATCGACACTCGGCTGGTCGATCACTCATGTCACACTTTGGTCAGACCGGAGCGTGACAGCTCAGCTTGGGATGGGGCCGCCGATTTGTTTTTGGAAGGCGTCCATCATGATGTCGACGTTGTCGCTGAAGACGGCGTCGAGACCCATCCGGAACGCTGTCTCCAGCTGGTCGTCGAACTGTAGGTCCCAGCTAAAGGCATAGAGGTTGAACCGGTGGAACAGGGCGACCAAGCCGCCGTTCCAGTCGGTGCGGTGCATGTTGACGCCGTCGATGCCGTGGTGGGACAACGATGCTGCTCGACGTTCGGGGCCTTCTTTGAGGCGCCCGAGGCGAGTCGAGTTCAAGATCTTGACGTCAGGTAACTCAGAACGGTGGGCGACACATCGCTCGAAGTCGGGGTCACACAGCCACGTTCGAGGAAGCATCGCCGGGTCAATAGAACGCACGTCGTCAACAATCACTCCGGCGGCATCGGCATCTTTCACGTCGAGTGACAATTCGTAGTCGGTCCCGCAGCGTTCGAGGAGCTCAACGAGGGTCGGAATGTGCTCGGGAAGATCGGCACGCAGCACGCCACTGATCGGCTTGCGACGGATCCCTCGCTTGACCACACCGTCGTGATCGAGCACAGCAACACCGTCGGCCGTGAGCCAGACATCGCTCTCGAGTCCAGAGGCGCCGAGCTTCAATGCCAGTTCGAATGCGTCAAGGGTGTTCTCGGGCGCATGGGCGCGCGCGCCTCGATGGGCAAACGTGATTGGCGGGTCGAGGCGAGATGGGAGACGTTGCTGCACTGAACGAGATGATGCCAGTCCCGTAGACTGAAAGACGTGTTCAACCTCCAGGGCAGCGAGATCGTCGTCATTCTGCTGTTGGCACTCGTCATCCTCGGCCCAGAGAAGTTGCCGGATGCGATCCGAAAGTTCGCCCAGACATATGGCGAGCTGAAGAAGATGGGGAACGGCTTCCAGTCTGAGCTGCGGTCCGTTCTTGACGAGCCGATCCGCGAGATGAAGGAAACCGCTCGTTTGGTTCAAGACGCAGCGGATCCGAAGAAGATCGCCGAGCAGGCAGCCGAAGATAGTGCCTTGCGCGAAGCAGCCAAGTCAGCTGACCGGGCGGCCATCACCGACGTCCCGATCACCGAGGCTGCACTCGAAGCGACCGACCCTGCCTACAACGGCGCAACGTCGGCTGATGAAGTTCAACCGAGCGCGCCTGACGTGCCGGCCACCGACGAGTCGACCACGCACGACGAGTCGACGACGCACGACGAGGCGACCACTAACGACGTGGCCGACGATGGGCCACCGGTGATCATCAACCAGATCGCCGCCGGCAATGCGCGAGGCCCGATCGAACCAGCCGTTCCCGCCGCTCAGGATGACGCCGTCGACGGTGGAACCGAACACGTCGATCACAGCAATCAGTCCAAGGTGGCTGACGACGACGTGGCTGCAGATGCTGACGTGGCCGCAGGATGAGCACCATGACTGACGACACAGAAGCCGGGGTCGAGGACACGCTGACGCTGACCGAGCATCTCGCCGAACTGCGGACGCGAATCATCCGATCTGCACTCGCTGTGCTGATCGGCATGGTCGTGATTATTGCCTTCTACGACTATGTGCTCGAGTTTCTCAAGCAGCCATATGTCGACCTGTGTAACGAGAAGCCTGCGGGTTTCTGTGACCCAAACCTGTTCATCCCGACGCCAACCGAAGGGCTGTCGACTCGCATCCGCGTTGGCATGTATGGCGGCATTATTGCCGCTCTGCCGGTCATCCTGTGGCAGATTTGGCGTTTCGTTGTGCCGGCACTGCACGCCAAGGAACGCAAGTACGCCGTCCCGTTCGTGCTGTCGTCGGTTGTGTTGTTCTCTGCTGGTGGCAGCCTCGCATACCTCACCGTCGACCGGGCGCTCGAATTCCTCATTAGCTGGGCTGGCGAAGATGTGCAGCAGATCTTCTCGGTGGGCAGCTACATCAGCCTGATCGGGTTGATGATCTTCGCCTTTGGTGTGGGCTTCCTGCTCCCCGTTCTGTTCGTCTTCCTCCAGTTGGTCAACGTGGTCTCGCCGAGAACACTGTTGAAGAGCTGGCGTTACGCCACGATTGGTATGTTCGTCATCGCCGCCGTGATCACGCCGTCCGGCGACCCGATCACGCTGATGATGCTCGCGCTGCCCATGCTGTTGTTGTACTTCGTGGCAATTCTGATCGGCTGGCTGGTGCTCCGCAAACGGCCGACCGTCTGACCGTGCGTGCCGACCGAGCTGACCTGATCGCTCGCTACAACTTCCCGATTGACCGATTCCAGCTCGAAGCATTCGACGCGCTCGACGACGGCAAACATGTTGTCGTCGCTGCACCGACGGGCAGTGGCAAGACTGTCGTTGCTGAGTACGGCATCGAGGGGGCCTACCGCGACGGAAAGCGGGCGTTCTACACCGCACCGATCAAGGCGTTGTCGAACCAGAAGTACCGCGATCTGGTCGCCATGCACGGTGCAGACGCTGTCGGTTTGCTGACTGGCGATAACTCGATCAACGGTGACGCTCCGATCGTGGTGATGACGACCGAGGTCTTGCGCAACATGATCTACGGCCGGGCAGGTCAACTCTCGGATCTCGGCCTCGTTGTGCTTGACGAGGTGCACTTCCTCCAAGACACGTTCCGGGGGCCCGTCTGGGAAGAGGTGATGATCCACCTTCCCGATCATGTTCGGCTGGTGTGCCTGTCAGCCACGGTCAGCAACGTTCAGCAGCTTGCTGACTGGATCTCAACGGTGCGCGGCCCGACGCACGCCGTCACCGAGGCACAGCGGCCTGTCGAGCTGGCTAACCAGTACCTCGCGAAGGATCGCAACGAAGACCGTCTGCATCTGCTGCCGACGTTCGTCAACGGCGCGGTAAATCGTGACGCGGTGCGGCTCGATGAGTCGGCGATCCGTCGTGGGCCCGGTGGCCGACGCGGTGAAGATCGCAACGACCGGTCCGGCAACCAAAAGGGAGCGCACCGCCGCAAGCTTGTGCCGCCAGGTCGGGTCGAGACGCTCAAGCTGCTCCATCAGCAAGACATGCTGCCCGCAATTTTCTTCATCTTCAGTCGGAATCAGTGCGACGAAGCAGCTCGGTC
>JBNMOS010000092.1:0-14453 GCA_051275435.1 Ilumatobacter sp.
TCGAGGAACTGATCTGGCCGACGGTTGCCAGGTACGTACCCCAGTTCGACCAGATCGGCATCGTCACGTCGTGGGGCGGCCAGTACGACTACAACACCCTCGATCACAATTTGATCCTCGGGCCGGGGAGCGAAGTCGACAACTTCTTCTTTGCCAACGGCTTCTCCGGGCACGGTCTCCAGCAGGGGCCCGGCGTCGGACGCGGCCTGAGTGAGCTGATCACGTACGGCGCATTCCGATCCATCGACCTGGCCCCGCTGAGCTACACCCGCATCGAACGCAACGAACCCTTCCTCGAGAGCGCCGTTATTTAACGAAGTCTCGTATGGGGTCAGGCCCCTTTCGCAACTCTGGCAAGTCTCGCGACGATGTCTGCGTCATTTCGCAAGAGAGCTGTGTGCGGCGGCGTACCGTCTGCATCGTGAACAATCGACGGGATGCGATGGCGCTTGCGGGAGTGACTGGGCCGCTCGCCTTCATTTCGGCGTGGACACTCGGAGCACTCGTGACGGGCATGGACTATTCGTCTATCGACGATGCAATCAGTCGACTGGCTGCGGTGGGGGCTGACACCCGTTGGTTGATGACGGCCGGCTTCGTCGTATTCGGAATCAGCCTGCCGGTCTTTGGCGGAGCGCTTCGCCGCACGCTCGCCGGCGGGGCATGGTTGGCAGCTGTGCTGACCGGCCTGGCAACGCTGGGTGTCGCAGCAACTCCACTCGACCGGTCGGCGGCCGTCGACACGCTGCACGGAATATTCGCCACAGCGGGTTACGTCTCCCTTGTTGCAGTGCCACTGCTGGCGTTCGTGCCGCTTCGCCAGCGTCATCCGCGGTTGGCCAACGCTGGCCTCGTCGCCGCTGCTGTGTCGGCCGTGTCGCTCGCCTTGACTCTGAGTGGATTACCGACCGGGCTGTTCCAACGCGTCGGGCTCAGCTCTACAGATGTTTGGATCGTGATCGCTGCTTCGATGATGGCCACCGGAAGGCTGTCCGACGCCAGGTTGACCGATGGGCGCTGACCTCGCGGCGCAGCGGCTTTGTCGCTTGCGCTCGGTGATGTGCGATACCGAAGTCGAGTTCGTCCTGACCGCAGACCCGATCAACATCACCTACGCAACAGGGCTCCGGAACATGAATGTGTTCTCGATGATGGGCGCAACCAGGTTCCTCCTGGTAGCTGCCGAGGGTCCGGTCGTCATGTGGGAATACGTCGGCGCCGAGCATCTTGCTGCGTGGCTGAGCACCATCGACGAAGTCCGCCCGGCACCCGGCGTCACTGCTTTGAGCGGGCCGCCATATCTGGATGCGTGCCATGCATTTGCCAGCGAGCTTGCTGCGGCGTGCGACGCGTCCGTGGCGAGTCGGGTGCAGCTCGGTGTTGAGCGGATGGATCACGAGATCACCGATGCGTTGCGTGCGGCTGGTTTCGACCTGATCAGCGCGACTCCGGTCTTCGTCGAGAGCCGACGGCTGAAGCTTGCTGGTGAAGTCGCAGCGATGTACGAAGCAATGCACCGTGTCGAGGGTGCTGTCGAAGAGATGCTTCTCGGGTTGCGCCCAGGGGCGACCGAGATCGAGGTGTGGTCCGGGTTCCATCGACACTTGATTGCTCACGATGGCGAGTACGTTTCCACGCGGCTCGTCCAGGCTGGCGAACGGACCTTCCCATACTTCCGTGAAGCAGGGCCCCATCGGCTGGAACTTGGCGACCTCTTCTGCATCGACACCGACGCCATCGGGCTGGGCGGCTACGCCGTTGACTTCTCGCGCACCTATCTGGTCGGTGGTGGAGTTCCAGCACCACAGCTGCGCGAGCTGCATACTCTCTCCAGGCATCAGCTCGAGCACAATGCTCAGCTACTGGCACCGGGGCGATCGTTCGCCGATTTTGCTGCCCACGCTTGGAGGGTCCCCGACCGCCATGCGCCCTACGCGTACTCGTGCCTCGCCCATGGGTTGGGTATGTCAGGGGAGTATCCGTACGTGCCGGTTGCGCAGCGCGCTGAGTATCCGCTCGACGACGCGTTCGAAGCCGGAATGGTGGTGTGCGTCGAGAGCTACATCGGAGATGCTGAGGTGGGTCGCGGCGTGAAGCTCGAGAACCAATACCTGATTACCGACAGCGGCGCCGAGGTCATGAGCACGATTGGCTTCGATCCGGCGTTCGGCTCACCCGAATAGTTGCGAAAGGGGCCTGACCCCATACGTAACTATCCGCGAGTTGCGTATGGGGTCAGGCCCCTTTCGCAACTATCTGATGTCGTAGGTGGCGACGGTGCAACTGACGGCAAAGATCGGGATCGGTTCACAGAAGTGGACCGTGCCCTTTGCTCCGCCAGCGGCGGCTGCAGCAGCGATGAATGTGCGGATCTCGAACCCGCCCTGGCCAGCGTCGGCGTAGACGGTGAGGTCGTCGTAGTCGAGGAGCGCGTCGCGGTCGTTGCGGCACCAGCGATCCATGAAGTCGAGATCCCATTCGACGTTGATTTTCCCCGAGTCAGGGGTCGCTGGCCAGTGCGAGATGCCGCCGGTACTGATCACTGCGATCCGCTCGGGCAGGGCGTCGCAGGCGGCACGAATCGACTCACCGAATTGCCACGCACGGTGCAGCGGGGTGAGCGGCGGACCCTGGCAGTTGATGTTGACGGGGATGATCGGAACGTCGTACTTCGGCGTCAGGAAGTGCAGCGGGACCATGATTCCGTGGTCGAACTTCCACTCCTCGGCGTAGCTCACGTCGGAGCCGTGCATCACTTCGGAGATGAAACGCCTCGAGATGTCGGCGCTACCCGGAACCTGTTGGCGATCGATGCCGAGCCAGCCCGGATCTTCGATCGGGCCCTCGTATGTGTCGGCCATTCCGATGGCGAACGTCGGCATGTTGTTCATGAAGAAGTTGGCGAAGTGCTCAGCGGCGATGATTACAACGGCATCGGGCTTGCTTGCTTCGAGGTCGATGCGCATCTGGTCGAAGGCGGCATAGAAACGGTCACGTACATCAGGATCGGCCTGCTCGGACCGACCGGTGATGCCGGGCGCGTGTGAGCACACGCCGGCGAAGACGAGGGGCATCAGCGACTCCGACTTTCTGGGGTGGTTGCTTGGACGGTGGTTGCTGGGACGACGGTGTCGGTGACGCTGGTGGTCATGGCGTACACGCCCTCCCGGACGGGGCCGTGCTCGGCGATGCCGTCGCGCATTCGCTGCAGGTAGTCCTGCCATTCGATCTGGTGGAATGCAGCGAAGTGCATCAGGATCTGTCCGTTCACACCGAGGTGAAACAGCTTGCCGATGTCGGGATCGGTCAGTGCTGTGGTCTCCTCGGCGGTGAGGTCGAACGGTGCCAGTTCGGTGGCCGGGTCGGCCGTGTATCGAGCCTGCATCGGCTCGGAACGGTTGAGCTCGTAGAGGAACTTCTGAACGGCGTAGAGGCTCATTCGTCCCACTCCAGATGCAGCGCGTCGGGGCCGCGGAAGGTGATGTTCGGGAAGAAGCTGAAGTCTTGCTCGGAACCGTCGGGGTTCTTGGCGAGGCGCAGCGATGGAAGGCGTTGCGACAGCAATTCGAGGGCGATGCGGGCCTCCATTCGCGCGAGGCCAGAGCCGAGGCAGAAGTGGATGCCCTTCCCGAACGAGATGTGGCGGCTCGCACCGCCACCCTTGAGGCCGCGGTTGATGTCAAACGTGCCTGGGTCCTCGAAGAGGTCGGGCTGGTGGTTGGCCGATGCGAAGTTGAGCATCAGCTTCGTGCCGGCCGGGAGGTCGACGCCCCCGAGCGTGGTTGCTTGGGTAGTGACACGCCGCCACGAGATTTGGCTCGACTCGAAACGCAGTGTCTCTTCGACAGCAGCCGCTGCGAGCGACGGATCAGCGCACAGCGCGTCCCACTGGTCCCGGCGCGGCAGCAGGCACCGCAGCGTGTTGCATAACAGCGCGGTGACAGGGTCGTGCCCGGCGAACGAGATGCCGTAGACGACCGATTCGACCTCGCGGTACGAGATGCCGGTGCCGTTTGCCGGGTCGGGGTCGGCGTCGTGCGCGTTGAGGAGTTCGGATGTGAAGTCGTCGTGGCGTTCGTCGCGCCGCTGGGCAACGAAGTCGCGGCAGTAACGCCAGTACTCGAGCATTCCTTCGGCGATCGCGGTCTGCTCAGCAGCGGTTGGTTGGCCCCACGAGAAGGCCTTGCGGTTGCCGCCCCACGACTTGATCATCCGGTCGTCCTCTTCCGGGAAGCCGATGAGGCGGAAGACGATCTCGGCGGGAAGGGGAAAGGCAAGGGCGGCGACATAGTCGGCGGAGTTGCCGCTCACGACCATGTCGTCGAGCAAGGCCGTGGCGCGCTCACGCATGTAGTCCTCGAGCGCCTTGAGGCGGCGGTTCGAGAAACCCTGACGGGTGAAGAGGCGGATGCGAGCGTGGTCGGGCTCGGGCCGGTTCGACATCACGGCGATCGGATCGAAGTCGGCGGCACCCAGTACGGCGTTGGCCTCTGGTGCGAGCGGAAAGATCGGGTCTTGCACGTTGGTCGAGGCGAACACGTCAGGGTTCATGAAGACGTGCTCGATGTCTTCCATCTTGGTGACCACGACATGGCCGAGCTGCTCGGCGTAGAACACCGGGTGTTTGTCGCGGAGCGCCGCAGCGATCGGGTACGGGTCAGCCACGTACTCGTCGCTCAGCGGCGACCACGAAGCATGCATCGGGCACCCTGGCGGCGGTGTTGCAATCGTGTCTGGAGCGGCGTGATAGCTATTCGAACTCACAGGTTCTCCTGATTTCGAGTTGGTTGGTCGTCGGTCGACAGTTTCGCGAGGAGGCTGTACAGCACGTCAAGTTCGCCGGGATCGAGCAGGGCGTCGATCTGGCCGTAGGCATGTTCGCTCGAGGGTGCGATTTCGCTCACGAGTTGGCGGCCTCGTGCGCTGATGTTGATCTCAGCGCGTCGGGCGTCGGCTGCAGTGGCTCGTTCGATCAGGTCACGCTCGTCCATCGACGCCAGCATCCGCGACAGGCTCGGCCCGAGGAGGAAGGTGCGCTCGGCGAGTTCACCAACCGACATGGGGGCATCGGCATCGCGCAGCGCCCGGAGCACGCGCCATTGCTGTTCGGTCAGGTCGTGCTCGCTGAGGACCGGGCGGAAATAGCGCATGACTGACTCGCGAGCCCGCATGAGCGCCATGGGCAGAGAGTCTTCGAACGCCCGCAACGCGATTGGCGCAACGAGTGCGTTATTCATCGCGCACGCCGTTGCGCAGGGTTCCGAGTTCTGGAACGTGGACCTCGATGGTGTCGCCGGGGACCAGAAACTTCGGGGGGTCAAACCGCGCGCCGGCCCCTGTGGGCGTGCCGGTGAAGATGATGTCGCCGGGCTCGAGCGTGCAGAATGTGGAGAGATATTCGATCTGATACTCGATCGGATACGCCATCGTGGCGGGCGTGTCATCTTGACGGAGTTCGCCGTTGACGTGCGTGGTGAGGTGCAGGTTCTCGAAGTCGCCGATCTCATCGAGCGTGACCATCCACGGCCCGATGGCCCCCGAGCTGTCCCAGTTTTTGCCCTGCGTGACGTTGAACTTTGCGTGACGCACCCAGTCGCGAATGGTGCCTTCGTTGCCGAGCGCGAGGCCGGCGATGTGCTGTCGAGCGTCTTGGCGTTTGATCCGGCGACCGCCGGTGCCGATGACGGCGACGATTTCGCCTTCGTAGTCCAGCTGCGGGCTCTCGGGCGGGCGGACCAGGGGCTGCTCGTGCCCGGTGAACGAACTCGGGAAGCGGACGAACACGCTCGGCTTGTCGGGGCTGTCCTGGCCGTCTTTGTACTCGGCGTTCCGCCCGCCGTAGTTCACGCCGATGCAAAAGATCTTGCCGGGGCTGGGGAGGGTGCGGTCGAACGTGACGTCGCCGAGCGAGAGCGTCGGCGTGGCCGACTCAGCAATGGTGCGAGCCTCGTCGACACGCTGCTGTGCGAGAAGGTCAGACAGGTCGCGAACGCCGTCCAGTCGACCGCCGAGGTCGATGATGCCGTCAGCTCCGTCGACGCCGGTGGCGATGCCAAAGCTGGCCCGGTTCGCTCCTGTTTCGGTTTGCTGGGAGAAGCTGAGCAGTTTCATGTTGCACTTATATCTAACATGTTATATAACTGTGGTCAATGCCTCATCTGATCGTCGAGCACTCGGCCAACGTCGAGCACGTCCCGCTCATCCTCGAAGCCGTTCACGCGGCTGCGCTCGGGACTGGTCTCGCGTCGATCGATGCGCTGCGCACCCGGGCGGCATGCCGAGAGGGCTACGTCATCGGTGATCGCCATCCAGACAACGCCTTCATCGCGTTGACGGCGCGCCTCGGGCCGGGTCGAAGCGGCGACGAGAAGCAGTTGCTGATCGACGCGCTTATGACTGCCATCGAGGCCACAGTCGGCGAGGCCGCAGACCACATGATGCTGAGCGTTGAAATCCAAGAAATCGACCCAGCGATGCGTCTCAATCACAATCACCTGCGCGCCCACATCGCAGCGCGCACCCCCACGACCTGAACCACCCACTGTCACACTCTGGTCAGACCAAAGTGTGACAAGAACGTCACGTTTTGGTCTGACCAGAGTGTGACAGCCGAGCAAACCGACCGACGGAGAACCACATGGCTGCAGACAAGACCTTCGACGAATATCAGGAAATCGCATCGGCGGCAGTTGCGCGCTTCAAAGACTCCCCGCTGCAGCACCTCATTGGTGGTGTGCCGGCGGCCAGCGTGAGCGGTGAGACGTTTGAGAACCACTCACCGGTCGACTCGTCGTTACTTGGCTCCGTCGCCTCGGGTGGATCGGCCGACATCGATGCAGCAGCGCGTGCGGCCGACGACGCGTTCGCCGATTGGTCTGGCCGCACGGGCAAGGAACGCAAGAAGATTCTCCACCGTGTGGCCGATCTGATCGAGGCGCGAGCTGAGGACATCGCCGCGGTGGAATGTGTCGACACCGGCCAGACCATTCGCTTCATGTCGGCTGCAGCGATCCGTGGGGCCGAGAACTTTCGCTTCTTTGCCGATCACGCACCTGATGCGAACAACGGCCGGTCGATGCCCGACGAGCATCACGTCAACTTCTCCAGCCGCAAGGCGCTCGGCCCGGTCGGCGTGATCACACCTTGGAACACGCCCTTCATGCTGTCGACCTGGAAGATTGCTCCGGCGCTCGCAGCCGGCTGCACGGTGGTGCATAAGCCAGCTGAATGGAGCCCGTATTCGGCCGCGATGCTGTCGGAGATCGCACTCGAAGCAGGCTTGCCAGCGGGCGTGTTGAACACAGTGCACGGCTTCGGCGAGTCGGCCGGCAAAGCACTGACGGAGCACCCGCTGATCAAAGCAATTGCATTCGTTGGAGAATCATCGACCGGTTCGATGATCCAAGCGCAGGGTGCGCCGACGCTCAAGCGAGTGCACTTCGAACTTGGCGGCAAGAACCCGGTCATCGTGTTCGACGATGCCGATCTCGAGCGCGCGCTCGACGCCGTCATGTTCATGATCTACAGCCTCAATGGCGAGCGCTGCACGTCGTCGAGCCGAGTGCTTATCCAGTCGACGATCCACGACGAGTTCGTCACCAAGTTGGGGGCGCGGGTGCAGGCCCTGAAGGTCGGCCACCCGCTTGATCCGTCGACCGAGATCGGGCCGCTGATCCACCCGCGGCACTGTGCCAAAGTGCGGAGCTACGAGGCCAAGGCGAACGACGCTGGTGCAACAGTGCTCGTCGGCGGCGGCGAGCGGCAAGACCCGGACAGCTACTACGTCAACCCGATGCTGTTCACGAACGCAACGAACGACATGGCGATCGCACAGGAAGAGATCTTCGGCCCGGTACTCACTGCCATTCCGTTCGACACCGAATCCGATGCGGTCCAGATGGCGAACGACATCGACTACGGCCTCGCCGGATACCTCTGGACCGGAGACACCGGCCGTGCGCAACGTGTTGCGCGTGACCTTGACGCCGGGATGATCTGGGTGAACAGCCAGAACGTGCGCCACCTGCCCACGCCGTTCGGTGGCACCAAGGCCAGTGGCATCGGCCGTGATGGCGGGCCTGAGTACAGCTTCGAGTTCTACATGGAGACCAAGAACATCGCCATCGCCTACGACACCCACGCGATCCCGAAGCTGGGCAAGCTCTGATGGCGCTCACGCTGTCTGCCGAACAGATCGCGATGCTTGCTGTCGAGCACGAACAGGCACGAACGACCGCGGTGCCGTGTGACCCGGTCACCCGACGATTCCCCGACGTCACATTGGACGATGCGTACGCGATCCAGGCGGCGTGGGTCAACCTGCAGGTCGCCAACGGCGCAGTGATCAAGGGCCACAAGATTGGATTGACCAGCCGAGCAATGCAGATGGCGATGAACATCAACGAGCCCGACTTCGGTGCGTTGCTCGACTACATGTTCATCCCCAACGGCGGCTCGATAGCAGCCGCCGATCACCTCGACCCGAAAATCGAAGTCGAGTTCGCCTTCGTACTTCAGGACGACCTTGTTCCCCACGTACTCGGTCGCGAGCTCACGACTGATGACGTGTACGCAGCGACGAGCCATGTAGTGCCTGCGCTCGAGCTGATTGATGCTCGGTCGTATCGGATCCATCCCGACGATGGCAGGACGCGCACCGTCTGCGACACCATCTCTGATAACGCTGCAAACTCTGGGATCATCGTTGGCGACGAACACATCTCGGTTGACGAGGCACGCAACGGTGACCTCCGTTGGGCTGGTGCGATTGCCTATCGCAACGGCGTCGTCGAAGAGACCGGTCTCGGTGCCGGGGTCCTCGACGACCCGGCCATGGGCATCGTTTGGCTCGCCAATCGGCTTCAGGGCATCGGCATCGCGCTCACCGCGGGCGAAACGATTCTTGCCGGCTCCTTCACCCGTCCGATCGACTGCCGTGCCGGCGACCACTTCCGTGTGGACTTCGGTTATTTGGGCACACTCACCCTTGACATCACGTGACTGGTCGCGCTGTGCCTGACACGGAGTGACAGCTGCTGGTGCACACCGTCGGGCCGTAGTTGCGCATCTTCTCGTCCCGCATGACACACAGGTCCAGACGCAACTATCGTCCGCTGTGGATGAGCGTGATCGGGCCAGATACTTCCGTCGATGAGAGCACGGCGCGGAGTCGTGGATCGTGGGCGTTTGGCGCCGGAACATGCCTGCTTCTGGCGGTGGTCGTTGCGGCCTGCGGACTCGGGTCGGGGAGTGACGAGGCAACGCCGGTCGGCGAGACGGGCACAACCGACACCATTGCGACGGCTGACCCGACGACGCCGGCGGACCCCACGACGACGGCTACGGCTGTCAGCACGACATCCGCGGCGCCGGACACAACAGCCGCGCCTGCGACAGCCCCGTCGGGTGGTGTGTCGTTCGCATCCGACATCCAACCGATCATCACTGAGACCTGCGCGAGCTGCCACACCGGCGATGGGCCGGGCACACAGAACGTCCGCTTCGACACTGCTCACGACGTGTCGCGCGCGGCGTTCGCCATTGCAATTGTGACCGAGACTCGCTTCATGCCGCCATGGCCAGCCAGTGACGAAAGCGTGCCGTTCGACCATGACTGGAGCCTCACTGACGAAGAGATCGCGACGATTCTTCGCTGGGACGATGCCGGTGCGCCACTCGACGTCGACCCAGACATCGAAATGATTCCGGTGAACGGTGTCGTCGGGCTCGATAACCCAGATCTCGTTATGCAGGCTGACGGCAGCTACGACGGCGAGTTCGGTCAACCCGACGAGTACCGCTGCTTCGTCTATGACCCCGAGCTGACCGAATCTACATTCGTCTCGGACATGGAGTTCATCCCGCAGCAGACGCAGGTCGTCCACCACGCAGTCGGCTTCGTGGTCCCCGGATCAGAGCGAGCTGCCGTCGAGGAACGCAACGGTGCCGACGGTCAGGGTGGCTGGACGTGCTTCGGGTTTAGCCCCGGCAATGGTGCAGATCTGATTTTCACCTGGGCACCCGGCACCGATCCGACCGCCTTCCCTGACGGCACGGGCCTCGAGATGGAAGCCGGTGATTTCTTCGTTCTGCAGACGCATTATCACTACGACGTCGAGGCCGACGCTGACCAATCGACCTTTGCCGTCAATTTCGCTGCAGGCGACGATGTCGATCCGATCGACCTGTTCACGTACTTGGCTCCCGCTGAAATCCCGTGCGGCGAAGGCGAAGAAGGGCCACTCTGTGACCGTGACGCAGCCCGCCAGAAGGCCATCGAGGCCTACGGCCCGGCAGGTGTGCTCGCCGACGCGCTGATCGGTGGCTGCGGTAATCCACTCGATGCGCCTGACGGATTTGTCGACGGCGTAGCAAAGTCGACCTGCACGTGGCCAGTGCTCAACCCGGGCGAGATCATTTCGGTGTTCGGCCACGAGCACGAGATCGGCGCGAGTTTCAAGATGACGCTCAACCCGGACACGCCCGAAGAGTTGGTACTGCTCGACATCCCGGTGTGGGACTTCGACTGGCAGTTGATCTATGAGCCGACCGACAGCATCATCATCGACAGCGGCGACACCATCCGGATTGAGTGCACCTGGGACCGGGCGCTCCGTGACCCGCTCCTCGAACCTGCATACGTGCTGTGGGCCGATGGCACCGACGATGAGATGTGCTTCTCGTCGGTCGTCACTCGCCCGGTCTGACTCGGGGGCGCTGCGCGATCAGATCGGCGACGGCTCGATCGGCGTGAGCTCTTCGTAGGTGTTGATCTTGCGCAGCGACGGGAAGATCAATGCGAAGGACGCCGCGATCGCCACGGTGATCAGCCCGCCGCCAGCGATCGCCCACGGCAGGCCGAGTGCCCGAGCTGCCACGCCGCTCTCGAAGGCTCCGAGTTCGTTCGAGGCGCCGATGAACACACCCTCGACTGCGTTGACACGGCCGAGTTGGTGGTCGGGAGTGACCAGCGGGACGATTGCGCCGCGGATGTTCATCGAGACCATGTCCGCGGCGGTGATCACGATGAGCGCAACGAAGGCAACCGCGTAGTTGCGGGTCAGGCCGAAGACGACGGTGCCGGCACCGAAGATGCCGACGACCCACAGCAACGTCGGCCCGACCCGGCGCACCACCGGGCGGAACGTGAGCACGACGGCCATACCTGCTGCGCCGATGCCCGGGGCAGCGCGTAGCCAGCCGTAGGCAATGTCGCCGACACCGAGCCGTTCGCTGGCCACCGCTGGGATCAGCGCGACGGCCCCACCGAAG
This sequence comes from Ilumatobacter sp., assembly GCA_051275435.1. Classification (GTDB taxonomy): domain Bacteria; phylum Actinomycetota; class Acidimicrobiia; order Acidimicrobiales; family Ilumatobacteraceae; genus Ilumatobacter_A. The sequence goes on from JBNMOS010000092.1 coordinate 11,272, forward strand.
AGAACAGCAAAAAGGTCGAGCGAGATGACGCTGAGGACGATCGGGGTGCGGCGGACGAACGTGAGCCCTTCGACGGCGCTCGACCAAGTCGGCCGATCAAGGTTGCGCTGCGGCTCGCGGTTGAAGTGCAGCTTGAGCAGCGGGAGGATCGCAGCGAACTGCAGCGAGGCAGCAATGCCATACGCCCAGGACGCACTGAGGCTGTAGAGGAATCCGCCCATGATCGGGCCCACGATGGTGGCGGCGGTGAATGTCCCCATCCAGAGCGGCATTACCTTGGGGAAGGCTGCGACGGGCGTGATGAATGGAGCCATCGAGCGGCGTGCCGGCACCATGATTGCGTCAGCCGTACCGAGTATCGCGGCGATCGCGAACAGCTTCCACACTGCGGCTGATCCGCTGATGCTGAAGACGACGAGAGCAAGCGTCGCAGCGCCACGGCCGAACAAGCCGATTGCTGAGATTCGGCGGCGGTCGAACCGGTCAGCGATGTATCCGCTGACGAGGACAAGCAGGAGCGCCGGCAAAAACTGGGCGAGGCCGATGAACCCGATGTCGAGCACGTTGCCGGAAATGTCGAAGACCTGCTTGAACAAGACCGTGAGGAGCAGGTTCTGGCCGATCGCTGCGCTGGCGATCGAGAGCAGGTAGCGCCTGACGTTTTGGTCTCGCAGCAGTTCGCGTGCCGTGCTGTTGGCCCCGAGTTCCATGCGCCGGTGAGCGTAGTGGTGGCGAGGTGCTGGGCGAGCGGCGGAGAGGTGCTGGTTGCGCGGTCTAGTTGCGGGGTGACGTTGGCGGTTTCGGTCAGTCGGTGATCGTGTCGGGTTCGGCCGGGACCTCGGCGACCGGCTCTTCCGGGAACCGCTCGATGAGCAGCTTGCCGATCTCGTAGTGGCGGACAAGAAAAGAGCGTTCGTCGAGCTTCTTACGGCGCATCCAGCCGGTCACTTCGTCATTCGACTTGCTTGCATTGCACGACCGGCATGCGGGTGCGATGTTGGGGAGTGTGTAGCGGCCGCCGCGCGATAGCGCCTGGACGCAGTCCTTCTGCAACGGCTGGTCGGTAGCGCCGCAATAGGCGCACCCGCCCCACTCGTCTTTGAGCGCCGTCCACTGCTCGGCGGTCAGGTCGTGCTCGACCCGATCCATCCGGCGTTTGCGTTTGCGTTGCGCACGAGCACGCCGTGTCCGACTGACCGCCATTGGCCCACGGTAGGTCGCCGACCGCTCCGGTACTCGGATAGCAGTGTCGACCGAGAATTTCTTCGAGATTTTGAGGCTGTACACGACCTGGAGAGCGACGTGGGTGCGGGTTGGGCGAGCCCGCATTGGTGGTGGCCGAAGCGACACGCTCCGCACAAGAGCGGCGCGCAGATCTCCAGCCGGAAGCGCCTGGGATTGCTTGAGCGGCGTCGCCAAAGTCGGATGCATCGTGCCTGCTAGACCGTCATAAACGTTCGTATCGAACGGGTACAATGAGTCACATGTTCGAGGCACGGATCGATGACTTGGCTGACGCCACGATCGTCGATCTTGATGCTGCGCTTGCTGTCGCAAAACGTCTGCGCGACGAAGCCGAGTTGGAGATAGCGGCGATCACTTCGGTCGTTGACTCCCGGCAGCTTTTCCAGGAGCACGCGCAACGTTCGATTCGTGCGTACCTGAAGCAACAGTTGAACTGCTCTGGCCCTGAAGCCCTGCGCATTAAGCGGCGTGCACGGCTGTTCAACCAGCATCCCGAGATCGGCGATGCGCTCGGCGAAAGCCGGATTGCGCTCGGCCAAGTTGATGCAATGGCATCGGCCCAGCAGCATCCGCGGGCGGGCGACCGCTTCGCCGGCTTTGCTGCACTTTTTGTCGAACAGGCTGAACGACTCGAGCACGACGACTTCGCTGATGTCGTCAATCACTTTGTGGTCCAGGCCGACCAGGACGGCGCCTTTGCCGATCAACGGTTCAACGAAGATCAGCGGACAGCGTCGGTTCGCGTGGACAACGGCGCTGTGTCGGTGCATGTCTCCGGCGGAGACCCATGTCAATCAGCGGAGATGAAGCGCATCTTCGATCTCGCAGTCGAAGTCGAAGCCCGCAAAGACTTCGATGCTCGCCGCGTCGAGTTCGGCACCGACGCGTTGGCGCATCCGCTTTCGCGGTCGGTTGATCAGCGTCGCTTCGATGCGATGTACGAGATCATGATGGCGTCAACCGTGACACCGGCTGACGGTCAGCGACCCGAGCCGCTCGTCAACCTGATGATCGATCCAGCGACGGCGTTGGAGGTCCTTGCGGCCCACGGCTTTCTCGATCTGTCGGCCGACGACCTTGCCGACCTGGCCGCTGTTGACCCCACCTCTCGACGTTGCGGTACGAGCACCGGTGTGCCGGTGCACCCCGATGTTGCGCTGAAGGCAATGCTCAGGGGCAGCATCCGTCGCGTTGTCGTCGATGCGCACGATGTGGTGATCAACATGGGTCGCACACGCCGATTATTTACCGGCAAGGCCCGCCAGGCGGCTCAGCTGCTGGCGGTTCGGTGTGGCTTTCGAGGCTGCGATGTGCCGGCCGAATTCTGCGATGTCGACCATGTGGAACCGTGGGTCGATGGTGGCGTGACCGACCAATCGAACTCGATGCCGCTCTGCGGGTCACACGACCGACAGAAGCACCGTAAACAATTGCGCGGTCGTCGAGATCGGCATGGCCGAATACACCTGGTGAGGCCCGACGGTGGCGTGATCAAACCGCTCAACGCTCGCGACCCGAAGTGGCTCGACGTCGCTGGCGAGCACAGGTGTTCCGACCGACAATGGGAAGATCTCGTTGCGGCATACCCACGGCTCCGGCACCTGCCGCCAGTGCCACTCCCGGTCACGTATATCAAGCTTCCCGCAGCGAGTTAGTTCGTCACCGGCCAGGTGTCGGCGGAACGGATGTGCTGTAGAGGAGTGGATCGGTCGCACCCGAGCAGCTGTTGCCATGGATGCCCTCCAACGGCACTTCGGGGACGCGATTACACGGGTGATCGCTGCGCGTTATGGGGTACCTGCCGGTGCAAATATTGCCGGTTCCTGAGCGGGCAAGAACCGTCGGAGCGCCGCGAATATCGGGCACTGCAGGAGGGCCGATATCGGGTGCCTGTGCATTGTCGGTCGCCGAAGGTCCGGACACGATTGCCGAACCGG
>JBNMOS010000093.1:0-14256 GCA_051275435.1 Ilumatobacter sp.
CGAGCGAGTTGAGGAACTCTCGGACGTTCTCAGGATCGGCCAGCCTGAACTGGGCAATGGTCGTCGCTGGGCCGACCTTGATGGTGACGTCGGTTTCGCCCAATACAGCGAACGCCTCTTCATCGGTCAGGTCGTCGCCAACAAACATCGCGGTACGAGATCCAGCCTCATTGCGAAGGCGTTCGATCGCTGCGCCTTTACTCGCGTGCCTCGCGAAGAGTTCGAGCACGTTGCTGCCGGCTTTGGCCGAGGCGCCATCGATGCCCTGCGTCGCGATGGCTAGCGCGGCAAGTGCAGCCGTTCCGAGCGCTTTGTCAGCCTCGCGGATATGGACGGCGATGCTGGCCTGTTTGTGTTCCACCCACGCGCCATCGCCGCCTGCGACCGCCGCGGCGTCGGCCAGTTTGATTAGCTGGTCGAGACGCGCTCGCTCCGCTTTGTCGAGCTGTTCAAACGGGTGGCCGTCTTCCTCCATACCGTGGCTACCGACGAGACGGGTCTTGGACGGGAGCCCGAAGGTCTGCATGCTGGCCACAGCGCGGCCCGACACGGCAGCGATCGTCACGTCATCAGCTGTGAGCAGGCGAGTCAGAACGTCAGCGATGCCATCGAGCAGCCGTGCGTCATCAGCGTGGTCAACGAGCGGGGCGAGCACACCGTCGATGTCGAGGCCGATCAGTAACGGCAGTTCGCAACCTGCGACTTCGATGCCGAGCTGCGTTGGGTCGTGGTACTCGGGCGTGAGAGTCACTGGTTTTCGGCTGCCTGTGCGAGCGCGGCGTAGAACCTGTCGGCCCAGCCCTGGACGTCCATTCGCTTGACTTGCTCGCGGAGCCCCGCCATGCGCGCTCGCCGCTCGTGGCGGTGCATCTCGACGGCGGTCACGATCGACTCTTGGAGGGCCCGATCGTCGTGTGGGTTGACCAGCACCGCATCGGTGAGTTCGTCGGCGGCACCAGCGAATTCCGACAGGACGAGTACGCCGTCACCGTCGATGTGCGCAGCGGCGTACTCTTTCGCGACGAGGTTCATGCCATCGCGGAACGGGGTGACGAGCATGACGTCGCCGGCGCGGTAGAGGGCGATGAGATTGTCGTACGACAGCGTTTGGTACAGATAGTGGACGACGGGGAGCCCGATCCGACTGAAGCGTCCGTTGATCTCGCCAACGAGCTGTTCGATCTCGCGGCGTTCATCCTGATAGTGCTCGACGGCCTCGCGAGTCGGTGTTGCGACCTGCACCATCACGCAACGCTCCGCGTCGAGCTCGCCTGACTCGAGCAGCGCACCGAAGGCCCGCAACCTGAGGCCGATCCCCTTCGTGTAGTCGAGTCGGTCGACGCCGAGCAGGATCACTTCGGGATCGCCGAGGCGGGTGCGGATCTGACTGGTCAATTTGCGTGTGGCCCGACCGGCCGCCATCGCCTCGACCTCGGCGAAGTCAATCGAGATCGGGAACACGCCGAGCTCGGTCCGGTGCTCGGCATTGTGGATGACGTTTTCGCCGATGTCAGATTCACGCAGCTGGCTTGCGCATGCAGCAAAGTTGGTTGCGCCCTTCGGTCGCTGGAATCCGATCAGGTCGCATCCGAGGAGGCCGTCGATGATTTCGTTGCGCCACGGCAGCCGCGAGAACAGTTCGTACGGCGGGAACGGGATGTGGAGGAAGAAGCCGATGGTGACGTCGGGACGCTGCTTGCGGAGCATCGCCGGGACCAGCTGGAGCTGGTAGTCGTGGATCCAAACGATGGCGTTCGGGGGAGCGATGTTCGCGAGTGTGATCGCAAAGCGCTCGTTGACCCGCTGATAGGCCTCCCACTGAGCAATGTCGTAGGTCGACTCGCGAAGCGCGTCGTGGTAGAGCGGCCAGAGGCCGTCGTTTGAGAAGCCTTCGTAGTAGAGCTCGACTTCTTCGGCACTGATATCGATCGGGTGGCAGTCGACGCCGTCGACGGTGAAGGGCTCGGTCGGGTCGTCGGGCGTGCCGGTCCAGCCGACCCAGGTGCCGCCAGACGATCGGAGCATTGGCAGGAGCGCCCGAACCAGGCCACCGGGGCTCGGCGCCCAGCCATTTTCCGTCGTATTGTCGCGCATCACCGGGAGCCGGTTGGCGGCGATCACGATCGGTCGGATCGGTGCAGCTTCGGGTGCGATGGTCGACGGTTCGTCGGCTGCAGTTGTCATGCAAATGGTTTACCTGATTCTCCCTCGGCTCGGGTGAAATGTTCGACGTTGTCCGACTTGAACCGAAACGCAGGCGTTGCTTCCAAGCAAGCATTCGCGCTCAGCGGCCCAACAAAATTCACGCTGACGACTGGATCGCCGGGCATTCGCTGGACACCGGCCAGACTGGGTGACGTGAGCGACGTCGACTATCTCCTTCGAATTCTCAATGCGAAGGTCTACGACGTTGCCATTGAGACGCCGCTCGACCCAGCGCCGGGGCTGTCGCGCCGGTTGGGCAATACAGTTTTCTTCAAACGAGAAGACCTGCAGGAGGTCTTCTCGTTCAAGATCCGCGGCGCCTACAACAAGATGGCGCACCTCGACCCCGAGGACCGCGCTCGCGGCGTCATTGCCTGCTCGTCGGGCAACCATGCCCAGGGTGTGGCCCTCGCAGCCAACCGTCTTGGCTGTGACGCCGTGATCGTGATGCCCTCGACGGCACCGTCACTCAAGGTCGACGCGGTGCGCCAGCGCGGAGCAGAGGTCGTGTTGTATGGCGAGAGCTTCGACGAGGCCTACCGGTACGCACTTGAGCTACAAGCAGAACGTGGCCTCACGCTGGTGCATCCGTTCGATGACCCCGACGTGATCGCTGGTCAGGGGACGATCGGCATGGAGATCCTCCGCCAGCACGGTGGTCCGATCGACGCGATCTTCGTGGCGATCGGCGGCGGTGGCCTGATTGCTGGGGTCGCGGCGTACGTGAAACAGGTTCGCCCGGGCATCAAAATCATCGGGGTGCAGCACGACGAGTCGACGGCCATGGCTGACTCGCTGCGAGCTGGCCATCTCGTGACCCTCGATGAAGTCGGGCTGTTCTCCGATGGCACCGCAGTGAAGCGGCCGGGTACGGAGACGTTCCGGCTGGCCCAGGAATACGTCGACGACGTGATCATCGTCGATACCGACGAAACATGCGCGGCGATCAAAGACGTGTTCACCGATACCCGGTCGCTCCTCGAGCCTGCAGGAGCGCTCGCGATTGCCGGCATGAAGAAGTATGTCCAGCAGACCGGCGCAGTCGATCAGACCTTGGTCGCCATTGCGTGCGGCGCCAATATGAACTTCACCCGTTTGCGATTTGTTGCAGAGCGCGCCGACTACGGCGAGCAGCGTGAGGCAATTTTCGCGGTCACGATCCCCGAACGACCTGGGAGCTTCCGCCGGTTCTGCGAAGTCATCGGTGAGCGTGACGTGACCGAGTTCAACTACCGGATCAGCGACTCGGCGGATGCACACGTCTTCGTCGGCATAGCTGCGTCGTCGCGCGCCGAGACGATCGAGTTGGCCGATGCGTTCGACGACGCTGGATTCGACGCCATCGACCTGACCGCCGACGAGCTGGCCAAGGCCCACGTCCGTCACCTGGTGGGCGGCAAGTCAGCTCATGCGTCCGACGAAGTGCTCTACCGGTTTGAGTTTCCTGAGCGGCCGGGGGCACTCTTGCGCTTTCTCACCTCGATGAACCCGGCGTGGAACATCTCGCTGTTCCACTACCGCAACCACGGTGCCGACCTGGCACGGGTGCTGGTGGGCATGCAGGTACCGACAAGCGACGCAGATGCGTTCCGGGAGTTCCTGGATGACATCGGCTATCGCTTTTGGAACGAGTCCTCCAACCCTGCCTACAAGCTGTTCCTCGGCTCCTGACGCCTGGAGTAGTTGGAGTAGTTGTCACACTTTGGTCTGACCGGAGCGTGACACTCGGGACGGGTGATTAGCGGCAGGCGGCGATGACAGGCGCGAAGTTGTCGAGCTCGCGGACCACGAAGTAACTGATTCCCCAGCGATCTCGGCAGGTGTGCAGTTTGGCGACGATCTGGTCAACTGTTCCGATGAGGATGTAGGGGAGCGAGCGGAGTGCATCGCGTGTGAGGCCGTCGACGCGCTCGAGCAGATCGTCTTCGGCCGTCTGAGCGTCATCGGTGATGACAACGACCTGGACCAGTGCGTTGAGCTCAATCTCGCGCCCGCTTGCTTCGGCACGAATGAAGTCGATCTGGTCATCGAGGTATTCGGTGGTCCACTGCATCGTGTGGCGGTGGCCGTCTTCGAGTGTTTTGCCGAGGCCCTGGAGGCCAATGATGTTGGCGTGCCGGGCCGCGTGGCGCAGCAGTGTGTCACCGTTGCCTCCGACCAGGATCGGGAGCTGTTCCTGCACCGTCCGGTCGATGTGGGCTCCGGTGAGCTGATGGTGGGTGCCGTCCCAGTCGACCGTCTCGCCGTCGAGAAGGCGCCGCAGGATCTCTACCCGCTCGAGGAGCGCTCCTTTGCGCCCAGCAGCTGGAAGCAGATTTATGCCGGTTTCGCTGTACTCGTGCGGGGTGTGGCCGGCACCGAGGCCGAGTTCAAAACGACCGTTCGACAGATGGTCGAGCGTCGTTGCTTCCCACGCGAGTTGCACCGGGTTACGCATGTCGGAGTTGAGCACGAACGTGCCGATCCGCAAGGTCGACGTGGTCGCTGCGACGGCCGCTAGTTGGGGCAATGGGGAGCGACCCGGCCCGACGTGGTCGGACACCAGGAAGATGTCAAAACCAGCAGCCTCGACGCGCCGACCGGCATCGACAACGTTGAGCTCGGCGCCCGTCGAAACCTGATACCCGAACCTGAAACGCTGTGGCATGACGTCAGTGCCACACGGAGGTCAGACCTCGGTGTGGCTCGTGGGGCGTGACAGTCATTGACGATTAGATCGAGTCGAGAGCCTGTTCGAGGTCGGCAACGAGGTCAGCCTTGTCTTCGATGCCGACGGAGAGGCGGACCAAGTTGTCGGGAACTTCGAGCGGTGAGCCGGCGGCAGACATGTGTGTCATGGCAGCGGGATGCTCGATCAGCGATTCGACAGCACCGAGGGACTCGGCCAACGTGAAGACCGACGTTGAATCGGCAACACGCATCGCAGCTTCACGGCCAGCCCTGACCTGGAACGACACCATGCCTCCAAAGTCTTTCATCTGCTTGGCAGCTGCAGCATGGCCGGGATGATCGGGCAGCTGCGGGTACAGCACCTTCTCGATGGCGGGGTGATCGACGAGCAGGTCGACGATCGCACGAGCGTTCTCGCAATGGCGATCCATCCGAACCGCAAGCGTCTTGACGCCGCGCAGCAGCATGTAGCTGTCGAAGGGTGCTGGCACGGCGCCCGCAGCATTCTGCGTGAAGGCGAGCTTCTCGGCCAGCTCGTCGTTGCTCGTGGCAATGAAGCCACCGACGACGTCGCTGTGGCCGCCGAGGTACTTCGTGGCGGAGTGCACGACAAGGTCGGCGCCGAGGTTGATCGGCTGCTGCAAGTACGGGGTGGCGAAGGTGTTGTCGACCACGACGATCGCGCCACGCTCGTGAGCGATTGCTGCAATGGCCTCGATGTCGAAGCACGTGAGCAGTGGGTTGGTGGGCGTTTCCAACCAGATCATCCCGGTGTCGTCCGGCCAGTTTGCGCGCAGGGCGTCGAGGTCGGTGAGGTCGACTGCGGTCCACGGGTAGCCCATTGGACCCCAGACCTTGGCGATCAGGCGGAAGGTTCCGCCGTAGGCGTCGTTGCCGAGGAGCACGCGTTTTCCGCTGCCTTCGGGGGCGACGGTGAGGAGCCGCAAAATGTTGTCTTCTGCAGCGAGACCGCTGGCGAATGAGAGGCCGTGCCGGGCCTGTTCGAGCGAGGCGATCTGTGTATCCACGGCGGAACGTGTCGGGTTGCCTGATCGCGAGTACTCGAAGCCTTTGTGGTTGCCGACGCCGTCTTGGGCGAACGTGGTCGACAGCGAGATCGGCACGACGACTGCCCCAGTGGTCGGGTCGGGTTCTTGGCCGGCATGGATTGCTCGGGTGGAGAAGCCAGCCGACATGTCGACCTGCTTGTTGTCGTCCGGGTGGGCGGTTGGGGTGTTGTCCGGGTGGGTTTGTTCAGTCACGGTTGTTTGCATCCTCTGCGATGGCGGTGAAGTAGGAGAGCAGGTCGGTGCGGGTGAGCACACTGAGCGGCTGGCCGCCTGACAGCACGAGGAGTGCTGGGGCGGTTTCGAGCATTTCGACAGCGAGCTCGACCTTTTGGCCGACTCCGATCGTCGGGAGCTTGGCGCCCATGACCTTTTCAACCGAGGTGCCCATAGCGCCCGGGTTGCGGTGAATGACATCCATCAGTTCGAGCTCGTCGACCGAACCGGCCACTTCGGCGTTCGCGAACGGCGGCGTGTTCTTGCAGACAGGCAGCTGGCTGACACCGTTGCTGCGCATGATCTCGATGGCCTCGCTGACCGGCGCCGACGGGTTGACGTAGAGCAGATTCTCGATCGAAGCGTTGCGCGTGTCGAGCACGGCGCCGACACACTGATCGCATTCCTTGAGGAACCCGAAGTTCATCATCCAGTGTTCGTTGAACACCGTCGAGAGGTAGCCACGACCCGAATCAGGGTTGAAGACGACGATGACCGCGTCGTCGTCGGCTTCCTTGGCGACCTTCAGCGCTGCGGCCACGGCAGTGCCGCCCGAGCCGCCGATGAGAATTCCTTCGGTCTGGCTGACGTAGCGGGCCATGAGGAAGCTCTCTTCGTCGCTGACCGGGATGACTTCGTCCCACAGGTCGCCGTCATACGCGGCTGGGAAGAAATCTTCGCCGACGCCTTCGACGAGATAGGGGCGGCCCGAGCCACCGGAGAACACCGACTTCTCGGGATCAGCAGCGATGATCTTGATGTCGGGATTCATCGACTTGAGGTAGCGGCCAGTACCGGTGAGCGAACCGCATGTTCCGGCACCAGCGATGAAATGCGTGATGCGGCCTTTGGTCTGCTCCCAGACCTCGGGGCCAGTGGTCTTTGTGTGGGCTGCCGGGTTGTGCGGGTTGGCGTACTGGTTCGGGCGAAAGGCGCCGCGCTCCTGGGTGAGTCGTTCGGCCACGGAGTAGTAGCTGTTCGGATCTTCCGGCGCCACGGCGACGTCGCAGACGACGACTTCGGCGCCGTAGGCACGGAGCAGGTCGACCTTCTCCTTGCCAGCCTTGTTCGTCATGACGAACACGCACTTATAGCCTCGTTGAGCAGCGACGATGGCGAGTCCGACACCGGTGTTGCCCGACGTGGGTTCGACGATCGTGCCGCCGGGCTGGAGTTCGCCGCTTGCTTCGGCGGCAAGAATCATCTCGAGTGCCGGTCGATCTTTCGAGGAACCGCCGGGGTTCGTGACCTCATGTTTCATCGCCAGGGTGCAGCGGATGCCGTGTTCCTCGCTGACGCGTTTCATGCGGACCATCGGCGTGTTGCCGATCAGGTCGAGAATCGATTCGGCGATGTCCATGCCGTCGGCGTCCCAAGCGGGAAGCGATGTGTCAGTCATGGCGCGAACAATACAAGGTGAGTCGTCATCCCGGCGGGGCTGAGGTCAGTGAACGACAACCAGGCACGCCACGGCGGCGAGAGTTGTTCAGTTTCCGAGGACCCGACCTACGAACCGACCGACCTTGCCAGGCTGGGGCGCTTCGACTCCTTCGGGGAGCAGATCGGGTGCGTTCTCGGCGAGGAATACCAGGAGCTCACCGGCAGACGGGTTGACGAGGCCCTTGTCGCCGATGACGACGGTGGGCACGACTTCGTTGCCGTTCGCGTGCTTGCGCACGATGGCGGCATCAGCTTTGCTGTCCCAAATATTGTGTTCGACGCGCTCGACCCCAAGCTTGTCCAGGCCACGCATGAGGCTCGAGCAGAAGCCACAACCAGGCCGCCAGTAGAGATCGATCTGCTTCGCCGTGCTTGTCGTGTCCATGAAAGAAACCGTACAGAGCTCCACCCGGCACTTGGGCGGTCAACGACCCTGAGTTTCGGGCCTGTTCAGCCGACGACCGCTCGCGACGGCCGGTGTGGGACGAACCGGATATCGGTGGCAAGAAATTTGGCAGGAAAATGTGTCGATCAGGGAACCGAGCGAGGTGTCCAAGCGTCTGACAAGCTGAGGGTAAAAGACGGGGCCTGCACAGGGAAAGCGACAGAGGATTGGCATGACCATCGAGTTCGACGACATCACCAGTACGGAAAACCCGAGTGGGAACCCGAGGCGGCGGATTGCTGCCGGGGTGGGTGCCACGATGCTCATTGCAGCAGCAGGCGGTGTCGGGTTCGGGATTGGCCGCAGCGTCGACGGATCCGACCGGGCGTTGAGCCCCGGAGCAGCATCCGAATCCGAGGTTGGGCCAGCGGAGGAACCCGACATCGAAGTCCCGGTCACTGAGGCCGATGTGCCAGCGTCCACCATTGCCGTCGCGGGAGCGGCGCCTGCGGACCAGCCCGTGACCAGCGACAGCGCGAGCGACAGCGCCAGCGACGAACAATATGTTGCCGAGTCGTCGGGCGGCCCTGGATTCTCAGTGTTCGGCGACCAAGCGCTCGAGTTGCTCTACGACCGCACGACCGCCGATGGGCTGATCGTGCGAGTGCATCTCGGCCAAACCTGGGACAACGGGGGCTACTACAGCGATGAGTCTGGCAACGAGTGGCAGCCGCCAGCGTGGTGTTACGAGTCCGGCCAGGTGCGCATTGCACTCGGCGGTTCGAACGTCATCGACGTGGGTTCGGCGCCGTGGTACACCGAGCCGTATCAGGGCCGATCGGTCTCATGGCTGACCCTTGGCCGACCGGATGGCGACCCGCACCGCGTGCTCTTCGGACAGGTGCCCGACGGTACGACACTTGTCACCGCCACGTTCGGAGACGGATCCGTCGACAGCGCTGCCCCTGAAAACGGAGTTGTTGCACTGGTCGTTCCGGGTGCACCCGAGACCATTGAGCACAACGAGGATGGGTACATCTGGTTGGAGGAGTCGCCCGACTTTGAGATCGCGTTTGAGTCAGCTGACGGAGCCACCGCCGTGGCGTCCAACGCTGTCGGCACCTGGAACGACCCCGACTTCGTTGCGTCGTGCTCGCCGCCGCCGCCGGAGCTGCCTGAAGCTGGTGAGCAGCCAGCCGATCCTGCGGCGGACGAAGTAACGATCACCGAGCTGATGTCAAGCATCTACGGCGAGAGCGACGAATCGTTCGAGACGCTCGACTGGATCGACGACCCAACCGGGGTTGCGGAGGCACGCGAAGAAGTCGCTGCCGGCAGCTTCGAGGAGTCAGCAGCCTCAGCCGAGGCGATCGTCGAAGCGCTGGTATTCACCGCGGCAAATGAGGCGTGGTTCCGCTACCGCATCGAAACCTCGGTCACGACGCTTCGAGATCGATTCGGCATCGCCCGCCTGATCGACGGTGTGTGGAAGATCACTCGAGACACGATCTGTCAAGACCTCGGCATGGCTTCCGGAAATTGTGAGCCAGGATACGAAGTGATCTTCCCGGACCAAGGCTGAACGCTCGAGGTGACGGCCGGAGTCAGCTGCTGGCAGACTGGCCCGATGAGCAGCACGGCGAGCAGCGCAGCATCCGACACGTCCGTCTACCTCGATCGGCTCGCCAAGGTGCGGGCGTCGATGGTCGAGCAGAACGTCGACACGGTCATGGTGTCGGTCGGCCACGATCTGCCCTACCTGTCCGGCTACAGCGCCATGCCGCTCGAGCGGTTGACGATGCTCGTCGTGCCGCGCGAGGGCGCAGCCACAATGGTGATTCCCGGGCTCGAAGCTGCCCGTGTCGAACCGCAGCCAGGTGTCTTCGAATTGCTGCCCTGGAGCGAGACGCAAGACCCCACCTCCATCGTCGCCAAGTTGGCAGCGGGGTCGAAGCGCATCGCGATCGGTGATCAGATGTGGGCCCGGTTCCTTGTCGAGTTGCTGCAGCACCTCCCCGGGGCCGAGTACACCCGTGCCGTCGACGTCGTGGGCCATCTCCGCATGAGTAAAGACCAGGCAGAGCTCGACGCGCTTGCCGCTGCCGGTGCTGCCGTCGACAAGATTGCCGGCGAACTTCAGCGCGGCGAGATCCCACTCGTCGGCCGCACCGAAGCCGAAGTGTCGGCGCACCTCGGACGCCGCATCATCGAAGAGGGTGCGCAGAAGGTCAACTTCGCGATTGTTGCCGCCGGCGAGAACGCATCGAGCCCACATCACCACCCGGGCGATCGAGTGATCAAGAAGAACGAGATCGTACTGACCGACTTCGGTGGCACGATGAACGGCTACTGCTCCGACACCACCCGCTGCGTCTTCACCGGCGACATTGCGCCCGATGTCGCAGAGGCGTACGACGTGCTGTTCGAAGCCCAGGCCGCAGGTGTCGCTGCAGCAACGGTCGGCACGCCGTGCCAGGACGTCGACCGGGCATGTCGGAAGGTCATCGACGACGCCGGTTACGGCGAGTACTTCATCCACCGCACTGGGCACGGCATCGGCCTCGAAGCGCACGAAGACCCGTACATCGTCGAAGGCAACGCACTCCCGCTCGCCCACGGCCACGCGTTCAGCGTCGAGCCGGGGATTTACATCCCGGGCAAGTGGGGTATGCGGCTCGAAGACATTGCCGCAGCGACCAACGATGGTCCGGTGAGTTACAACAACTCCGACCACCACCTCATCTCCGTCGACGCCTAGCACTGGCCCGGTCACACTGTGCTGAACGGTCACACTGTGCCTGACACAGTCTGACGAGACGTCAGCTGGTGGCGAAGGCTGAGTCGTCGGGCGTTGGCGAGAACCCCATCAGTTCGATCAACAGGTCGCTGCCGTCGAACAAAGCGAGCGCGCCCGACTCGAGGGCGCAATAGCGCTTGGTGCCGCCGGTGACCGGAATGTCGACACACAGCGCCTGCTGCCCGCCCTGGGTGATTTCGGAGGCAACCGGGTCGCCAATGCGACGGTCGGCGTCGACGCGGAGCCTGGCGGCCATTGCCTTGGCGTAGAACTCGCTGGTCAGCAGCACATCGCTGGTGCGAGCCTCGTTGATCTCGCCTTCGCAGGTGTCCTCCGACAGATCGCAGGTGATCATCGATTCGCCGTCGTAGATGTAGCGGACCATGTTGATGGTGATCGAACGCTTGCCCGGGGCCTGGACGACCTGCGCGGTCGACGTGAAATCGCCGAGCCGCGTGAGCACCGTGTAGTCGGCTGTGAACAGCTCGGACGATACGCAATCGAGCCGTTCGAGGACGCTGTCGATCTCGACGCGCCCGGTGGTTTCGGCGAACGCGCAACCACCCAGCGTGGGTCGTTCGGCAGTGAAGCAGGAGCTCAGTAACGCTGCGCACGCAACAATTGCAGCGACCGAGCGTGAGGTGACGTGACGGGAGCGGCAGAGGGAGGCCATGGCGGCGCCAGCGTACGCCGTTACCCTGCCGAATCGTGATCCGCCTCGACGCCGCAACGGTGCTCTTGCAGTGGGCGGCCGGCGGGATGTTGTTCTGCTGGTTTACCACCCGCCGCCGCGTAATCGGCGTCGGTTACGGCTGGCTCCTGCGTGGCACCTACCTCTGTTTTGCTGCTGGTGCTCTCGCTGCAGGGTTGGCCCTGGGCTTCAACCCGGTCCGCGATATTGCCTCGGCGCTCGTTGCCTTGGCCTGCCTGTTCGCACTGGTCGTGTCGATCGTCCGCAAGGACGCCGGCGTTAGTGGCGAGGATGCCGAGTTCGATCGCCGAACCGAGCGCGTCGCAGCAATGACTGGCATCGACCGTCACGTCGACGAATCAGCAGTTCGAACCGGATCGGAGTTCAACCCGAACCTTGATCTGGTTCCGGCAGCCATCGGCTTCGTTGGCTTAATTGCCGCGGCCATCGACGCGACCGATGGCGCCTCATTCGCAACGCTGACGGTCGCACTACTCCGCACGCTGATTGGTGCGGCATTTATCGGTGCAATCAGCGATGGCATGCTCCTCGGGCACTGGTATCTCGTGCAACCCGGCCTGCCACGCAAGCTGCTGAACGAGATGGTCACAGCGCTCATCTGGTTGTGGCCCCTTGAGGTCGGCGCCCTGCTGCTGCCGACGGGCATGATCAGCGTCTGGCTTGGCACCGTCGACGACGGCTGGGGCGGCTTACTCGGCTGGATGTGGGGCATGTGCGCGGTCACGACGATCATCCTCGTGCTCGTCACTCGGGCAGCATTGAAAGAGCGCTACTACTCCGCAGTGATGGCTGCGACCGGCCTGCTGTACCTGGC
This sequence comes from Ilumatobacter sp., assembly GCA_051275435.1. Lineage (GTDB taxonomy): Bacteria > Actinomycetota > Acidimicrobiia > Acidimicrobiales > Ilumatobacteraceae > Ilumatobacter_A. The sequence continues at coordinate 12,307 of JBNMOS010000093.1, forward strand.
GATTCTCACTGCGTTCGGCACCGACATCGTTGCCCGCGCGGTCCTTGACCAGACCTGAGCTTCAGCTCCATCTTCAGCTGGATGGCGAGACAGTCACCACGTCGCCGCTCGTGATTACACCGGGTCGCACGACCGCTGCGTACCAGCGGCTGCTGCCAGGGTTGATGGCGTGGTCGACAAGCGAGATTTCGCGATTGGTGAAGTTCGCCGCAATCTTGGAACACGGAACAGCAGGCGCTGTGAGCTGACAGCGCACCTCGCCGACGTCGAGCACGGTGCCGGCGCGAAGTGCAGCCCAGTCGATGCCGCCCAATGTCAGGTTTTCGCCGACACCTCCGGCAGTTACCGGATGACCCGCGCTCGCGAATCGTTCGATCACGTCAGCACTCCACAGGCACAGCGCCTGCCATGGCCGTCCGTGATGCAGCCGAGTCTTCTGAACGTCGCCCTCGATACCGCGCCAGCCAACGGTCGCTGTATCGACGGCCGACTTCGGCACACCGCCGCTCGATCTGTTGATCTGGGCGACGCTGCCGGAGTGCGTGGCGACGCGATCGACTCGGCTTGCATGGATCGCTGTCAGGTGGGCCCACAGTTCAGCGGCGAGCGCCGGCTGGTCGTAGTGCTCGCGCCATGACTGACTGATCGTCGCGATGCGATCGCAAGCTGCTGCTACCTCGGGGGAGCGGTCATCGAAGTCGGTGGTCCAGAGTGCGAGCAGCCCGTCGGCGTGTTCCAGTGTCCGCGTCGTGTCCGGGCCGTTCCACTCACAGATCTCGTACCACGTCATATATCTGACCGTAGTTGCGGCTTGCGTTCTCAACATCGGACTGGCCGTGATATCACTTCCGGCATGGCACGAATCACGGCAACGGCGAACGACTCCACTTCGACCTTCGAGGTAGCTGACGGAACAAGGTTGGTCCTTGCACTTGAAGAGAACGGGATCGACATCCTGCACAAGTGCGGTGGGTATGCGAAGTGCACAACCTGCCAGGTGCAATTCGACGTCGGCGAACCTTCTTCGAAGACCGAAGCCGAAGCAGAACTCGCTGAAAACCGGGACCTCGGCGCCGCCCGGCTGTCATGCCAGATTGAAGCCTCTGGCGACATGACACTGACTGCAGTGATGACCGTGAGCTCAAGCGATTTTGACGAGCCGGGACCTACCCCGGCCACAGAAATCACTCCCTGACATCACGATCCGAACGCGGCTGTCCGAGGTCGTCGCTGGTGTGGGACAGGCCGGTCACGGATCGGGCTGCTGTGCAACAATGGATCGATGGCCAGACCGGTGTGGAGTGGAACGATTTCGTTTGGGTTGATCGCCATCCCGGTGAAGCTCTTCCACGCAGTCCGCAAGCACGGCGTGTCGTTCAATCAACTCGATGAGCGGAACATGGCGCGCATCCGTTACCGCAAGGTCAACGCCGAGACCGGAGAAGAGGTCAAAGAGGACCACATCGTCAAGGGGTACGAGATCGCGAAGGGTCGATACATCGTGGTCGACCCCGACGAACTCGAACCGTTCATGCCAGTGGCGACCAAGTCGATCGACCTCGAAGAATTCGTCAATCTCGACGAAATCGATCCGGTGTACTTTGACACGGCCTACCACCTCGCGCCGAACGAGACACTGAAGCCGTACGTGCTTCTGGCGCGGGCGATGGAGAAGAGCGGCAAGGTGGCGATCGGCCGCTTCGTGATGCGGAACAAGCAGTACACGGCCGCGATCCGTGCCGAAGAGGGCCGGCTGGTGATGTCGTCGCTTGCTTACGCCGATGAAATCGTCGATCCCGCCGACATCGAAGAATTGCAGGTCCTCGATGATGTCGAGGTCACTGCCAGGGAAGTGGCAATGGCTGAATCGTTGGTGGCGTCACTGAGCGCTGACTTCGAGCCGCACAAGTACCACGACGAGTACCGCGAGCAGGTCATGGCACTCATCCA
>JBNMOS010000094.1:0-14079 GCA_051275435.1 Ilumatobacter sp.
CCACACTGGATAGCAATCAGGCCTTCGCGGACCAACTCGTCGCGGCAATCGACGATGCGCGCTGCTTCGGCTCCGTATTGCTTGGCGCGCTCCGGAACACCTTCGAGATCGGGCTCGTCTGGCTGACCGAGGTCGGCGGTGTACGTGTAAGGAATGGCGCCCCGTTCACGCATCCACGCCACTGCGGCTGAGGTATCGAGCCCGCCAGAGAAGGCGATGCCGACGCGTTCTCCCACGGGGAGCGACATGAGAACCTTGGCGTTGGATCCACCGGGGACCTGCTTGGCGTCAGACATGTGAGCCGACGATATCGCCGCGACTGCGCCGGCTCACGGACTGGCGCCGACGGAACCGGTTTGATCGGCCAGATGGCCACCTGGATGAATGGTCCACTGGCCCGTCAGGAGGCTGGTCAGCCGGTTGGTTAGCCGGAGGTGGTTGCCCGGTAGGTGCCGGTGAATGCGCCGATCGAAATGAGGGCAACGCTGGCCGCGATCGCGAACTCGATCGCAGCCAATCCACCCGATCGTGACATATCGAAGACGGCGATCAAGGCGACGCCAAGCGAGCCAGCGAGGCTAATCAGGGCGACTCGCCGAAGGTTGTAGATCGCGGCAAGTCCGATGACGATCGGTAGGACGAAGGGGATGATCTTGATCATCACCGACTGCGGCTGAGCACGAGCGCCCAGCCACCACGTGCCGATGCCGATGTCTTGGCTGGTCTTCCAGACGGCGGCGAACGCGAAGAACGCGGCGGTCCACGCCGCGCCGAGCAGTATCTGCCAGCCAGCGGTCACCTGACCGGGACGTGGTTGGGCCGGATGGGGCGCCGTTGTGCCGGAAAGGGGAGGTGGAAAACCGGGGCGGGATTCGCTCGTGTTCGTCGCCTGTGCCACCGAACTGACTGTAGGCGCTGCAGCGAGGACTTCCCCGGCAGCTACCCTTCGGCCCGCATGACGAGCGAAAAGACCGGAGCATCCTTCAACAAGCTTTCGATCTTCTATCCGATGTGGAATGAAGAGGAGTACGTCGACCGTGCACTCACCGCTGCGCGCCGGGCGTGCGCTGCTCTCATCGAGGCTGGCGACATCGACGACTACGAATTGATCATCGTCAACGACGCGTCGACCGATCGCACTGCCGAGATCGCTGACGCAATTGCAGCGGTCGACCCGCACGTCACGGTGATCCACCACGAGAAGAACCGCAAGCTCGGCGGGGCCATCAAGACCGGGTTCGCCGCGGCGACCGGCGACCTCATTCTGTACACCGACGCTGACCTGCCCTTTGACATGGCGGAATTACCTCGGGCCGTGCGGCTGATGATCGACTACGACGCCGACATCATCAGCGCGTACCGGTTCGATCGCACCGGTGAGGGCTACCTCCGCACCATTTACACCTTCTGGTACAACCTGCTGATCCGCACGCTCTTCGGGGTGAAGGCGCGCGACATCAACTTTGCCTTCAAGCTCTGCCGAGCCAGGGTCTTCGATCACGTCGAATTGCAGAGCGAAGGCTCGTTCATCGACGCCGAACTCGTGATTCGGGCCACCCGGCTCGGGTACGAGATGCTGCAGTTCGGTGTCGACTACTTCCCGCGTACCCGTGGCGAGTCGACGCTCAGTTCGCCGGGGATCATCCTCACGATTCTCCGGGAGATGCGTGAGCTTCGAGGCGCCCTCGACGGCATCACGCCGGTCATCGACAAAAACTGACGTCAGAACGAAACTGTGTCGAACGGCGCTCCGCGCGACAGGCGCTGCGTGATTCCCATTGCTACATTTTGTAGTGAGGTTTGGGAGTCAGCCCGAACCTGCACGGAACATCCCGCCACCCATGAACGAAACTTCACGCCGACCGCGTCCCCCCGCTCGAGACCGCACACCGAACCAGGCCGCCAAATGGCTGCCAGCGGTTGCAGCAGCCGGTCTACTCGGAGCGGTCGTGTTGGCGGGTGTCGCGCTCGGCGGCGGTGGCGGCGATGACACTGCCGAGCGGGTCCCGGCTGACGCTGCATTCGTCATCGATTCCTCAGCGAGCGCTCTGACGGTTCCAGAATCCATCCCCGGCGTGATCGGCTCGGTGGCAACGACCGCACCGGTCGTCAAGGTCCCGCTCGACCGCACCCTGTCGAAGGGGGTTGCCGGCGATGACGTCAAGCGCGTGCAAGAACGGCTCACCGAACTTGGCTTCGTCCCGGGCCCGGCCGACGGCATTTATGGCGACCAGACCATTAAGGCGATCTGGGCCTACGAGAAGCTGGTCCTCGGAACAGCGAGCAACGCTCCAACCGGCAAGGTCACCCCCGACATGTGGGACCAGCTGCAGGAGCCGTTCGTTATCCAGCCACGCCGGCCAAATGCCACGCCGAACCACACCGAGGTCTACCTGCCCGAGCAGGTGCTGGCGATCTTTCACGACAACCAGCCAATGATGATTACCCACATGTCGAGTGGCAGCAACGAACAGTGGTGCGAAGAAGTCACGATCAGCCCGGGCGAGTACGGCAACCGTGATGGCGAAGAGCCGTTGGTCCGAGGCGAGTGCGGCATCTCGAACACCCCGGGAGGCGTGTTCACCGTCTACCGCGAGGTCGAAGGTATCCGCCAGAGTGCTCTTGGCGGTATGTGGAATCCGGTCTACTTCAACTATGGGATTGCAATTCACGGTGCACTCAACGTTCCGCTGCAAGGTGCGTCGCACGGGTGTATCCGTATTCCACTGAACATCTCCGAGACCATGCAGGAATTGATGGGCAACGGCGACCAGGTCTTTGTCTGGGACGGCGAAAACGAACCTGAAGCAGTCGGCTCCCCACCGCCAACCTTCAACTGGATCGATCCTGACTACGTGTCGACCACGACCTCGACGACGACGACGAGCACGGTTCCGGAAACGACGACAACCGCTGTTCCGGAAACCACAACAACCGCTGTTCCGGAAACCACGACGACGGTCGCCGACACGACGCCCGCGACCACGCAGGCCCCGGCCCCGGCGACAACCGCGCCGCCCGCGACCACCACCACACCGCCGGCGACCACCGCACCGCGGGCGACCACCACGACGGTCGGCAGCGGGAACGACGCCGGAGGCTGACCAGCCGGCCGCGCAGGACTAGCGTTGCTCAGGTGAGCGACACTGCCAGTCCTGCAGCCCACTACGACGAATTTGGGTTGTTCCACGAGAACATCGCCGAGTTCGGTCTGGATGTATCCATCCCAACGGTCGTCCGCTGCGATGTCAAACTTGACGACGGTCGATTGATCAGTGCGCTGGCCTGGGGCGAGCCCGCTGCTGCCGAGGTCGTGTTTGTCCATGGAGGTGCGCAGAACGCGCACACCTGGGACACGGTGGCACTTGCGCTTGGCCGGCCTGTACTGGCTGTCGACCTACCTGGCCACGGGCACTCTTCGTGGCGGTCGGATGGCGCGTACTCGCCGTCGAATCTCGCTGACGACGTTGCCGCAGTGGTGCGTCAGCACGCACCAGATGCGCGCCTCGTCGTTGGCATGTCGCTCGGCGGGTTGACGACAATGATGCTGGCCAACCGACATCCCGACTTGGTGCGGTCGCTCGTGATGGTCGACATCACTCCTGGGGTTAATCAGAAGAAGGCCAAGGCGATCATCGACTTCGTCAATGGCCCGCAGTCGTTCATGAGCTTCGACGACCTCCTCGCCAGGACGATTGAGTTCAATCCGACTCGATCTGAGTCGTCGCTACGGCGCGGGATCCTGCACAACGCCCATCCGGTCGCCGACGGGTCGTGGCAGTGGAACTACGACCGGACCAATCGCTCGGACAGTAGCGAAGGTGAATCGTCAGGCATGCCGGAAGCCGATGTGATCAGCGATGATGCACGCAACCCGCTGTGGGACGACTTCGCCAGCGTTGCGTGCCCGATGACGTTGGTCCGGGGGTCGCTCTCACCTGTCGTAGACGACGCAGACGTTGCAGAGGCGAGACGGCTGCAGCCTGCCATGGCGGTGCACGTCGTCGACGGTGCTGGCCACAGCGTCCAGGGTGATCGGCCAGTAGAGCTGGCTGCGATTATCGCTGGCGAACTGGCCTGAACTGAGCTAACCCGAGCGTTAGTTGGCGCAGGCGTCGAGCCCGCCGATGACGCCGTCGCGGAAGGCGTCGATCTTCTCGAACGGGCTGCCGAGCACGTTGTCGGCGGCGCCGAGGTCGCCGATCAGGATCGCGGTGCGAACAGCTTCGTCGAGATCGCCAGGCGACACAATGGATGTCCGGCCTTCGGCGCGCGGTTGGGACAGCTGGAAGTCGACGGGGATGACTGTTTGTACCCAGGCCCCGGCGAGGCAGTCGTTGATCAGCTCGCGCCGTTCGCCGTCGACGGTCGATCCGAGTGAGCGCTGCGCTGCTTCGGCCCAGGCCACGCCGATCAGGTAGCCCAGCGAGAAGTCGCCGAACGTGTCTTGTTCGTACAGTTGGCGCGCAACCGGCTCATTGAGATACACGATGTTGCTCGACGGGCAGAGGGCAGCGCCGTTCTGGAGGCCGGGCTCAAGATCGGCACATGCTGCCTCGGCTTCGCTTTGGACCGGGACGAGCGTGAGCGGGGTGAAACCGGGGACTGCAGCGTCGACCCCCCAGAAGAGGTTGAGGTCGGGCACCAGGAAGCCGAACAGCTCGGCGCCTTCGCCGGTTTCGGGGTCACCGGGTTCGAACCCGAACGGTGCGTTGCCTTCGTTAGCAAAGTCGTCGTTGTCGTTGAACTGGTTCGGCATCAGCGGGAGCGGGTCGTCGATGAGGTCGCCACAGCGAACTGCGCCGTCTCGGAAGCCCACCTGGAAGGCGCCCACCCGGTCGAATCCGGACCCGTGGCCACCGGGCGTGAACTGATCGATACCCACGGGGTCACGCACTTCGAGCATGGCAATCAGACCAGCGCGGACGTCGGCATCGGAGAACGTAATGCCGCCTTCGCCGCGTGCTGCTCGACCCGCCCAAGCGCCGGCGAAGCAATCAGCTTGCTGTTCGGTAGTGACCGTCGGAAGGTTCTGGCGCAGGACACCGCTGCGCTGCTGGATGGCGTGGCCGTACTCGTGGGCCAACACGATGCCGATCGTTCCGGCGCCGAAGTTGTCGGCCAGTTGGGCGAGCAGGCCGCTGTCGCCGTCGTCGTAGACGATGAAGTCATCGAGGCCGCAGTAAAACGCCACGAACTCTTGGACGTCGTCATACGACGTGCGTGGCTCGCCGCAACCCGGGAGATCATCTGGTCGTTGTGGGTATGCGGCGTACACGTCGCCTTCGAGTGGCTGCCATGGTTGCCCGTACACCTCGGGGTAGGTCTGCTCCCACCAGGCGTCCAGGTCGGCGAGTGTGGCGAGAAGAAAGTCGTCGTACGGCTGGGCTGGTTTGTTCGGACCGAAGTTGATGGCGCCGGGATCGACGACGATCGGTGCGGTCGCTGGCGGTGGCGTGGCTGGCTCGCCAGGGGTCGTTGTCTCGTTGCCTGTGGTGGTGGGTACGCCAGCGACTGGCGTTCCCGGTTCGAACGGTGGGGCCGTCGTGGCCGTCGCGGAAGCATCGGAGCGAGTTGCGGTCACCGCGACGTCGGCGCCGCATGCTGCAGCGCTCAGCCCGATTGCGATGAGCAGTGCGGTAAGTCGCGTGGTCTGCACGTCTCCGACTCTAGGCACGGACGTTTGCCAACTCGCATCGGCCGAAGGGGATTTCGAATCTTCTCACCTTTGCGAAACTTCGTCTGAAACGGGTCGTTTCGGTGCGGTACTCAAAGCAGCTGTCTGGTACCTTCCGATTCTCGTCCTTGAACCGTCCGGTTCTTTGGCCGAGTGGGGCTGCGTGCTACGTTCCCCAACACACCGACGAACATCAGGGGGGTTTACGTCGATGGCAATGCTGGAAGTAAAAGACGTCGAAGTCAGGTTTGGGGGCATTGTTGCTCTCAGCGGGATGACTTTCGACATCGAAGAAGGACAGATTTGTGGCCTGATCGGTCCCAATGGAGCGGGGAAGACGACGATGTTTAACGTCATCAGTCGCATCTATGACCCGACCGCTGGATCGTTGAGCTTTAACGGGGTCGACCTGCTGAAGACGCCACCACACTTGATTGCCAAGACCGGCATCTTTCGAACGTTCCAGAACCTTGCGCTCTGGCCACGCATGAGCGTGATCGAGAACGTGATGGCTGGTGCTCACGTGCGGAGCAAGCAGAACTTCGGCACCGCGATGCTCAACATCGGGCGGAAGAAGGAAGAGAAAGCTCTGGCTTCCGAGGCGTACACGATTCTGGCCGACCTCGGCCTCGAAAGCTTTGCGTTCCAGCAGTGCGCTGGCCTTCCGTACGGAACGCTCAAGCGAATCGAACTCGCCCGCTGCCTGATCGGCCATCCCAAACTGCTGATGCTCGACGAACCCGCGACGGGCCTCACGCACAGCGAAGTCGACGAACTGTCGATCGTCATCCAGAAGATCCGGACCGACTACAACCTGACCATCCTCCTCGTCGAGCACCACATGGGCCTCGTGATGAGCATCTCCGAGAACGTCGTTGTTCTCGACTTCGGCCGCAAGATCGCTGAAGGCTTGCCTGCAGAAGTGCAGGAAAATCCCGCCGTGATCGAGGCGTACCTAGGAGCACCCGCATGAGCGAGACCAGCACATCTCCCGAACTTGTCCTCGAGGTCAAGGGTCTTGAGGGCGGCTACGGCCAGATTCAGGTCCTGCACGGCCTGGACTTCCACGTCGCCGATGGCGAAATCGTGATCATCCTCGGTGCCAATGGTGCCGGTAAGACCACGACGCTGCGAGCGGTGTCGGGCATGATTGCCCGCACGGGTTCGATCAAGCTGCGCGGCAAAGACATCAGCAGCGCAAAGGCGCCCGACCTCGTGCGTCAAGGTGTCGCACACGTGCCGCAGGGGCGGGGCACGCTGCCCGAGCTGTCGGTCGAGGACAACCTCCGAGTCGGTGCCTACATTCGAGACGACAACGAGATCGACAAAGACATCGAGCAGTGGTTCGACGTGTATCCCGTACTCCGGGAGCGCAAGAATCAGCGTGCCGGTTCACTTTCGGGCGGTGAGCAGCAGATGCTTGCCGTTTCTCGGGCGCTTATGTCTCGTCCCAGCCTGCTCTTGCTCGACGAACCGTCACTTGGGCTGGCCCCGATCATTGTGGCGGAGCTGTTCGAACGCTTCGCCGAAATCAACAAGGAGACCGGCACGACGATGCTCGTGGTTGAACAGAACGCACAGCTGGCACTTGGCATCGGCGACCGGGGCTACGTCCTCGAGTCTGGAGCGATCTTCACCGAAGGCCCAGCCGATGAATTGATCAACGACGACGCCATCCGCAAGGCCTACCTCGGAGTCTGAGGGGAAAATAACAATGGAACTCTTTCTCAACCGCGTTTCCGATGGCCTGTCCAACGGAGCCACCTACGCCCTGATCGCAATGGCCTTGGTCATGATCTTCAAGGCGACGACCCTGATCAACTTTGCCCAAGGCGAGTTCGCCATGTTTGGCGGCTTCGTCGCCCTCGTGCTGGCGAGCGAACGTGGTCTCCCGATGTGGATTGCCGTCGTCGGCGCCATGGTGATCACCGCCGTCTGCGCAGCGGGCATCGAGCGCACGCTGATCCGCCCGTTCGACCCGGCAGATCACTTACCGCTCGTCATCATCACGCTCGGTCTGTTCCTCGGGATTAACGCACTTGCCGGCATCATCTGGAGGTTCGACCCTCGGGCGTTCCCCGAGCTGTTTCCGTCTGGCAACGCCCTCACCTGGAATACGGCGACGCTCTCCTGGTACACGATCGGCACGGTCGGCACCATCGCCGTCGTTGCGGGCGGCCTCACGTTGCTCCTCAAGAAGACCAAGATCGGCCTCGCTTTCCGAGCGGTGTCATCGAATCTCGAGTCGAGCGAACTCGCCGGCATCAGGGTCGGGCCGACGTTGCAGTTCGGCTGGGCGATTGCAGCAGCAGTTGGCACTCTGGGTGTCTGCGTCTTTGTTGCCTCGCCGTTCCGCCAGCTCGAACCGAACGTCATGGTCACCGGCCTCATCTTCGCCGTCTCGGCGGCCGCGCTCGGCGGTCTCGATAGCCTCGGTGGTGCGATTGCTGGAGGGCTGGCCATTGGCCTCGTCCAATCGATCGGGGTGCCGTATCTCGGTATCCCAAGCGAGCTCAGCTTGCTCGCCGCTGTGGCGGTGCTCATGCTGGTCTTGCTGTTCAAACCATCTGGGCTGTTCGGCACGCCGCAAGTTGAACGGGTCTGAGGAAGAAACCAATGGCTACAACATCACCAAAATTCCTTTTCACCGAAGGCACGAATCAATACCGCGCCTACAAGATCGCCGGGTTTGCGCTGCTCACCCTGTTGATCCTGATCGTTGCGTTCGCGTACAACGACACCGGCTCGATCACGCTCTTCGACAACAGCTACAAGCTGAGCATCACTCGCGTCACCAAAGCAATCTCATTTATGGTGGCGATTCTCGGGCTGCAAGTGGTTGCGGGCTTCACCGGCCAGTTGTCGCTTGGCCAGGGCTTCTTCTTCGGCACCGGCGCCTACATCTCCGCCTGGCTGGTTGCTGACCAGAACTGGGCCTGGTTCACGTCACTGCTGGTCGTGGTTCCGGTCTGCTTCGTGTTCGGATTGATATTTGGCATTCCTGCACTGAGAATCAAGGGCTTGTATCTGGCGCTTGTGACGCTGGGTCTGGCAGCGATCTTTCCCTCGCTGATCAAGCTCGACTTCCTACTGCCGTACACCGGTGGCGCCGCTGGTAAGCAAGTCGACTCCGACTTCATTCCACCCGGTTGGTTGCCGCTCGACGGCATCGTCGACGCACTCCACAAGTTGCCGCTCATTGGCCAGTACTTCGGTGATGGTGGCGGAATGTCGAGTAAGGAGGAACAGCGCGTCTGGACCTTCTTCTTGATGGTGATCTTGGCCCTCATCTGCTTCAAGCTGGTCAGCAACCTGATCAAGAGCCGGCCAGGCCGGGCAATCCGTGCGGTCCGCGACAACGAAACGTCGGCAGCTGTCAACGGCATGAGCCTCAGCTTCCATAAGACGATGTCATTCGGCGTTGCTTCGGCCCTCGGTGGCGTGGGCGGCATGATCTATGTCGCTGAGCTTGGCATTGCGTCCGAAGGCGACTTCACCCAGCTCATCTCGATCCTGTTCATCGTGGGCATGGTCGTTGGTGGTGTCGGCACCCTGTCTGGTGCAGTCATCGGTGGGTTGGTTATCGCCTTCGTTCCCGACTGGGCATCGTCGACACAAAACTTGCCCGGTATTCCGGAACGCTGGTTGCAAGGCCCGACTGGCGGGTTGATTCTTGGTATCGGCCTGATCGTCATCACGTTTGTGCTGCCTGGCGGCATCATCTCTGGCGTCCGACGGATCCGTGGCCGATTTGTACGAGTGCTGCCGCCGACACCTGCGCTCGGCGTGGCCGGGGTGGGAGCCGCACTGCAAGCCGATGGTGGCGACGATCGCACCAATCCAGCGGACGGTCACACGGCGGACAGTCTGACCACAGCTGACGAGAGCTGACCGACTACGGTCGACAGCGAACATCGAAGCGAAGATCTCGGTACGTGGGGGGAGCAACTGGCTTGACGGCATCGTTAGCCAGTGTTTCCGAGCGTCACCGATGAAATGCCGAGCAATCGGCTCCATCCAAAACCAATAGGGGAGAACATGCGAACATCACGTATTCAACGTTCTGTCGCTGGAATCATGGCCGCTGGCCTGATTTTCGCGGCATGCGGCAGCGACGACGCCACACCGGCAGCAACTGACGCACCGGCCGAGACCGAGGCGCCCGCAGACGACGCACCGGCCGAGACCGAAGCGCCCGCAGACGACGCGGCTGCAGACGACGCACCGGCTGACACCGAGGCTCCGGCCGACGATGCACCGGCAGGCGAAGCACTCGCACTCGAAGGCGATGTCGAAATCGCTGCTGGTACGACGCTCAACCTCGGCGACTGCCCCGACGACTGGAGTGCAACCCAGGGTGTCGACGGCGACGAGATCCGCATCGGCCAGACCTTGCCGCAGTCCGGCGCACTCGCTGCGTTCGGTGCTATCGGCGGAGGCATGCAGATGTACTTCGACTTCATCAACGACACCGATCCGATCGAGGGCAAGAACCTCGTACTGATCGCCAAGGACGACGGCTACGAAGCCGGTCGCGCCGTGGCCAACGTCGAAGAAATGCTCGACTCCGACGATGTGTTTGCACTCGCACACAACATCGGTACGCCGATCAACTTCGCAATCCGCCCCATCACTGATGAGGCCTGCGTCCCGCAGCTGTTCAACTCCTCGGGCTTCCCGTTCTGGGGCGACCCGGCGAACTTCCCATGGACCGTCGGCAACATCTTGAACTACGTCACTGAGACGGAGATCTGGTGCACCGACATCAAGGCCAACATCGGCGAAGACGCCACCGTTGCCGCCCTGATCATGAACAACGACTTCGGTAAGACCTACCAGCAGACGCTCAACGAGTCCGAAGCATGCGCCGGCCTCAACATCGTCTCTGAGCAGGTCCACGACCCGGCAGGCGCCGACGTCACCAACGAAATGACCACGCTGGCAGCTACAGATGCCGACGTGTTCCTCGCTGGTACCACGGCGAAGTTCTGCTCGCAGTCAACAGCAGTGCTCGCCGCGTCTACCTGGCGCCCGACCACATACATGTCGTACACCTGCAACAACCTTGCGTCGTACTTCGCTCCGGTCCAGGACGCTGTGGTAACTCTCGCAGCCGACAACGCCGGCCCGATCTTGGCGAACTCGAACAAAATCTGTGGTGACCCGGCCTACGCCGACGATCCGGCAGTCATCGAGATCGAGCGCGTCCTCTCCGAGTACGGCAACGTCACATGTGCCGATGGTTCGTACTCGACGGGCTACTTGTACGGCGAGTTCCTCGTCGGTGTGCTCCGCTCGGCATCCGAGTTGGAAGGCGGCCTCAACCGCGTCAACTTGATGGCAGCCATGTGGAACGCCGACACCTCCAGCGATCTCCTCCTCGGTGGCACGCTGAAGCTCGACGGAGTCAACGATGCCTACTGGACCGAGTCGGCCCAGTTGCAGCAGGTCTCCATCGTCGATGGCGAACTCGCATTCGTGGCGACCGGTGACCTGGTCGACTTCGAAGGCCAGGGCGGCGCCTACGGGAGCTGATCCATTCGCCCGTCTGACGGGCTGAATACCTGAAAATGGCAACGGCCGCCGGTTCCCCTCCGAGGGAACCGGCGGCCGCTGCTCGTTTTCCGCATGGCTGGCGATCCGGCGTGGCCGGCGAACCGGCGTGATGATCAGCCGCCGAGCAAGTCAGTGCAGGCCACCAGATCTTCGGCCAACGCTTGGGTGGTCGCGTTGTCCGTGCCGTCTGACAGCGCTTCGATGTCAGCGTCGGAGTAGTCGCCAAGGACCTCGTCGATGCAGTCGCCATCGGCGGTGTTGCCAAGTTCTTCAATGTCGGAGATGAACTGATCGCGGGTACCGTCGCGGTCAACGCCGCCGCAGGCCGCGAGTCCGAGTGCGCCGACGGCGAGGAACGCGGTGAATGTCTTGTTCATGAAGGTGAGTCCTGTCAGTGGTTGCGGATCGAGGTGTTCCCGATCATCCTGGCAGAGTGCCGCGATCGACGCGTGGTATCCGGTTCGTCGGCGACTGCCCCGTGCTGGTTAGGGGCGGCGTGAAATGTTCACGGTGAACTTGCCGGGTTCGTCGATCACGTTGTCGAACTCGTAGACGCCACCGTCCGCGCTGATCGCCGTACACGCGAACCGGGTGCCGACATCCTGGTCGAGGGGTGCATCACAGTTGACCGACTCCAAGACCACATCGAGCTCGGCCGCGACCTGGTCGGCGATAAACGCTTCCGCATCCGACTTGAAGTCGGCCGTCGAGGTAAAACAACCCGCCAACATGACGCTGGCGACGAACAAGCCCAGCAGGGTCGAGATACGAAGGGGAGATGGCTGCATCGCCCCGACGATACTTCCGCGATTCGGTCAGGTGATGAGCCCCGCACCGGTTGAGTCGGTCACAGGCTCATCGCTCACCGGAGGTTTGGGTCGGGCAACGCGCTGGTACGAGCGAATCCTGTCGGTCATCACCACCACGAGCGCGAGCCAGACGAAGGCGAACCCGATCAATCGGTTGAGGGGCATCGGCTCGTTGTACAGCGCCCAGCCGAGACCGAAGTTGATCACCGGGACGATCAGGTTGAGTGGTCCGAGCAACGTGAACGGAATCGATTTGGCTGCCGAAGCGAACAACATCAGCGGGACGGCCGTGATGAGCCCAGTCCCGAGTAGTAAGACCCAGTCGGCTCCCGAAGCGGTGTTGACCGCACTACTGCTGCGGCCGGAGAGGATGATGAGCGCCATTGCGGCGGGGAGTACGAGCACGAACGTCTCGCCGGTCAAACTGTCGACAGCTCCGAGCGGCATATTGCGCTTGCTCAGAGCGTAGGAACTCCACGTGGCGGCCAGAACAAATGAAATCCATGGGGGCTGGCCTGCACCGACCGTCAAGATGACGGCGGCAATGGCGACGCAGCCGAAGGCGATCTTCTGGGCACGATTTGCACGCTCACCCAAGACGAGAACGCCGATGGCCATGGTGCCGAGCGGGGCGATGAAGTAGCCGAGCGCAGTTTCGATGACACGGTCGTTGATGACGGCCCAGACGTAGCTGCCCCAGTTGGCGGTGAGGAGAAGTGCAGCGATGATCAGCCTGACGACGGTCGCCCGTGACTGAAAGGCCCCGACGATCGCCGGCCATGTGCCGCGGACCGTCGTGACGACGGCCATCACCATGGCTGCGGTGAACATGCGCCAAGCAATCAGTTCGACAGCATCGAGCCCCGAAAGTTGCTTCCAGTAGATGGTGAGCAGGCCCCACAGTACGAAGGCGGCCACGCCGACCCGGACCCCGTTGCGCTCTGTCTGTTCACTCACCGAACATACGGTACGCCTCAAGTGGGCTGTCGACGCCTTTGGAATCCGAATGGCGAACTAGGTTGCAACTGTGGCTCAGCGCGTCAAAGTCCTGAAGTACGGGTCGGTCTCGGTTCGTGTCTCAGACGACCCCGCTGGAGACGTAGCGCGGTCGCTCGCAGTCCGCCTCCGTGGAGCCATCAGACGGCGGGGGAGTGCGTCACTCGCAGTCAGCGGTGGCTCGACTGCGCCATCGATGCTCGCTGCTCTGGTGCATGAGGATCTCGATTGGGACTGTCTGACGGTCTGGCAGGTCGACGAACGCGTCGCCCCCGACGGTCACGAGGACCGCAACGCCAGCCAACTGTGGTTTATGCCGACCGAGACGAAGCTGATGCCGGTCACCGGTGACGACCTCGGCATCGCGGCGATGCGTTACGCCGAGACACTTCCTGACCGGTTCGACGCTGTACACCTCGGGCTTGGCGACGATGGCCACACAGCCTCGTGGCCGCCGGTCCCGCATCCGGATGCGACGGTTGTCAGCAGTGCCAACGATGTTGCAATGGTCGGCGACTTCAACGGTCGTGGGCGGATGACGCTGACCCCTGGGCCCGTGAACCATGCCCGTGGCCGACTGATCCTCACGACCGGCAAATCGAAGGCCAACATGGTGCGGCGCTGGCTGGAACGCGACCGGTCGATTCCGGTCAGCCACGTTTGCCGTTCGGCGACCACACTGTTTATTGACCCGGCAGCTGCGACCAAGCTGCCCGGCTGACGGGCGCGGGCCTGGCGGCAGGCTGGCCTCTACATTGGCGGCATGGATCTTGATGCGCTCGCTTCTCTCGCTCGCCCCGTACATCTCCGGGAGCTGTTCGGAGCTGATCCCGGTCGGGCGACTCGCTACATCGTCGAAGCAGGCAATCTCCGGATCGATTACTCGAAGCACCGCCTGAACGACGACGTTCTTGCCTCCCTGCTCGAGTTAGCTCAGGACAGCAATGTCGAAGGGCGACGCGATGCCATGTTTGCCGGCGCACACATCAACGTGGCTGAAGATCGTGCGGTCGGCCATGCGGCTCTGCGCATGCCCGCGGG
>JBNMOS010000095.1:0-13671 GCA_051275435.1 Ilumatobacter sp.
ACGGCGCCCTTCACGGCGCCCTTCACGGCGCCCTTCACGGAGGGTCAGTCATGATCAACCTGCTGCGTTCAGAGTTCTTCAAGCTGCGCACCGTGCGCCTCAACATCTGGCTGCCGTTCGGTGCGGTGATCGGACTCGTCGTGATCACCAGCCTGGTCGGCCTACTCGCCTCTGAACCGGAGTTCTTTGACAACGAAGATCTGATGAGCCTGATTGGCGGCTTCTCGATTCTCGTGGCGATGATGGTGGGGGTCGGAACATCACTTGGCATCACCTCCGAGTTCGCGCACAACACTATTCGGCCGACGCTGGCAGCGACACCCGACCGCCCGAAGGTCTTCACAGCCAAGGCCATCGTGTCGGTCTTGTTTGGCCTGGCCGTGGGCGCGGTCGCCGTGTCGATCTCGTACGTGGTCGGCAGCGTGTTGATCAACGGTCGAGGTGCGAGTGTCGGCCTCTCTGGCGACGACGGCTCGCTTGCTTCATTCTTCGGCGTGATCGTCCTCGCAGGTCTGCTTGCGCTCTTCGGATTCGGCCTCGGACTCCTGTTGCGCAACGGCCCTGCCGCCGTGTCGATCATCATCCTCTGGCCGCTGCTCATCGAGGGAATCCTGACCGGCGTGCTGTCGTTGGCCGGCGTCGATGACCCGCAGAAGGTGCTGCCGTACAGCTCGGCGTTTGCTCTCGTGATTCCAGATGCGGACAACGCGCCGGGCGGACGGATCTACGGCGGTGTGTTCTTCGGCATCGTGTCGCTCGCCCTCGTGATCCTCGGCATCGTGGTCAACAACCGTCGCGACGTTTGATCACCGCACGGATGTCGACCCGGGTGCGAGAAACCTCCGTGCTTTTGTCGCAGCACGCCGGACAGTCATGTGCCTGATGCAACGGCGGCACCTCATTCCCGACACACTTGACGGTGCATTGGCCGAGGCGGTGAGCCTGATCAACCACGACAGGACACGCCGAAACTGCGCCGTCGTCGATGCGCAGTCGGCCAATCGGGTACGTGTGTGGGAACCCGCAGATCTGGTCGTGGAGCTCGGAGTTTTCGCTCTGCGCCAATTCGAAGTCGTGCTGGGCAACAGCCTGACGCACGCTGAGGGGGTTCGCACGATTCCTCAGGTCTTTGACCGAGCGGTGTCGTATGGTTCTGCCTCGGCTGCGTCTGTTGGCGTTGCTGCTTTACTCGTGGATTGTGTGCGCGTCGGTGATGAGCGGCAGTTGGCCAGGACGCTGGCAGAAGCTTGTCGAGATCTTGGCGACCACGCGGTCGTGGCAGGTGGCGTCGCTCTGATTGCTTCGCTCTCGGAGCAGATCGCAGATTCGTAGGTACTTGGTGCCGTCGTCGTCGTCGTGTCGTGTCGTGTCGTCGTCGAGTTTCGACACTGCACGGTCATGATGGGCGGCGCTGTTGTCTCGGCGGCGATGCCACGCGGCGATCTTGTGGTGTGGTCGGGGCAGGGCGTGGTCCCTCGGTACCGGGATCGTCGAGGTTGCGCAGCAGGGTCGAATGTTGCAACTTAGCCAGCGCCTTTACCTCGATTTGGCGAACGGCCTCGCGTGAGACGCCGAGCGCTTTGCCGATGGACGCGAGCGTCTCGCTTGGTTCGTCGTCGAGGCCGAAGCGGCGGACGATGACGTACCGCGCTCGGGGATCGAGGACTTGCAGTGCGAAGGTCTCTAGCGCTTCGACCGTCAACTGAGAGATCACCGTTGCTTCAGGTGAGCAGTCGGCCGACTCGATGAGATCGGCGAGTGAAGTGCCATCGGCGCCGGCGGCCGACTGGTCGATCGAGCTGATCTGCGGCGGAGTGATTACTCGGGTGGCCTGGGCGACCGTGACTCCGGCAAGTGCGGCGACTTCTTCGGCTGACGGGCGGTAGGACTCGTCGGTGCGTTCGAGTTGACGGAGTGCGCGCATGATTACCGGACGCTTTTCGAAGTCGCCGAGAGATATGTTTTGATGGTCGGTGTCGCGAACCGTCCTCAGAACCTCACGCTGGATTGGCTTGAACGCCCACTGACCGAAACCTCCGGATTCTGGGTCGTAGCTGTCAACTGCGCGCATGAGCCCGAGTAGACCGGCCGACTCGAAGTCAGAGCGCTCATCGGCCGATGCGGTTCCGCCAAAGCGACGGGTGTACGAACGAACGAGACCCACGTTGGACGAAACGATCTGCGCGGTGACATCGTCGATCCGGCGCCGCAGAATGCGAGCTCGACGACGCGTCGCCACGTTGCCGGTGTTGCCGTTTCTGGTGTTGGCGTTGGCGTTGTCGTCGTCGTTGTCGTTGTCGTTGGTGAGGAGAGCGAGCCTGTTTTTTAGCTCGGACCGCTGGGCAAACAAGGCGGTGTTGTGCCTGCGGAAATGATCGATGCGTGTATGTGTCCCCCACCGCGTCCCCGTATTTGCATGCATGATGAGCTCGGCGGAGACTTCTTCGCCGGGGCCAGCGACGACCATGCCGATGTTCGCTGACATCGACAACCTGAGGTCATCGATCACGAACGGCCGCTCGAACGCCTCGTCGATGCGCGCCCCAATGGTGTGGGCCTCGGCGGGGTCGGGCAGGTCCTCACACAGGAAGACGAACTCGTTGCCTGATACTTGAGCGACCGTGTCCTCTACTCGCAACATATTGGTGAACCGTCGAGCGACCGCGATGAGGAGTGCATCGCCGACGTGATGGCCGTGGTGGTCGTTGATCAACGTGAGTCGGTCAAGCTCGACGAAGTACACGACGGTGGTCAGTCGTGAACGTTTCGCACGCTGATTCGCCTCGTGTACGCGGTCCATGAGTAACGCACGGTTGGGTAGTCCCGTCAGCGGATCGTGCAATGCGTCGTGCTGGTATGTATCCGATGCAGCATCGGCCTGTTCACGCGCCGCGGCGTTGATCAGACATGCCGAGACGACGTCAGTCATTGTCTCGGCGGTGATCGTTTCATGGACGCTCAGTGGGCCGGTGGTGTCCCGATACAGGTTTAGGGCGCCAATGCAGCGATCGCCGTGGCGTAATGGGAAGGTGAATACGCCAGCCAGGCCTTCGGCACGCGCTGCCGGCCCAAAGACTTGAAAGCGATTGTCGACCATCAGGTCGGGAACTGCGACCGATTCGCCGGACTGATAGGCCAAGAAGCACGGGCCGTCCGCGTGCTCTGATTGCAGCCGTTCGAAGGCCAGCGCAGCATCGTTCGACGCTGCGACGTACTGCGCTTTCAACCCATCTGAAATCAGGGTGACTCCGGCACCGGTTACCGGAAGAACTTCCGCGATCTGTCCGGCGAGATGATCAAGAATGCCTTGAATCGGAAAGTCTGTTGTCAGGGTGCGTGCAAAATCACGCACGACGTTCGCCAACTCTATTGGACCGTAAAGCACGCGGACATCCCTTGAGATAAGGTCTCCGCAAGGTCTGCACGGTAAACGAACTTCTGTCAGAACTATAGCAGGTTCCGTCGAGATTTGATCGCGTAGAGTGCCCGTCGGTCTCTCAGAGCGCCGGAGTTCGGGCGTCAGGCCTCAGCGGCGACTGGCAATCACACTGCTGC
This sequence comes from Ilumatobacter sp., assembly GCA_051275435.1. Classification (GTDB taxonomy): domain Bacteria; phylum Actinomycetota; class Acidimicrobiia; order Acidimicrobiales; family Ilumatobacteraceae; genus Ilumatobacter_A. The sequence goes on from JBNMOS010000095.1 coordinate 3,556, forward strand.
TGACAAATGTTCCTTGACACCTCACACCGAGGCTGAACAGTCCACCTCGTGGAAATTGCGCGGCAACCAGTACCGGCGCAACGGACGGTGACGGTGCCCCTGTCGCGAAGTAAATGCAGCGCGCGTTGGTCGCTCCGAGATTCGTCGTGAGTACACGTTCGCAGAACTCGTCGTTGCGGGCAACGCGCTTCGAAGGCCGACTCGGTTCGCTGAAAGTTGGCTTCACTCTGGTTGGAGTCTTGGCGAGTTTGGTGCTAGCGACGATTGTGGCTATCAAGTCGAATGACGAACAGGCTCGGGTCGATCGGCAGAATCAGACCCAGTTGGCCACCAAGTCGATTGATGACCGACTCAATTCGTACGACGCCAAGGTCGAACGGGCCGATGCCGCGAGCCGATCGCCAAGGGTCCAGGGAGTTGGTGCAGCACACCTTGTCGATTCAAGGGACGTCGCGCCGTACGCGGCGGAAGTCAACGAACGATCGCAGAATACGGAGCCGGCATATCCCGGGTTCGCGATCCATTCCGACACGCAGGCACCGCGGATCCTCCCGATCGATTACATCGAACCGCAGGTTGGTTCTGAGATTGCATTCGGTCTCGACTTCCTGAGTGAACCGAACTACCGGCCGACCGCGACCTTGGCACGCGATACTGCTGGCGTCGTGTGCGCGGGGTTCCGAACGGACGACCTGGTCAGCGGCACGTCCGGACTGCTTGCCGAGGCCGTGGAGACCGAACTTGTCGCTGTTCCTATCTTGACAACAGCAAGACACTTGTTTGACGTGCGTCGCCTAAAGTGGTCGGATGACCACGATCGGCAGCGGCGCTCGTACATTTGTGCTGAGCGTGTAACTATGCAGGCGCCGGATCTCGCCACGCTCATCGGTGAAGCGGGCTTTGGCCAACTGATGTCTGGCGACGATCCGCAGGGTCGGTGGAAGACGAATGGCACGTCGGACGAGCTTGTCAACTCACTCGCCTGGTTCGAACGCACGTTGAAGATCGTCGCCGACGACGACACAGCGGTCGTCTCCATGGTCGAACGGAGCATGCCGTTCATTATCGTCGGAGCGGGTCTTCTGGTCGCTGCGACGCTGCTTAGTATCGCACAAGCGAGGCGTTCAACACGTCGGCGCGCGGTTGCGCTCGCAGCGGAGATGACTGAGGAACTCAATGCTCTGAACGAAGCGACCAGCGAAGCTATTGTCACCGTGAACGAGGCTGGCTTGGTCGTCGGGTGGAATTCAGGAGCCGAAAGGATCTTCAGCCGAACCGCCCATGAAATGCTCGGGCAGCCGGTGCTTGACCTGGTGCCTGAAGCCCACCGCGGAGAGTTGATGGACTTGGCGATCGATTTCAAATCCGACGGGGTACTCCTTCGGAATGGCCTCCGGCGTGATGGTGAGTTGTTCCCCATTGAGATGTCCGTGTCGAGCTGGACTGCGCACGCCGACAACTTTCGTACGGCGTTCATCCGCGACGTCACCGACCGTGTCGAGGACGAAATCGAGATCAGGGAAACGATCGAACTTCTGACCAGTGTGCTCGGGGCCGCAACGGAGATGTCGCTGATCGCTACCGACTCCGACGGGTTGATCTCTGTCTTCAACGCCGGAGCGGAGCGGATGCTCGGTTACAAGGCTGCCAACCTCGTGGGCGCCGCAACGGTGTTCAGACTGCACGACCCGGCTGAGGTCGCCGAACGAGCGAACGAACTCGGTGTCGATCCAACTCCCGACGTTTTCGGAACTGAAGTGTGCGACGGCCTGGCCAAGACGAAGTCATGGACCTACATCCAGAAAGACGGCGGCCGGGTGCCGGTTGAACTGACGGTGACGCCGCGTTACAACGTCAAAGGCAAGATGATTGGAGCTATCGGGGTCGCCGTCGACATCACGGCCCGGCTCGCAGCCGAGGCAGAACAGCAAGCCGCCCTCGAACAACAGCAAGAGGTCGTCACCGAGCTGGCCGCTGTCGACCGGGCGAAGAGCGAGTTCTTGTCGACGATTTCACATGAATTCAGAACGCCCTTGAACAGCATCATCGGATACGCCGAATTGCTCTCGGAATCTCTCGGAGCTGTTCAGTCGGCCGAACAGCGTGAAATGCTCGCATTGATCGAAAAGAACGCGCAACGCCAATTCGCCCTTGTCGAAGACATCTTGTCGCTGTCGCAGATCCAGTCGGGATTCTTCCAAGTCAGGGAGCAGCAATGCGACGGTGCAATGATCTTGCGCTCGGCAAGCGAGGCGGTCGCGGTTCTCGCTGCAGACCGCAATATCTCGGTTCGGCTCGACGTCGACGACTTGCCGCACATCGTGGGTGATCCTGAACAACTGGAACGTGCCTTCGCCCATCTGTTGACCAATGCCGTCAAGTTCAGCCCGGCATCCGGAGCCATCGAGGTGACCGCCGTTGCCAACGAGTCGTTAGTGGTCACCGTCACAGATCACGGAATCGGCATCCCCGCGGCAGATCAGGCGCAGCTGTTCACCCCGTTCTTCCGATCACGTAGTTCTGAAGAACAAGCATTCCAAGGAGCCGGGCTCGGCCTCGCCATTGTGGCCAACATTATCGAGCGTCATCACGGTCAGATCCACCTCGAATCTGTGGAGGGCAGCGGCACGACAGTGACCGTTGCACTGCCCCTCTCCGAGCAATGTGCATCGCCTCAGAGCCTGCAGGGGGTGCGCTGAGGAGCAAGATTCTCGTCGTTGAGGACGACAACGACATTTGCGAACTCATCAAGTTCAAACTCACGAGCATGGGCCATGATGTGATCGTCGAAAATGACGGAGCGGCCGGTTTCGCAGCTGCGCTCGCCGAGGCTCCTGACTTGGTGATTCTGGACTGGAATATGCCTCGTCTGACGGGTCTCGAGGTGTGCGTCAGTTTGCGCTCCGACCCCGTTCTGTCCTGTGTGCCGGTGATTTTGATCACGGCCAAAGCGGAGGAAGCCGACGTGGAAGGCGGGCTGGGGGCAGGAGCTGACGACTACGTGATCAAGCCCTTCAGCCCCGCGAACTCGCGGGCAGGGTCGATGCTTTGCTGAGCCGCCTACTGCGTTGACAATCGAGTCCGCTTTGCGCCTTGGGAGATGACGCGAACCGGCTTTCGCACCGAGCCCTGAGACCGCCTGTTCATGCCCCGCAGAACGCCTCGATTGCCGCGACGACGTTGTTGACGTCTTGGTCGGTGATCTCGATCGAGAGGGCGATGAAGCCTCGGCGTGCGGTGTAGATGCCGGCGGCGAGCAGGTGGAAGAAGAGGAGCTCCTTGAGACGGTCGTCGGAGTTGGCGAGGTCGCGAGCGGAGGTCACCGGGCCGGCGATGCCGTGAATGTTCATCAGGGAACCAACACCGGTGACGCACATCGGCATCTGGCGGTCGGAGAAGACCGTGTTGAGGCGGTCGCGGAGGTTGTCGCCCCGACGGTTCGTGGCGTGGAGGATGTCGGCGTCGAGCACCTCGGTCAGCGCAGCGACTCCGGCCGCCATCGACGCCACGTTGTTGTTGAAGGTGCCGGCATGGCCGAGCGTGCCGCCACGGCGCGGGTCGAATGCGGCCATCAGGTCGTCTTGGCCTCCGAAGGCGCCGAAGCTGAGCCCACCGGCGAGGTATTTGCCGAGTGTCGTCATGTCGGGCGTGATGCCGAGTTGTTCCTGGGCTCCACCGACCGCGAGGCGCGAGGTCATCACCTCGTCGAAGATGAGCACGCTGGCGTGCTGAGTCGCCGCCGAACGCAGGGCAGCAAGAAACTCGGGGTCGCCCGGAATGCAGCCACCCGAACCTTGCATCGGCTCGACGAGCACGGCAGCGACCTGATCGCCGTGCTCAGCCATCGCAGCCTCGAAAGCTGCCCTGTCGTTGTAGGGAAGGATCAGCCAGTCGTGCGGGACGTTGACCGGGTTTGTGCCGGAGCCGAACGTGATGACGCCGCCGTGGTACCCGTTCTCGAACACCACGATCTTCGATCGACCGGTGTGATGTGTCGCGACGGCGAGAGCCATCAGGTTCGCCTCGGTGCCGGAGTTGGTGAAGCGCACCTGGTCGATCGACGGGAAACGATCGACAATCAACTCGGCGAGCCGGACCTCGTTGCTGTGGACGGAGCCGAGCGACCAGCCGTTATCGAGCGCGGCGCGTACGGCGGTAAGGACGGGTTCGGGGGAGTGGCCGAGCAAGCCGGCGGTGTAGTTACCGAGCAAGTCGAGGTACTGGTACCCGTCGATGTCGAAGAGCAAGCGACCTTCTGCCCGCTCAACGCGGAATGGAAACGGATCGAACTGGAGCACCGACCGCGTGTTGCCGCCCGGCATCACGCGGCGGGCGCGATCGGCCCAGCCTGCACTTTGGGGCCGGGCTGCCGCGTATGCAGTGCGGGCAGCTTGAACGGCCTGATCGAGATCCATCACGAAATCATTCCAGACCGCTGCTCACTTCTCGCGAAACGAAGTCAGCTGGCGTCTGATCGAACGGCGGGTGATCAGACTGCTGCTGCGAACCGGTCGATGTCGGCGCGGTGACCGGCTACCACGACGAGGTCGTTGGCGCCGAGCACGGTGTCGCGCTCGGCGTAGGTGAACGCACCCGACTCAGGCTTGACGCACACGACGGTCACCTTGAAGTCCCGGCGCAGATTTGTCTCGCCGAGTGGTCGGCCGACGAGCCACGGCGGCGTCACGGTTTCGATGAGCACGAAGTCACCGTCGAGTGAGAGGTATTCGATGACCTCGCCAGTGAGGAGGTGCGCGACGCGTGTGCCCATCTCGGCTTCGGGGAAGACGACGTGGTGCGCTCCGACACGGCTGAGGATTCGTCCGTGCGGCTCGGTGAACGCCTTGGCCCAGATGTTTGGAATCTCGAGGTCAGACAGCGCGGCGGTCGTCAGAACGCTTGCTTCGACATCGGCACCGATGCAAACGGCAACGGTGACGGCATCGGCGACCCCCAGCTGTTTGAGTGCTTTCGGGCTGGTCGTGTCGGCTTGGGCGACATGGGTCAGCACGTCACTCAGTTCCTGGACTCGTTCGCCGTCGGCGTCGATGCCGAGCACTTCGTGGCCCATATCGATGAGTGTCGTCGCGAGCGCGCTGCCGAAACGGCCGAGGCCGATGACAATGAACTCGCCGGTGTGTTCGACGTCGCGGTGGAGCCCGCGGAACATGGTGTGCAGCAGTTTGTCAGCCAATGATCGGCCTTTCTTCTGGGTATCGGTAGGCGCGGACGCGGTCGCTGTCGCGCAGCGCCAGTGCAGTGACGAAGGTGACGGGCCCGACGCGGCCGGCGAGCATCACGACGACGAGGGAGAGGTGCCCGAGGGTGCTGATTGCTCCGGTGACGCCGGTGGATAATCCGACGGTGCCGAACGCTGACGCTGACTCGAAGAGTGCTGCGGTCAGACCGATGCCGTCACTGGCCATGAGGACGAGCGACACGCCGGTGACCATGGCAACCGAGAGCAGCGCGATCGTGACCGCCTGACGGATCATCGGCGTCGGCAGCCGGCGGCCGAACACGCTGACGTCCTGATCGCCGCGTGCTTCGGACCAGATCATCACGGCAAGCACGGCGAACGTCGTGACCTTGATACCGCCACTGGTCGAGGCGGGGCCCGCGCCGATGAACATCAAGGTGCTGATGACGAGCAGCGTCGGCTCGTTCATTGCGCCGACGTCGACCGTGTTGAAGCCGGCAGTTCGGGGCGATACGCCCTGGAACCAGCCGGCCAGCAACTTGTCACCGATACCGAGTTGGCCAAGTGTCGCCGAATTACTCCACTCGAATGCGAGCACGACGACCGGGCCGATGATCAGCAGTGCGGCGGTGGCGAGCAGCGTGATCTTGAGGTGGAGGCTCCAGGGGATCACGCTCGATCGCGGCTGCCTCGCCCGGTGGTGCAGCGTCATGGGCAGGCTGGCTTCAATGCGTTTCGTCGTCGACGCCCGACGTCGGCTGATCTCGACGAGAATCGGAAATCCGAGGCCGCCGATAATGAAGCCGAGCGTGATCGCGATGACGACAACCGGGTCGCCGACGAAGCTGGCAAGGTTGTCTGAGTACAGCGAGATGCCAGCGTTATTGAATGCGGTTACGCCATGGAAGATGCCGGAGTACAGCGCATCGCCGAAGTTGTCCTCGTATCCGCCCTGCCAGAGCCGGACGGTGAGGACTGCGGCGAGTGAGCCTTCGACGGCGAGCGTGATGCGTGCGATGTATCCGATGAGGATCTTCAGGTCGCCGATGTCGACCGCCCCGATTTCGGCCTGTGCAAGCATCCGTTGCCGCAGTCCGACGCGTCGCGAAGCAACCAGGGCGAGCACCGACCCGATGGTCATGATGCCGAAGCCGCCGATTTGTACCAGGGCGAGCAAGACGAGTTCGCCGAAGAGGGAGAAGGTTGCGACGTCGACGGTGGTCAGCCCGGTCACTGTCGTCGCGGAGGTCGACATGAAGAGGGCATCTTCGACTCCGAGCCCGCTCGAGCCATCGACGGCAAGGGGGAGTAGGAGGAGCAGTGTCCCGACACCGATTAAGCCGGTGAACGCAAGAACGACCAGCTGCGCAGGATTGCGATTCACTCCGCCGGACCGGGCCACCAACAAAGTGTACGGCGGTCACACTGCGCCAGGCGCAGTGTGACCGCCCTCGTGAAACAGCGGCGTGGTCAGGCTGCTTTGAGCTCGACGGCGTCCACGCGCTCCTTGGCGGCTGCGAGTGCGCCTTCGGGGTCGACGTTCAGCTGATCGGCTGCGATGACGGTCACATCGGTGAGGCCGATGAACCCGAGGAAGGTCGTGAGCCAGGTGGACGAGAGGTCCATTGGCGAGCCGACGGGGACGCCGCCCGATGCGACGATCACGTACACCGGCTTGTTCGGGATGAGGCCTTCCGGCCCGCTCGGGCCGTACTGGAAGGTGGTACCGGCGCGGGCGACGAGGTCGGCCCATGCCTTGAGCGCGGCGGGCGGCCCGAAGTTGTAGATCGGCAGACCGATCACGATGGTGTCGGCGTCGAACAGTTCTTGGATCGCCGTATTGGCGTCGGCGAGTTCGGCATTCTGTGCATTGGTGCGGTCGGCCTCGGGGGTCCACATTGCGCCGAGCGTCGATTCGCTGAGGAGGGGGATGCCGTCAGCGAGATCGCGGATGGTGACATCGGCGTCGGGGGCAATGCGGTTGATGAGTCGGTCAGAGAGCTGGCGGCTGACGGAATCGGCGGTGCGTGCTGATGAATCGATACGGAGGAGCTTGGTCATAGGAACGATTGTAACCACAATAGTTGCGTCCACAAGGAAATATAAGTCACAGCTACCGCTGGGAATATTTCGGGGTCGGCGTCGGCGCGAGTTAGGCCGGGGTGAGGGCGTCGTGCACGATGATCGTCGGATCAGCGTCGAAGTCGGGCTTCGGAGCCCGCAGCTTGGCGAGCGCATCAGTGCGTTCGCCGTCGGTGAACGACCGAGTCGTGAGGCAGAACTCGACCATGTTCCCGGATGGATCACCCAGGTAGATCGAGGAACAGAAGCCGTGATCGATTTCGATCACCCGGTGGCCGTGCTGCTGCCAGCGCGTGCGGTGACGGTCGAGAGATTCGCGGGTCGGCGCGTCGAAGGCAATGTGGTTGACCCAGCCCGGCAGGCCGGACGCCGCATTGATGTTTACCTCGTACTCGCCGATCGACTCGTCGTGGATTTCCCAGAACGCGATGAGATCTCGGTCGGCGTCGTCACGGTCCTCGACGTCAGCGTTCGTCGCATAGAAAAAGTGCTTGCTGAACCCGGCGTGGTCTGCTGCCCCCGTGGTATTCGGCGTCGGGCCGACGTGGACCTTTACCAATTCGAAGCCCATCACCTCGGTGTAGAACTCGTGGGTGGCCGCAGCGTCGTGTGTGGCGAGTGCAACGTGATGAAACCCCATCGGTCCAGTATCGCGCACCACAGACATCAGCGCGTTGGCGGCATGCTGTGGCGTTGCCCGCGATGTTCGGCATGCTGTCGTGCATGTTCCTCGGCGAAGATTTGCTGGCGTACCTCGTGCTCGCCTTCGGTGCTGCACTCTGTGTCGGCAACTTCATGGCGGTTGTCCGGCCGCCGGAACGACAGCTCGACGAGGGACACCTCGAACGCGCCCCGGTTGGCCGATCCCTGCTCTACTCGGGAATCGGCCTGCTGGCAGCGATTTGGGCGTTGGCGTCCCTGGTCAGCGGCTAACCCCCATCGCGCGCCGTTCTGGTGCAGCGGCTCAGGTCTTGGAGACGATGCTGAGGTTCACAATGTTGCCCGAATCGTCCACGTAGCCGCTGATGTTGAGGGTCCAGGCGTCGCTCTCATACGTCCGCCAGGCGTTGGTGCCTCCGTCGGTGTCGGAGTCGGAACGTCCGGTCTCGGCGAAGCCTGCAGCACCGAGCGCGGCGCCGTATGCATTGGTGAAATCGATAGCACTGCCGTTCGGCGACCCGAGCAAGGTCATCAGCGTTTGGCCATCGGCCTTGATGATCGAGCCGGTTTCGACAGCGAGGCCGTCAGGGCGTGGAACGTCGTTCGGCCACTCGGTGGGAATCTCGGTAACGACTCGGTAGAAGGATTCGCCATCCTCGCCTTGCAGCGTGACCTGGCCGGTCTCTCCGTTGACATCGACGTCGACATCGACGACCGGGTTGCCGTCTTGGTCGAATACGACCACACCGTCTTCGCTCGCGTTGCCGCTGAAGACCGAGCCCTCGGCATCGGTGATAACGAATTCGCCGTCTTCGTTGAAGGAGAAGCCGCCTTCGTCGGATTGGAACGAGATGCCGCCATCACCATTGATGTCGAGTTCGACGTTTTCGCCGGTCTCGCCTTCGATGATGCGCTCGGCGCCCTCTTCGGTGATCTTCTCCGCGATTGCACCGCAGGCGCTCATCGACAACATCAGGCCGGCAGCGGCCACGGCGCCCAGGGAGCGTCGGCGAGCCGATGGCATGCTGACCGGGTTGGTGAGGTTGAGTGATGAGCGCATTTCGTGAGGGTCCTTTCTGGTGCCGGCGGTGCGACGGCAGACGCTGTTGTCAACGTTCGAAACCATCGTCGCATGCGCATCTTGCACTTTTCCTTCAATTACCTGCGAGGTTTGTGGGGTGAGTTCTGGAAGCCCCCTGCAAATCTCGTTCGTCGAGTCGGCGTCGCGGCTCGATACTTTGCCTGAGGCCACCGTCGAGGTTGCATTCGTGGGTCGATCGAATGTCGGCAAGTCGTCTCTGATCAACGCGCTTGCCAACCACAAGCAGCTCGCTCGCGTTTCCAACACACCGGGCCGCACGCAGCTGATCAACCTGTTCAGCCTCGACGAGGGCGACGGCCTCGGCACACTCGTTGACCTCCCCGGCTACGGGTATGCCAAGGCGGCAAAATCGATTCGTCGCGACTGGCCCGCGATGATCGAGGGCTATCTCCTCGAGCGCGATTACCTGGTGATGGTCTTCATCTTGATCGACGGCGAGATTGGCCCGACGAAGCTCGACCAGCAGATGCTCGACTGGTTGCGTCAGAGCGAGGTGCCGCACACGGTCGTCGCCACGAAACACGACAAGGTCAAGTCGTCGCAGCGAGCAACGCGCAAGAACAAACTTGCTGCCGGATGCCAGCTGGAAAAGGGCGACATCGTCTGGGTCAGCGCGTCCAAGGGCATTGGTATTGACATGCTCCGCGGCCTGGTCCGCTCGCACCTCCTGCACTGATTCCGTCCCACAGCCAGTGGCTGATTGTCGACGAGCGGGGTTACCGATGGGTAGGTGCGTAGGTTCTGCCGTATGACTGCGTTCGTGTTTCCATCAGTGTCGATCACAGGGACCGGTCTGTTCACGCCACCCGAGTCGATCAGTAATGCGGAGCTGGCCGCTTCGCTGACCGCATCTGTCGAAAAGTGGAACGGTGCGCACGGCGCTGAGATCGAGGCGGGCACTGTTCAGGAGCGTTCCGCTCCTGACGAGGCGTTCATTGTCAAAGCCTCCGGCATCGAGTCGCGGTATGTCATGGAGAAGTCGGGCGTGCTCGACCCCGACCGGATGCGACCCCGGCTCGAGACGCGCTCAGAAGACGAGTTGGGTATTCAGGCCGAGATGGCACTGCCTGCC
>JBNMOS010000096.1:0-13629 GCA_051275435.1 Ilumatobacter sp.
GGCTGATGAACGGTCACGCCCCACGATTGAGGCATGTGCCCGATGGATCACCGAACTGGCAGCCGTCGAGAAGATTGCGATGCTCGAACCGCTGCCGTACACGACGTCGTCGACGGGTGACAAACATCTCGACACCGACGAGGACGCACTCATCAGGTGCGTCGGAATCGCCAGCGCCCTCGGGGCCAGTTCGGCCTACACCTGGCTGAAACTGCCTGCCACCGCGCAGGTCGAACGAGTCATGGCCGCCACGTCATTGCCCGGGCTGATTCTTGGCGGTACACCAGGGCCCGACCCGGAATCGGCGTTCGACGAATGGCGGCAAGCAATGGCTGTGCCCAACGTGCGCGGCCTCGTCGTTGGTCGTTCGCTGCTGTACCCCCCAGATGGCGACGTGGCGGCCGCGGTTGCCACAGCTGCTGAAATTGTTCACCCCCACCTCATCCCGGAAGAAGAAACGCAATGACGCGTCAGAAAATCGGAATCGCCGTCATCGGCTTTGGCTGGATGGGGCAGGCGCACACGCGCTCGTACCTCCGGATTCCCACGCTCTTTCAAGAGCGCACCTACGACCCCGAGCTGATCATCATCAGCGACAACTTGCAAGAGCGCGTCGACGAAGCAGTCGAATCGTTCGGCTTCCGGGAAGGCACCACCGACTGGCAGGCAGCGATCGATCACCCCGATGTCGACGTCGTCTGCATCTGCGCGCCGAACATGCTCCACGAGCCAATCGCAATCGCAGCTGCCGAGGCCGGGAAGCACGTATTTTGTGAGAAGCCCGTGGGTGGGACGCCCGAGCAGACCGTCCGGATCGAAGCTGCGAGCCGCAAGGCTGGCGTCATCACCGGGGTCGGATACAACTACCGCTGGGCACCGTTGGTGCAGTACGCGAAGAACCTGATCGCCGACGGAACGCTCGGCGAGATCACCAACTACAACGGCCGATTCTTCACGATGTACGGCTCGGACCCCATGGGGCTCCTGTCGTGGCGCTTTCAGCTCGACGGCGCCGGTCACGGTGTGAGTTCGGACATCTTGAGTCACTCGATCGACCTCGCGCACATGCTGGTGGGTCCGATCAAAAAGGTCGTTGGTACAGGCCACACGTACATTCCCGACCGGCCGCTGCCCAAGGCTGGGGGCACCCACTACGACGCTGGTCAACCAGGCGATCCGACCGGTCCCGTCGAGAACGAGGACTACTTCGGCGCCCTGGTGCAGTTCGAGAATGGTGCCAGAGGCACGTTCGAAGCAAGCCGCACGATCGTTGGCCCCGAGAGCCAGTGCGCCTTTGAGATCTACGGCACCAAGGGTTCGCTGAAGTGGAACCTCGAGACAATGAACGAGCTCCAGCTCAACCTCGTTGGCGACAAGGCTCGTGGTTACACCACGGTGTACGCGGGCGACCGGTATCCGTACCACGGCCACTTCGTGCCCGGTGACGCCAACTCGATTGGCTACGAAGACCTCAAGGTCATCGAGGACTTCGAGTTCCTGTCGTCGGTCGCAGCTGGACGCCAGCACCACCCGGGCTTCAGTGAAGCCATCGACTACGTCAGCGTCCAAGACGCCCTGCTCCGCTCTTGGAAGAGTGAGAAGTGGGAAGACGTCACCAACATCGCATCCACCTGAGTTTCAGTTGGGGTCTGACCCCAACTGAAACCTGTTGAAGGAGACCCTCATGGGGACACAACGATTGACGGTCGCACAGGCGATTGTCGGGCACCTCATCGCCCAGACCACCGAACTCGGAGATGGCAGCACGGCGCAGCTGTTTCCGGGCATCTACGGCATCTTTGGGCACGGCAACGTCACGTGCCTCGGTCACGCGCTCGAAGAACACAGGGCCGAGCTGCCGACGTGGCGGGGGCAGAACGAACAGGGCATGGCCCTCGCAGCCACTGCGTTCAACAAGGCGATGCGCCGTCGCCAGATCATGGCGGCTACGTCGTCGATCGGCCCGGGGGCGACCAACATGGTCACCGCCGCTGGCGTTGCGCACTCGAACCGCATTCCTCTGTTGCTGATCGCTGGTGACTCGTTTGCGTCGCGGACGCCCGACCCGGTGCTGCAGCAGGTCGAGCATTTCGGCGTGCCGTCGACGACGGTCAACGATGCGTTCCGACCGGTGGCTCGCTACTGGGACCGGATCACGATGCCTGACCAGATCCTCACGTCGCTGCCGCAGGGCATTGACACGATGCTCGACCCGGCCGATTGTGGCCCAGCGTTCTTCGGGCTACCGCAAGACGTGCAGGCCATGGCATTCGACGTGCCCGACGAGTTCCTTGCTCCGAAGCACCATGCAATCGTCAGGGCCCGCCCCGACCGCGGTCAACTCGCCGCAGCGACCGAAGCGATACGCGCTGCAAAGAAGCCGCTGATCCTTGCTGGCGGCGGCGTGCACTACTCGTTTGCCGAAGCCGAACTGCTGGCGTTTGCTGAGCGCCACAACATCCCCGTCGTCGAGACGGTTGCTGGAAAGGCCAGCCTCGTTGCAACACACGAACTCAACGCTGGTCCCATCGGCGTCACCGGATGCGAATCGGCCAACAATCTCGCAGCTGATGCCGATGTCGTCCTTGCGGTGGGCAGTCGAATGGAAGATTTTACGACCGGGTCGTGGACGCTGTTCCAGAATCCCGACGTGACGCTCATCGGCCTCAACGCTGCCCGCTTCGATGCGCGCAAGCGCCGCTCGATGCCGCTGGTCGCCGATGCTCGCGAAGGCCTTGCCGAACTCGGCCAAGCACTCGGTGACTGGCGAGCCGACAACAGTTGGAGCGAGCGTGCAACGGTCGAACGTGCCGGCTACCACGCGTACATCGACAAGATCGCTGCACCGAAGGACGCCGGAGTCGCTGATGGCGAGGCTGTCACGTATGCCCAGGTTGTCGGTGCCGTTGACCGCAACAAGGTGCCAGGCGACTATGTGCTTGCTGCCGCCGGTGGGTTCCCCGGCGAGGTCAACAATGGGTGGCGTGCCGACGAGATCAACAGCTTCGATTGCGAATACGGCTTCAGCTGCATGGGCTACGAGATCGCGGGCGGCTGGGGCGCAAAAATGGCGATGCCTGACCGCGAAGTCATCGTGTTCGTTGGCGACGGTTCGACCATGATGATGAACTCTGACCTGTATAGCTCGGTGATGAGCGGTCACAAGATGATTGTCATCATCTGCGACAACGGCGGGTACGCGGTGATCAACCGGCTGCAGATCAACCAGGGCGGCGTGCCGTTCAACAACCTGCTCGACGACTGCAATGGGCCCAACACTGAGGTCCGCGTCGACTTCGAGATGCTGGCGAAGGCACAGGGCTGCGACAGCGAGACCGTGCGCACGATCACCGAACTCGAAGCCGCAATGACCAGGGCCCGTGCGTCGGATCGCACGTACGTGATTGCACTGCAGACCCACCCCTACGAATGGACCGAGGGCGGCACGTACTGGGAAGTTGGGGTTCCCGAGACGTCCTATCGCACCGAAGTTGTCGATGCGCATAACGAGGTTGTTGCCGGGAAGGCCGCGCAGCGCAGGGCCTGAGTTGGCTTCCGCCAGACAGCACCGACAACACTTGCACCATGACTGACACGCTCGATCGCACCGCACGCGACTATTCGGTCGTCGGCCCGGAGGCACAGCGCGCGGCCGAGGTCGGCCTCGTCGATGCCGAATGGTTCCGCCCGTATGTCGACCCTGACCGGATGCGTGAGCTCACCGACCGAACCAACCGGCGGGCGATTGGCGATGCGGTGTTGTGGCTGGCCTTGCTGGGCGGCGCCGGTGTTGCTGCAGCGGTGGCATTCCCGAGTTACTGGTCGATCCCGCTGTTTGTGGTCTACGGCGCGTTGTACGGCGCAGCCGATGCCCGGTGGCACGAGTTTGGCCACGGGACTGCGTGCTCGAACGAGCGAGTCAACGGCGCGGTGTACCAGCTGGCATCGTTGATGTTGTGGCGTGGGCCGACACTCTGGCGATGGTCCCATTTCCGGCACCACAGCGACACGATCATCGTCGGTCGTGACCCGGAGATTCAGCTCGCTCGACCACCGTCACTGTTGCGCCTTGCACAGAACTACACCGGCCTCCGAAACCAGCCGGTCATGTTTTGGCGGATCATCCAACACGCCTTCGGCAATATCGATCCGGTCGCCATCGACCTCGTGCCTGCGAACGAACGCGGCAAGGTCGTGTGGGAAGCCCGGTTGAGCGTGGTCGTCCATGCCGCAATCGTCGGGCTCGCCGTTGCGACCCAGAGTTGGCTGCCGATCTTGCTGGTGGGAGCGCCCACGATCTACGGCGCTTGGCTCGTTCTCTTCTTTGGGACGACGCAGCACCTTGGCCTACAAGAAGACGTGCTTGACCATCGAGCCAACAGCCGAACGGTGTACATGAACCCCGTGTTCCGGTTCCTATATCTCAACATGAATTACCACGTCGAGCACCACATCTTCCCTGCGGTTCCGTACTACCGCTTGCCTGCATTGCACGCCGAAATCAAGCACGCGCTACCCGAACCGAGCCCGAACTGCCTCCACGCGTACCGCGAGATCATCGGAGAACTCAAGCGGCAGCGCGACGATCCGCACCACGAACTCGAGACTCGCCGTCTCCCCGATGTACCGACCGCTCCGGCTGAGATCGGCTCGATCGGCTCGGTCCGCCCTGACGGGTCGTACGACCTTGGCCCTGTCGAACAGATTGCGTTCGGTTCGATCACTCGTGTTGATGTCCGTGACCGGACGTTCGCTGTTGCACGAACCGACGATGGCAAGGTCTGCGTCGTCGACGGCATCTGCACCCATGGTCAAGTTCACCTCGCTGGAGGAGCGGTCGTCGACGGTCCCGACGGACCACAGATCGAATGCCCAAAGCACAACGGCCGATTCGACCTGTCGACCGGCGCGCCGTGCCGCAAGCCGGTCAAGGAACCCATTGCCGTCTATGCGGCCAACACCGCCAACGGCCACATCATTATTCAACAAACCGACCGACGATGAGAGACATGACATGACGACAAGATTTGCGGTGCTCGGTTGCGGGCGGATCGGCAAAATGCACGCAGAGATGCTGGCTCGCCAGGTACCTGGCGCATCGGTGAGTGTCGTGTTCGATGTGATCGAAGCATCGGCGCAGGCTGTCGGCGCCGACATCGGTGCGCGTATCGCTACGTCGCTGGCTGATGCCGTCACTGCGGACGACGTCGATGCCGTGGCGATCTGCACGAGTACCGACACGCACGTCGACGCAATGGTTGCTGCTGCCGAGGCTGGCAAGGCCATCTTCTGCGAGAAGCCGATTTCGCTCGACCTCGCCGAGGTCGACCGGGGCCTGGCAGCGGTCGCGGCTGCTGGCGTGCCATTACAAATCGGTTTCAACCGGCGCTACGACCCAAGCCATAAGGCAGTGGCCGATGCTGTCAAGCACGGGGCGGTCGGCGATGTGCATCTCGTCAATATCATCAGCCGCGATCCGGGGCCGCCACCTATTGAGTACATCAAAGTCTCCGGTGGGATCTTCAACGACATGACGATCCATGACTTCGATATGGCCCGCTACGTCACCGGAAGCGAAGTGGTCGAGGTCTACGCGAAGGGCGCCGTCAGGGTCGATCCAGCGATCGGCGAGGCTGGTGATGTCGACACTGCCGTCGTCGTACTGACCCACGCCAACGGAGTGTTAACGACCATCGACAACAGCCGCCGAGCGGCGTATGGCTACGACCAGCGGGTCGAAGCCTTCGGCAGTAACGGCAAGGCTGCGTCGAACAACCACCACGACTTCAATGCTGTACTTGCCACCGATCAGGGATTCCGTCAGCCACCGCTGCAGAACTTTTTCCTCGAGCGCTATGCACGCAGTTACCTCGACCAGTGGGCGGCCTTCATCGCGTATGTGGCTGCCGGCTCCGGCGCCGTGAGCCCGGCCTCGGGTGCCGATGGCCGCGCTCCGTTAGTCATTGGCAAGGCAGCGCTGCGTTCGATGCAGGAAAACCGTCCCGTTGGCATTCACGAGATCGACGTACAGGAGAGCCCGTCATGACCGAATTTGATTCCGAACAGCTATCCCACTCGGGCCAGCCCCTGCGCCATGCCCATCCGGTCGGCCCGATGCGTGAGACCGACACGAGCCATCACCGGTCGCGCAACCTCGACGGAACGGTACGGATCGACATCACCCCGGAGAACTCGGGTTGGGACTTCCTCAGCTTCGCCGTCATCGAGCTCGATGCTGGCGACACACACACTGATCAACGAGATGGCCAAGAGACAGCGATCGTTCCGCTGCGCGGGGCTGGAACCGTGCGAGCCGGCGGCCAGACGTTCGACATCAGTCGGACGTCGGTGTTCGAGGAAATGCCGCACATTGTCTATGTGACACCCGGTGAGGCGATCGAAGTCGTCGCCGCGGTCGGTGGGTTTGAGTTCTCGATCGGGTCCGCTGAAGCAGTTGGCAAGTATCCAACGCGGCTGATCGAGCCGAGTGAGATGAAGCAGGAGTTGCGCGGTGGTGGCGCTGCGTACCGCCACGTCAACCACGTGCTCGCCCCGCCGATCCAGGCTGAACGGCTCATCCTGTACGAGGTGTACGTTCCTCGTGGGACATGGTCTGGTTGGGCACCACACCGCCATGACGGTCGCGACGGCTCGCCATATCTCGAAGAGGTGTACTACTTCCGAACCCAGCCAGACAACGGCTTCGTGATGCAACGGAACTGGACTGATGAGGAGAACTTCGACGAGTTGTTCACCGCTCGCAACGGTGAGGCCGTGCTCGTTACGAAGGGCTACCACTCGTCAGTCGCCTGCCCGAGCTCGCACATGATGTTCCTCAACTACCTTGCCGGAGAGTTGTACGACGACGAGCGCACGACACCGCCGTGCTTCGACGAAGCGCACACGTGGATCCAAGACGACTGGGACCACGAAGCTTGGGAGCTCCCCGTTGTTCGCCCCCCTGATTCTGCTGGCTCAGCAGCTGCGGGCTGATCGTGGCGTTACGCGACCTGTCGAATGCCGACGGGAAGTTCTCGATCCTCGCGATCGATCATCGCGACTCACTCCGCCAGTTTCTCCGACCGGGTGATCCTGACTCGTTGACCGCTGCAGAGATCACGGCGCTGAAGATCGAACTGGTGAGCACGATTGCCGACCTTGCCACGGGCGTGATGCTCGAACCCGAGTATTCGATCCCCCAGGTCCTCGACGCTGGGGCGCTGCCCGACGGCGTTGGTTTCCTGGCAGCACTCGAGTCGCAGGGCTACCTGGATGATCCGGGCGCCGGGGTGACAACGATTCTTGAAGGCTGGTCAGTCGAACGGGCCGCGGCCTCTGGCGCAGCTTCGGCAAAGTTGTTGCAGTCCTACCATCCGGACCGGCCGCTCGCCCGAGCGCAGGAAGCGGTTGCTGCAGGCATCCTCGCTGACTGCCGAAGAGTCGGGTTGCCGCTGGCGATGGAACCACTGTTTTATGACCTGGACTCGCCAGAGGATCGTCCACGCGTCGTTGTCGAGACGGCACGTCGATTCGCTGCGCTCGGGCCCGACCTCCTCAAACTGCCCTATCCGGGGTCGCCCGACGCGTGTGCTGAGGTCACCGAGATCGCCGGCCGTATCCCCTGGGCAATGCTGTCTGGCGGCGGGACATTCGACGACTTCGCCGATCAGTTCACGGTTGCATCGGATGCCGGCTGCTCTGGCTTCATGGTGGGCCGCGCGCTGTGGGGCGAAGCTGTGAGGGCTCCGGCTGACCAGCGGTCAACGATCATTACCGATCTGGTCCGTCCGCGTTTCGAACGGTTGGTTGCGATCAACGAGCGATGAAGCTCAGGGTGCCACGGTGGCTGAACGCACTGTTCGCCCGCCAGGGTTCTCAGCGATGACGAAGTAGCTGCCGCCGGCTGCACAATCGAGCGGTATATCGAGCGAGCCGGCCGGAGGCTGGCTCGCTCGGAAGATCTGTGAGTCGGTACCGATCGCGACGGAGACCGACTCTGTGCCAGCCACTTCCCACTGCAACGTGATGGTGCCGGGGTCGGCCTCATCGCACCGTGTTGTGGTCGTGGCGCCGAAGCTGAAGAACACCGGAGCGAGCGCGCCGTTGCTCGAGGTCGGTTCTATTGGCGTCTCGCTTTGCGTCGGGTCGCCCTCGGTTGGCTGCGGCGGAGTGGTGAGCACGGGCCCGTCGCCGACGGGCTCGCCGTTGTCATTCGCCGCGATTGGCTGCGGGGTTGGCTGCAAGGTTGGCTGAACGGTCACTTCGACGCTCGGTGCGTTGGCGTCCGATGGAGCCGACGTGCTCGCGGGAGTTTGAACCGTCGTGCCTGATGAGTCCGGCGTGGTTGATCCTGGAGCCCCGGGTTGCGGTGTCGGAACTGACTCGCCGTCAGCGGATACCTCAATCTGCACGATTTCGGTGGCGGTCGAGGCGGCATTGATGGTGGCTGTTGGCTCGCGATTGCAGCTGGCTGTCATCAGGCTGACAGCGGCAACGAGTAAGAAAAGTCCGCGCATTTCACGACAGTAGTTTGGGCCCATCAGGCATTGAGCGATGTGACCTGTGGCGCTCAGGCAAGGGCGAGCCGCGCTTCGATTTCGCCGTCGACGATCTCACCGGTCGGGGAGAATCCGTAACGGAGATATAACGGTTGCGGCGACCCCCGGCCTGGTAGCCAACTGACGTCGAGCGCAGACGCGCCAGCCTCTCGACAGTGTTCGACGATGAGGTCAAGCACACAATGGCCGATGCCGCGCCGCTGGTGCCGTCGGTCAATGAGGAGTCGCCACAGGTACGGAATCGGGTGGGCCTCGGTGGGGGCCGTGAGCATGACGAAGCCGACCAGCTCGCCGTCGGCTTCGACGGCCCGCAGCCAAGGTTCAACGGCGCTGCCCTCGTGGGGTGCGACGAACAGCGCCTCCCGAAACGACTGCTCGACGGGCGACACGAACTGGCGTTGGCTGTGGTGGGTCGACAACGCCGCGACCGCTGCCGAGTTGGGGTGGTCGATTTCGACGAGTCGCACGTCGCTCGCGGCATGGCGCGGGCGAGTGACCCATCCGGTGTGTTGCTCGCGCGTCATGCCGTACAGCCAGTCGTCACTGTTGTCGTTGCCGACCCAGAATGACAGCAGCGTGTGGCCTTCGAACACGAAGCCGCTGCGCTCTAACACCTGAGCAGACGCGGTGTTGTCGGGGTGCAGCATGGCGCTGAGGCGCGTGACTTTGCCGTCCTGGAACAGGCGTGCGCAGACTGCTTCGACCGCCTCGGTTGCGTATCCCTTGCCCCACACGGCAGGTGCGAGCGAGTAACCGATTTCGGCCGAGCGGCCATCCCATGTGAGGTGAATCGGCAGATCGCCGTAGATCTCGGTATCGGCGAGGTCAGCAATCGTCAGCATCCACCATTCGTCGGTCACGGGGCCGGGCATCGCGGCCATCTCGTCGACGGCTTGCTGGGCGCGCTCAGCGGGGTACGGCAGCGTCCAGGTCTGCCACCTGGCAACGTCAGGATTGTTCCTTCGCTCGGCGAGTTCGTCAGCGTCGGTGCTCAGGACGGGGCGAAGCAGGAGTCGTTCGGTGCGGATTGGCTCGAATGTCATGAACGCCGCGCGGCGAGCATGGCGGCGAAGTCTGCGGCCGACGTGCCGGCATCGAGGGCACTGCGGACTCGGTCGGCATCGGCCGGCGGGGTGAGCCCACCAATCGGCTTGTCGACATCGAGATTGCACGGGAAGGGGTAGCCCTCGGCCGAAGCGGCAACAGCGCAGTCGACGAGCGCTCGGTCGGCGCCGCCTGTAACGCGATCGAGGAAGACCGGGTAAAGCGCATCAAGCATGGCTCCACGATCGACGGTTTCGAGCGTGCGGCCCATTGCGGTGCCGACTTGCAACAGGTTGGCGATGCGGCGGACGTCGGACGTGACGTTTGTACCGGCCCCGTGAAATAGTGCCGGGTTGAAGAACACAGCGTCGCCAAGCTGCAGCGCGAGCTGCACGTGGTGGTCGGCGAAGTAGGTCTTGAAATCGTCACGGCGCCACGCGAGGTAGCCGGCTTCGTACTTTTGCGAGTGCGGCAGGTACATCGTCGGCCCGGTTACGAGCGGCATGTCGCAGTGCGCCACCGCGCCCTGCAGCGTCATCAAGGGGGAGAGGCGGTGGACGTGTGCGGGGAAGCTTGCCGCTTCCTCGTTGGTCATGAAGCCAAGGTGGTAGTCGCGGTGGGGTTCCTGCGCTGCGCCACCCGGGTTGACCACGTTGACCTGGGACGTGACCTGATACGCCGGCCCCAACCATGCGGTGCTGATCAGGTCGACGAGATCGTTGCTGTAGTAGTCGACGAAGACCTGCGGGTTGTGCAGCGCCAGCTTTTCGAGGGCGTTCCAGACTCGGTCGTTGGCCCCAGGCTTGGCGAAGTGGTCACCGCCGCCGATGGCGTTCGTCTTCTCCTTGGCGATCAGTTCGAAGAACGCCGCTGATGCAGCATCGACGACGGGCTGTTCGAATGCGCCGCGAAATACCACGATGCCGGGGCCGTTCAGTAGGACGTCGGCCAGTTCGCTCATGACGGCGCGTCGGCCGCCCGGCGACCGTGTGGCCTCGCGCAGCGACGAGCTGTCGTAGACGACGGTGCCACGTTCGATCGATGCAGCGTGGGGGTAATCGGTCAGGTCAGCAGATTGCTCGACGAGCGCAATGAACTCATCGATTTCGCACGTGTCAGCAGCCAGCCAGGTCATTCCTGAATGTTACGCGTCTGATCAGCGGCGAGCCGACTCGGTGATTCAGACGCCGCGCAGCGCAGCGACAAGACCGTCGACGTCAAGGCCGAACTTGGTGTGCAGGTTCGCCGACTTGGGGTCGTGCGGAATGAACTTGGTGGGGATGCCGAGTACATCGACAACCGTCGACGGATCGACAGATGTGATCTCATCGGCGATCGACATGCCGATGCCGCCGGCGCGAATGCCGTCTTCGATTGTCACCACCCGTAAGTGGCGGGCCGCATCGGCAATCATCGCCGGGTCAAGCGGGGCACAGCAGCGCGCATCCCAGACCGTGACCGGCGTACCAGACTCGGCGAGCTGTGCCGCAGCCTGCTCGGCGGTTTCGAGCATCTTGCCCACGGCGATGACACAGATGTCAGCGCCGTCGGGTGCAACGACGGATCGAGCAAGGAGGCCGGAGCCGACCTCGTGCTCAGCCACCTGGCGGGCGGCCCCGCGGGCATAGCGAATGGCGATAGGGCCCTCATCGGAGAGGCTGACGGCGTCGTGGAGCATCTGCGCGAGTTCCTCTGCACTCGACGGGGCCAAGACGCGCATGCCGGGCACTTTCGACAGCAGAGCCATGTCGTAGACGCCGTGATGGCTCGCGCCGTCAGGGCCGGTGATGCCTGCCCGGTCGAGGCAGAACACGACGGGAAGACGGTGCAGCGCAACGTCGTAAACGACCTGGTCCCAGGCCCGGTTGAGGAATGTCGAGTAGATGGCAACGATTGGTCGCAGCCCGCCCATCGCCATGCCTGCTGCACCGGTGACTGCATGCTGCTCGGCAATGCCGACATCGAAAAACCGATCGGGGAACCGTTCTTGGAATGGGATCAAGCCGGTTGGACCGGGCATTGCAGCAGTGATTGCGACGATGCGATCGTCGGCTTCGGCCTCTTTGATGATCGCTTCAGAAAATGCCTGGGTGTAGCCCGTGGAAACAGCCTTCGGCGGGCCGACGGCTGGGTCGAAGATCGGCGCATCGTGGAGATGTTTCTCGTTGTCGTCTTCGGCCGGTGAGTAGCCACGTCCCTTCTGCGTCAGCATGTGGACGAGAATCGGACCGTCTTCGCTCAACTCGACTGCGTTGTGGAGCGCGTGCTCCATTTCTTCGACGTTGTGGCCGTCGAACGGACCGACGTAGCGAACGCCCAACGCCTCGAAGAACGATGGCGGCTGCAGGAACTCGCGTACGCCGGCCTTGAAGGCGTCCATGGCGGCGCCAGCCTGGTTGCCGACAAGCGGCAGGCTCTGCAGATAGTGCTCAATCCGTCGCTGGCGGCGGACGTACACCGGGTTGAGGCGAATGTCGGTCAGCGCGTGGCTGAGCTTGCCGGTGACGCGGTCGGTGAACGTCGGCTGGCTGGGGTGGGAAGGATGTGCTGATTGCTCATCGTGGCTCTGCAGGCTCGCCGAGAGGTTGGACACGGTCGGTGCATACGAGCGGCCGTTGTCGTTCAAGATGATGATGACGCGCTTGCTGCCGTGACCAATGTTGTTGAGGGCCTCGTACGCCATACCGCCGGTCATGGAGCCGTCACCGATGACAGCAACGACGTGGCGATGCGGGTTGGTGCCGGCGTCGCGGGCGACCGCCATGCCGTATGCGTAGGAGAGGATCGTCGAAGCGTGACTGTTTTCGACGTAGTCGTGCTCGGACTCTTCGCGGCTCGGATAACCCGAGAGCCCGCCGACCTGGCGGAGCTGTTCGAACTGTGCTTGACGGCCCGTGACGATCTTGTGCACGTAGGCCTGATGGCCGGTGTCCCAGAGAATCGCATCGGTTGGCGATTCGAAGACGCGGTGCAGCGCCAATGTCAACTCGACAACACCGAGGTTGGAGCCGAGGTGGCCGCCTGTTTCGGAGACGGCGCCGACAATGAAGTCGCGAATCTCGTCGGCGAGGCCGTCGATCTCGGCATATGAAAGTTCCCGCAGATCAGAGGGTGTCCGAATTCGATCCAGGGCCATTGGACCGACGATATCTGACCACCCGGGCACGTGGTGCTTCGTGCTCGGGCTCGGCTGCATTGCGCTGTGCTTTCTGACACGCCCTACAGTCCTCACATGTCCAGCGATTCTCCATTCGATCTCACCGGCCGCGTTGCTCTGATCACCGGAGGGAACAGCGGCATCGGCCTCGGTATGGCCGAAGGGCTCGCGGCGCATGGAGCCGATGTGGCGATCTGGGGGACCAACGCCGAGAAGAACGAACGGGCTCTCGACGTTTTGAGCGACTATGACGTCGAACTGTTGTCGATCGTCTGCGATGTCAGCGACGAGGCTGCGGTCATCGAGTCGATGCAAGAGACTGCCGATGTACTCGGTCGGATCGACGCGGTGTTCGTCAACGCCGGGGTCAGCGGCACGTCGCCGAGCTTCCTCGAGATGACCAGTGACGACTGGCGCCGTGTGATGTCGGTCAACCTCGATGGAGCGTTTTACACGGCACGAGAGGCCGCGAAACATATGGTTGGCCGGTTCGAGGAAGGTGACCGTTCGGGCGGATCGATCGTGTTCACGTCGTCTGGATCATCGGAGTTTGGCTCCGCATCGGGCCAGCACTACGGGGCCACAAAGGCGGGAGTCAACGCAATGATGCGGGGCATCGCCGTTGCGCATGCCCGCCATAACATTCGCTGCAACTCCATTCTGCCGGGTTGGATCGAAAGCGATATGACCGCCAACGCCTTCGGCTGGGACAAGTTCGTCGACAAGGTCATGCCGCGTATCCCATCTCGGCGGTGGGGCACGAAGGAAGACTTCGCCGGGATCGCCACGTACCTCGCCAGCTCGGCCAGCTCGTACCACACGGGCGACATCATTCGAATCGACGGCGGTTACCACTCGTTCTGATGCGGC
>JBNMOS010000097.1:0-13435 GCA_051275435.1 Ilumatobacter sp.
GTCGGATAGTTCTCGATGTCGACAGCGATCTCCCAGACCCGTTCGGGCGGGGCCGCGATGGTGATGGTTTCGGTTGCTGTCTCAGCCATGTGCTTCATTCTGGTCGATAGAGGTGGTTGAAGTATTGCCATCTACGTCGGAATCAACGCGTTCCTGTTCAGTTCGTGTTCTAGCTGCAACCGCCTCGGGGTCCATCCTCTTCCCGAATTCTGCGTGATAGGCCGCCCACAGGCCATTCAAGCCGAGGCCGAACATCGGCACCAGGAGGCCAACAGCGAGCGATGAGCCGGGCGATCCGTCGGGCCCATCAATGCGCCAAATGGCGGTACCAAAGGCTGCGACGACCTGGATACCCAGCATCAGGAGCATCGTTCGGCGAACATCTTTGGGCGTCCCGGCACCGAGGAGCATGTAGAGCTGGGTGACGGAAACTTCTTCGTCTCGGCTGCGCTGCACGGCGTTCCAGAAGCCCCAGAGAAAAGCGAACACGCCAACCGCAAAGAGCGCCATGGCGGTGCTGGCACCAACCCATTGCGCAGTCGTGCTGAAGACCGCGGCAGCGAACACTGCG
The DNA here is from genome assembly GCA_051275435.1 of Ilumatobacter sp. Classification (GTDB taxonomy): domain Bacteria; phylum Actinomycetota; class Acidimicrobiia; order Acidimicrobiales; family Ilumatobacteraceae; genus Ilumatobacter_A. The sequence goes on from JBNMOS010000097.1 coordinate 572, forward strand.
GTGGCGACGAAGATCACCGTGCCAACGACGTTGACGCGGACGATCAATTCGCCCTGATGCTGGGACCCTCGTTCGGGGGTGCGGTCGGCTTCGCCCATTGACACTCCCCCAGTGTGCCAGCACGCTGGGCAGTTCCAGACCGCACCGCACCGATCAACCAGCGCAACCGGCGCAACCGGCGCAACCGGCGCAACCGGGATCGCTTGCCTCACCTGTTGCCTTCTCAGTCGAAGACGCCGAGAGTTTCGCCCAGCCGGCGAGCGAGTACGTCGTACGAGAACTCTTCAAGCACACGTTCACGTGACCGTTTCGACATCGCTGCTCGCAGGTTGTCGTCGTCGAGCAGTTGGGTCATCGCAGCAGCGACCTGTTGCACGTTCTCGGGTTCGCTGATCACCAGGCCGGTCTCGCCATGAGCGACTGCTTCGGCTGCGCCGCCAGAGTCGCCAGCGATCTGCGGAACTCCGCACGATGCGGCTTCGATGAACACAATGCCGAAGCCCTCCTGTTCGAGGCCACCCCAGCGATTGTGGCAGAGCATCGTGAAGATGTCACCGCACCCGTAGAGCGCGGTCAGGTCGTCGTTTGGAACACGCCCGAGGAATTTCACCGGTGCGTCGAGTTCTTCGGCGAGCCGCTTCAGTCGTTCTTCTTCTCGACCCCCGCCGGCAATGACGAGCAGCAGGTCGGGGCGCTTGTGCTTGAGACGGGCGACGGCACGAATGGCCGTGTCGAAGCCCTTGCGCGGCACAAGGCGCGAGACGCTGACGATGAGTTCGGCATCAATAGGGATGCCGAGCCGTTCACGGGCGGCGGAGCGTTCGGAATCGTTGAGCGGCACAAATTTTGCAGGATCAACGCCGCACGGAACGACTGTTGTTGGCAGCTCGCGGCCAGCCGCGTGGTCGGCTTCGGCTGCCGGGTAGCCGCCCGCTGCGATGATGCGGCGGGCACGGCGAAGTGTGTAGGCGAGCGCCTGCTTGGAACCGGGCAGGCGACCGGGGATCGTCACTTCGGCACCGTGCAGCACCAAGTCGTACGGCACCTTCAGCGAGGGGCCAACGAGGCCGAGCGGCACCGCAGGGTCGAGCACGACCAAGTCCGCACCGAAGTCGTCGACGAGGTTGTTGATCTGCCTGACCATCCGGGGATGCGGCAAGAGGAACGGTTCACGGGTGCGCTCGATGCGGTACGGCTCGCCAGCGTCAAACTCGGCAGTGCCTTCGTACGGGCTCGTCAACACGGCGAACTTGTCGCTCGGCAAGCGCCGCCACCACTCCCAGAGCAGCGATTGGATACCGCCGACCTTGGGTGGGTAGTCGTTGGTGACGAGGAGGTGCTTCATAGTGTGTCCGGCTGTGTGACGGGCTGGGTAGCGGAATAGACGGGCTGGGTAGCTGACAGCGTGGCAGTGCGGCGTGATTCGAGTCGGTTGGCGGCCCAAGCGGCATGTTCGACCAAGGTCGGATTGGTGTGTTGACGGTAGCGCTCGACAGTCGCAGCGACGCGACGGTCAGCTGGATCGCCGACGTTGCCGACGACGATCAGAGCATTCCGCCGAAGCACGTCGAAGTCGCGGCCAGCGACGTACCACTGGCCATAGCGGTCTTCGATCCACTCGTCGGTTTCGTCGAGCAGGTCGAGTGCGCTGACCCAGGCTTTGACGTCTTCGGTGAGCGGGATTGAGTTGCGCGGCCCGAGCCGGACTGAGATCGGGCAGACGTCTTGGCAGTCATCGCAACCGTAGATCCGGTCGCCTATGGCTTCGCGAAACTCGAGCGGCACGCTGCCTGGTTTCTGCATGACCCAACTGAGGCATCGGTTGCCGTCGATCACGCCGGGGGCGATGATCGCATCTGTCGGGCAGCCTGCGAAGCATTTGGTACAGGTGCCGCAACCGTCGTTGGCAGTGCGGTCGTTCCACTCGTAGCTCGCTGCAGTGATGATTGAGCCGAGGACGAAGTAACTTCCTGCGCCGGGGAGGAGCAGATTGGCGTTCTTGCCATACCAGCCGAGCCCGGCTCGATGGGCGACGGCGCGGTCGACAATCGAGTTGTCGTCGGCGAATGCGACGGCCTTGTGACCGGCTGCGCGGATCAATTTGGCAGCGGAGCGGAGGCCTTCGCGGAGCGGGGCGTAGTGGTCGACCCAGGCGTACCGGCCGACTCGTGCTTGCGGGCCGTGTTCGGGGCCGGGCTTCGGTGGGTCGATGTCGGTGATGTAGGGGCGAGCGGCAACGATTATCGAGTGCGCATTGACGACGGCTTGGGCCGGGTCGGTCGATCGGTCGGGGTTCCGGTAGGTGAACCCCATGCCGGCGTGGAGGCCGGCAGCTTTGCGTTCGTGCAGTGTGGAGCGGGTCTCGGTGAGGATCTCGGCGGAACACACACCGACGTGGGTGATCCCCCACTGCGCGACGTGGGCGGTGATCGCCTCGATCGTCGGTAGTGGTTGGGGCATGCGCACCCCGTGAGCGTACGACGACGACCGCAGCCCTGGGTCGACCCGCCTCAGCTCAGACCCGAACACCGACTGGCACGCCGTACGAGTGGAACTCGTCAACCGGCACGAACTCAGGCGTTGCGCCGATCAGGCCCACGCGCCGCAACATTTCGATCGCAACGTCTTCGGGGTCGGGAATGGCTGGCACGACGGTGAGTCGCACCGGTACGTAGTCGATCGGCCCGTCGTCGTTCGCGAACAGGTGGGTGACGACGCAGTCGGTACATGCCGTTGTCCCGGCGCCGATGCAGGTCTTGCAGTCGATGGAGAAGTCGTCGCTTTCGAACATGTTTCCCACAATAGAGATGGGGTGTCACAGAGTAATTCGCGGACCGTTCCGTGGCCGTTGTTGCCCACGTTCGCACTGCGCCTGAACCAGTGCGGCCACCAAATCGCCAGCTGAGGCAGTCCGCAGCCCGGGATAATCCCTTCATCCGGCCACCGATCTGACGTAACGTAGACGGGTGGGACTGGATCGCAACAGCATGCGCAGTAGAGGGCTGCTGCGCGTTACTGCAGCAGCGGTCGCTGTATTCGCGCTCGTTGGATGCGCCTCTGACCCCGAACCAGAGCGGGCCACGGTGACACCCTCCAATGCATACACCGCCATCGTTCGATGGGAAATTGCCCGAACCGAACCCGTGATCGACGCCGACGGCAACGCCGAGCCGCCGGTCATCTACGTCGCTGCCAGCTCTGGAGGAACGGTCGATGTCCGCGTGCAGGCCGACGTCGTGGCCAATATCGACGACGCTGCGGTGATTCGTTTTGCCGACGACGCCCGCGATGCTCGCGACGAGAAGCTCGACAATGAACCCGTCAAGGACAATGGGGTCATGATTTTGATCGACGATTTCGAACCCGATCAAGTGAAAGTAGACGCACGCATCGTCCGCTATCGGTCGATCGACGATCACACGACGTGGATTCTTGAAGTGGCCACCACCAGGGAAAACATCGCCGTCACATCGGCGACCCTCGCCACCGAATAGCCGAATAGCGCCCCTACGAGGCGCCGGCCTGAAGCTCTCCGTTGAGCAAGCCGCTCACGGCTTCAAGCGCACGAATTGCGTCGCCCGTCGAAACTTCCTGCTCGGGATCGATCGCCGTACGGCGCAACTCGTCGAGCAGGATTCGGCGGTTCCGGTCATCGTCCAAGAACGGTCCGTGCACCGTCTGCGCCAGGTCGGCAGCGGCGGATGCGTCAATGATGGCGGTGCGGTACTCCTCTGCCTCCCAGGCCTGGCGCGCCATCAGTACCCGCTGCCGAGCGCCTGCCAGCGCATCGACTGAGGCTCCTTCGAACTGACGCGCTTCGCGCATCGCCCGAACGAACACCACGAGACCTGGCAAATAGATCGCCGTCAAGATCATCATGCTGACCTCGGGTGCAAGCGAGATCGGTGTAGCGACTGCCCCTCCGAAGACCCAGGCAAGCTGAAACCGCGTCTCAAATCGCGCACCCGCACGTCCGAGCAACGCCTCGGGCGCCCGCCGCTGCAACAGGCTGTCAAATGCGTTTCGGCCAAGCGTCGTGGACAGGCCAACCAGTGCGGCAATCACGAGAAGTAACGGTGTTGAAACACCCAGGATCCCGACCGCCGTGAACGCCGCCGGTGCAGCGATTGCCAACCCGATCAGCTGCTGTTCGCTGAACCGCCGACGGAGTAGGCCAATCACGGTGTGCCCAGTGAACGCGCCGATTCCGTAACACGCTGCTGCGAGGCCATAGATCAACGCTGGCTGGCTATCGCGCCGCAACGTGAACGCGAGCGTGAACAAGAAGAATCCGACCGCAGCACGAATCGCCACCATGCCGACCGACGCAACGAACACCACCGGAAGGTGAGTCTCGGCATATTCGACGTCGTCGGTCGCGACCGTGACATGCTGCGGCGTACGGACCCGCAGGACCACGAACGAGGCGAGCGCGAACAGCACCGCTCCGACGCGTAGCGTCCAGTGTGGTCCACTGACCGCCAGTAACGCTGCTGCCACGCCAGCAGCTATGGCCGCCGTGATGCTCGCCAAGCGCGCGAGCCGCGCGTTGGTTGCCACCAGTTCGTCAGGGTCGTCGACGAGTTGCTGCACAAGTGTCTGTTTGACGACGCCCGATGCCTTGCTCGCGATCAGCAAGATGAGCGCGAGTGGATAGAACGTCAGGTCGAGGAGGAAGCTGACCATCGCCATGCAGCTGACTGCACGCAGCAGATAGAAGATCGACGCAACGAAACGTTGCGACCGCCGGAATCGATCGACAGCGGGCCCCACGAGCGGCGCCAACACCGCAAGCGGCGCCATCGTCACCAAGAGGTACAACAACACCTGCTGCCGCGATGCATCCGGGCTGATGTTGAAGAACAACGATCCGGCCAGGCTGACCGTCACGAACGCATCGGCGGAGCCCGACAAGCCGTGTGCCACAGCGAGGGGAATGATCGGGCCGTCACCGAGCAGGACATGTCGGATACGTCGACGGAGCGGGGGTCGACGCACCGTCCCGGCATCTGTCGAACTCTGGGGCGCGACCTGCATTACCCCTATCTTTGCCGACGGCGCCCCTCAGGTGTTGAACACAGCTACATGACTACGTCGTCCCAGCTCAGAGCGCACAGCATTCTCTGTGACACCCCATCTCCATGGTGGAACACATGGTCGTCATGGAGTTTGAGGCATGTGCAGAGGAGTTGGCTCAGGCGGCCAATCCAACGCCTGCCGTCACCTCCGCTACCCGGGCGTTGCGGCGGTTCCGCGCCGAACAGCTATCCGAGATTCATGCGGTCGTCGAGTCGGGTGCGTACTTCGTGGACGGCTACCGGTCACCGACCGCGTGGCTCGCGGACGTCACTCGCGAAGGCTTCGGGCAGTGCAAGGGCACCCTGCGACTCGCCGAGCGCATTGTCCACATGCCCCTGGTACAAGCATCGTTCGGCAACGGCGCTCTCTCAGAAACTGCCTTGCGATTGCTGACCGACTCCTGGGCGGCGCACATCGCCAATGTCTTCGAGCGCGACGAAGCAATGCTCCTTCGCTGGGCGACGTCACTACCGGCTGCCGACCTGAAATTGTTGCTCGACACGTGGCGGATGCACGCTGATCCCGACGACGAGGCGGCGACCGCAGCTGACCAGTTCGACGCGCGATCGCTGCACCTATCAAAGATGCTCGACGGCGTCGGACAGCTCGATGGCACGCTCGACCCAGAGGGCTACGCGCTGGTTCACGAAGCGATTCGAGCGCTCTCCCAACGTGGCGAAGACGAGACTCGCACAGCGGCACAGCGCCGTGCCGATGCGCTCGTCCAGATGGCGAAGATGACAATCGAATCGTTTGCACCCATTCCCGGCCAGAGACGTTGCAAGCCGACCGTCATCGCCACCTCTGTCGACGGCGACCTCTGCGAATCGACTGGCGGCGGAGGCCTCGACACCGGAGGTGGCCGTTCAATCGTTCCGATCTCGACCGTGCGACGAATGGCCTGCGACTGCGAGATACATCGCTACATCTCAGATCCGGTCGGCCACGTCATCGACTTCGGCCGCAAGCGCCGAATCGTGAGTGACGTTCAGTTCGACCTCCTCACGATCCGAGATCACGGATGCCGCTGGCCCGGCTGTGGGGTACCGGCAGCTGGCTGTGATGCCCACCACGCCAAGCACTGGCTTGATGGCGGCGAAACGAAGCCTGACAATTTGATTCTCCTGTGTTGGTATCACCATCATCTACTCCACGAGCAACACTGGAGTATCGAGCCCCTCGGGGCCGGCTACTGCACTTTGCATATGCCCGATGGACGGCGACGCGATTTACGTCCGCCCTTGATCGGCGCTGCAATGCCGACCCCTCCTCCAGGCTGACTCGACCCTCCACATGGGCTCCGGCGCGATCGGATGCTAGAGAATGGCGAGGAGGGCGTTGCTTGGCACGACATTGGCGCCGTCGGCTCGAACATCGCGAACGATTTCAGCATCGTTGGTGACCACCACGACCGCACGGTTCGTCGGCAGGCGCCGCACCTCATCGCGAATCACGTCGTCGGCGATGACACCCTCGGGCGAATAGACAACTCGAACGAGGCGTCGACGATCGGTGTACGCGCCGACAATGGAAGCACCGTCGAACACGACCGTCACGTCGGTGCCGAACCTGCGGGCCAGATTCTCGAGCGCGTCGAGGAGTGCGGCGCGTTGCCGTTCGAGCGGACGATTCGGCCAGCCCAGCTTTGCGACGTTGTAGCCGTCGATCAGCATCTGCGCATCGGATCTCGCCAGGTGCTCGGCTGCCTCAGATGAACTCCCGATCACGCCGCCAGGAAGGGTGACAGGCGTGCGATTGATCGGCCGGTCGCCCCCTGTTTGCTGCTTGCTGCCCTCGACGGCCATCGGGATGGACAGCAGTGATTCGAGTTGCTCGGCGAGGGCCCGTGCGGCCAACGCCGCTGCGGCAACTTCCGCCGAGTTGTCACCCACAGGTTCTGGCAGCGCAGGTTCGGCAACGTACTTCGCAGGCTGGCGGCGCGCTTCGGTAAGTTCATCGTTGAGGGTCGCCCACTTGGCAACCGCTGCGGCCTCTCGATCGCGGGCATGGCGCGCGTCCATCCTGACGTCGAGCAGTTCGGTTCGGATTTCGAAGACGACTTCTTCGGACTTGGCCAATTCGGCCCGCAGGTTGTCGATTTCGGTCGATTGCACCTGCACGAACTCGTCTCGGTGCACCAACTCGGCTTGGGCCCGGACCGCTGCCTGTTCGGCTGCTGCGCGGCGCTTCTCCGCCCGCTTCAGCTGTGTCTTGAGGCCACCGTCCTCGGCAGCACCGTCAGCTGCGGCGGCGAGAACGGAAGCCTTCTGCTCCCAACCTTCGTCGTGGGCAAACCAGAGTCGACCGATGTCATCGATGAGTTCGGGCAGCGCTCCGGCCGACAGCCGCTGACGGAATGTTGGATCGCCCTCGATGCAGCGCCGCAGCCGACCCAGCGCCGAGTTCGGGAGCCGCGCCTTGTTGAAGAAGGGCCTGAGGTCCTTCGGAAACGGAATGGCTGGCTTGCGCTTCTGACCTTCGGCCGCCATCAAGACGGCGAACTCGAGCGCGCTGCGCAGGTGTCGGTGTTCGACCCCCGCGCCCTGCTGCTCATCCATAATCCGACGCTACCCCACGCGGTCCACCGGCGACTTTGCCCAAATTGTGGGAATATCGAACAATTGTTTGACTTTAGAGAACTCTTCGTGGTTCAGTTCTCTGGTGTCTATTGAGGGCGTCATTCCGTTCGTTCAGCGATCATTCGACGAACTTGGACGGCCGCTGAGCGACGTCACGTTCTGCATCGTCGACCTCGAAACGACAGGAGGCAACCGGCAGGAGGATCTGATCACCGAAATCGGTGCGGTCAAGGTTCGCGGCGGCGAGGTGCTTGGCACATTCCAGACGCTGGTCAATCCGGGGCGAGCGATCCCCCCAATGATTACGGTCTTGACTGGCCTGAGCGATGCGCTGGTCGCCAAGGCGCCACGAATCGAGACCGTGCTCCCCGCCCTGCTCGAATTCATGGGCAATACCGATGCCGGCGGCACCGTAATCGTTGGCCACAACGTCGGGTTCGATGTCGCCTTCATCCGTGCCGCGCTCGAACGCAGTGGGCGCCCCCGGTTGGAAGGCACCATCATCGATACCGTTGCGCTGGCCCGGCGCTTGGTCCGCGACGAGGTGCCCAACTGCAAACTCGGCACGCTTGCCTCCCGCCTACGCCTCGCGCACCAACCGAGTCACCGGGCGCTCGACGACGCGTGGGCCACGACCGACCTGCTGCATTTTCTGATCGAACGGGCTTCTGGGATGGGCGTGCTCGGCCTCGACGACCTGATCGCCCTCTCGAAGCTCGCCGGCCATCCGCAGGCCGCCAAGTTGAAGATGACAGCAGACCTGCCACGGGGGCCGGGCGTCTACATGTTCTGCGGCCACCAGGGCGAGGTGCTCTACGTTGGCAAGGCAACCAACCTGCGCCAGCGAGTACGGAGCTACTTCGGGAGCGACGATCGGCGCAAGATTGGCCCGATGCTGCGCGAGACACAAACGGTGCGACACCTCCCGCTTGCGGATCCGATCACCGCCGAGGTCATCGAACAACGGCTCATCGCTCGGCTGCTTCCCCGTTTCAATCGAGCTGGCACCAGGGCAGACAAGTACTGCTACGTCAAACTCGACATCGGCACGCCATGGCCACGGCTATCAATCGTCAAGAACTCTGCCAAGCAGGGGCTACATCTCGGGCCGTTGCCCTCTCGACAGATGGCAAAACTGGTCGTTGATGCAATGCACAGCGCCATTCCGCTGCGTCGTTGCACCGAACGACTCGGCCGGAACTACGTCGCGCCCGACGATGCACCGAGGTGCAGCGCTGCCCAACTCGGCGTTGCGTATTGCCCTTGTTCCGGCACCGCTGATCCTGCCGAGTACGCCCGGGCGGTCGAAATCGCCCGGCGCACCATGACCGGGGATCCAGCGATCGTCGTCGACCGACTCCACGACAAGATGGCGGCGCTGGCGGCACAGCAACGCTTCGAAGAAGCTGCCGTGATGCGCGATCGATTGCAGACACTGCTCGGTGCAATCAAGCGACACCGTCTCGTCGAGACGCTGCGATCGGCCGACCGAGTCACGATCATCATTGGCGACTCAACGTGGGTAGTCGATCAAGGTCGACTCGTCGACGTCGCCCAGCGCGGCACAGTCAGCCGTGCGCTCCCCGTCGAACCGCCTGCCCCCACGGCGCTTGGCACTCCACTCCCCCGCGAAGCAATCGACGAGGCCCTCGTCCTCGCGAAATTCTTTGAGAAGCGAGCCGGCGATCTCCTCGCCACATGCACGGGCGATTGGGACTTCCCCGTGGCAGCGACTGACAGGGTGCAGCCGATCCACCGGACCCACGCCGATCAGCAACGCCACGCGTCGTAGGGTTCCCAACATGGACGAAGCCCTCGCGCCACCCGCCGATATCGCGTATGACCACGCACCCGACGAACAGACTGCGCTCACCCAATTTCTGGACGTGCACCGTCTCGAATTTCACCGCCGCACCTGGGGTCTCAACGCCGCCCAGTTGGCCACAACCGTCGCTGCGTCATCGCTGACGTTGGCTGGCCTACTCAAACACATGACGCTGGTCGAGCACTCATGGTTCGAGCACCGGTTCGCCGGCATGGACGAGCGCGAGCCGTGGGTGTCAGTCGACTGGGACAACGACCCTGACTGGGAGTTCCGCACAGCGATCGATGATGACCCCGAGGAACTCTTTCGCGAGTTCGTCGATGCGTGCCAGCGCAGCCGTGCTGTTGTCGAAGCTGCAACGTCGCCTAATCAGCAAAGCGAACGGTTAGACAGCAACAACAGGCCGTGGAATCTGCGCTGGATCATGATTCATATGATCGAGGAGTACGCCCGCCACCTCGGCCACGCCGATCTGATCCGAGAGGCAATAGACGGCACCACCGGCTGATCAGCCCGCTCAGTGTTCGAGTCGGCAACCCTGCGTGTCGATCGCAAGAATCTTGGCGTGCCCGCCCTCGGGCATCGATGCCGCCACTGACACGGCGACGGCGCTGTCGCACATGAAGCCGACGGTTGGCCCACTTCCCGACAGCCATGTCGCCCACGCGCCTGCAGACAGACCAGCGTCCATCGCCTCGGTGGCACCGGGCACTTCGGCGATGCGCCCTGCCTGATGGATTCGGTCGGCTGCCGCGCCGACGAGCAGCGCCGGATCATCGGTCGCAACCGCCGCGACGAATTGCACCGAGCGACCAATGTTGTGGACGGCTGCAGCAAGATCGACTGTGGTCCCGAGCGCCTTACGTGATGTATCGGTCGATGTGGTCACATCGGGCACCCATGCGACGAACGCCGCTGCGGCAAAGGATGGGCCGACCGGGATACGAATGGCGCGCCCCTGAACAAAGGCCGTCACTCCGCCGAAGAGTGATGCTGCGACATTGTCGCCGTGCCCCTCGAGGCCCGCCGTAAGTGCAAGAATTTCGTCGGCGTTCGCGGCGATCGAGCGTTCTTGCTGGACGACCGCGAGTGCGGCGGCACCAACCCGAGCGGCGCCGCTGAAGCCAAGACCACGGGCCATTGGAATGTTGCACCGGATCCACATCGGGCCGGTGCCGCCGAGTGCCTCGAAAGCAATCCGACCGGGGTGATGCTGATCAAGTTGCTGCGCTCCGGCCGGTGCCTCGCCCATGCCACAGTCGGCAAACAGTTTCAGCGCCATGCCGAGCACGTCGAAGCCGGCACCGAGGTTGGCCGACGACGCAGGGGTACGAACGAAACCGGTCGTCACGAATCGCCCGCAGCTGCCTGAGAAACTTCGGCCATCTTCGCGAGGGTTGCGGCGGCTCGACCGTCGTCGATTGCGGCGCTGGCGAGTTCGAGTCCAGCAGCCACGGTGTCGGCACGTCCTGCGACGACCAATGCAGCAGCGGCATTGAGAACCACGATGTCGCGATGCGGCCCGAGTTGTCCAGCGAGGACCCGCCGAACGACGTCGGCGTTGTTTTCAGGCGAGCCGCCCCGGATGTCGTCGGCAGTTGCGGGTGCCAGACCGAGTTCGACCGGATCGATGGTGAACTCCGAGACTTCGCCATCGCGTAACGCCAACACCGTCGAGGGCCCAGTAGTGGTCAACTCGTCGAGCCCGCCCCCGTGCACCACCCATGCAACATCGAGGCCCTGCTTCGAAAGTGCATCAATCATCGGCCGAGCGAATGTCGGGTTCGCCACACCGATCAATTGCCGCTTGACCCGGCCGGGATTGGCCATCGGACCGAGCAGGTTGAACGCTGTCGGGACACCCATCTCACGGCGGGGCGGGCCAGCGAATCTGAAGGCGGGATGGAAGGCCGGCGCAAAGCAGAAACCGATCCCTGCTTCGCGGACACAACGTGCGACTCCCTCAGGTGACAATTCGAGGTGGACTCCGAGCAGTTCGAACACGTCAGCCGTTCCGGCCTTCGATGAGGCCGAGCGATTGCCGTGTTTGCACACCGGCGCACCAGCTGCTGCCGTGACGATGGCCGCCATGGTTGACACATTGATCGAGTGCGAGCCGTCGCCGCCGGTTCCGACGACGTCGACACAGTCGGCACGTTCGGTGTCGGTTAACGGCACGATCGCCGCCGCGTCCATCGCCGCCGCCAGCATCCCGGCGAGTTCTTCGGCGGTTTCACCTTTCGCCCGCAACGCAACGACGAAGCCGGCGATCTGTGCAGGTGTGGCATCGCCCGCGAGAATCGTCGACATTGCTGCGCCGGTTTGATCAGCGCTCAGGTGGTTGCCCGCGATCAACTCAGTCAACAACGCGGGCCAGCCACCGAGAGCTTCAAGAGTCGCCATAACGAGATCGTAGAGCGCCGACCTCGCAGGTCGGCAAGGCGTTCAGCTGAGCTTGCGTCGCTGACGGATAATCCTGCGACGATCTCGTTCGGACGCTCCACCCCAGACGCCAGCTTTTTCACGGATCGTCAGCGCGTATTCGAGACACGTCGCCTGTACGGAACAGGTTGAGCAGACGGACTTGGCAGAGACCGTGCTTGCCTCGTCATCGGGATAGAACATCGCCGAGTCAAGGCCCCGGCAGGCACCAAGGTGCCACCATTTCAGTTCGGTTTCCGTGTGTTGTAACGACATGTTGCGCAGACCCCCAGGTCAGGCCGACACCAACGCTGGTGCCGACGTGCATCTTCGGGAATCAACCTAGGTGACGAATGGCACATCGCGCCAAAAAACATGTCAATGATTAGACATAATCTTGCAAATTGTGCGCACCGTGTTCGAAGCTCACCCCGCGTGGCCGCGCTGTACGCGTTCCGAGACTCCGTATGCCCGTGCAACGATCTGCATCGGATGCAGCGCCTTAACGTCGATGTGCTCGCTGATTGCTGCATTTGCGAAGTCACCGTCGGCCGCGACAGCGTCGGGGCTGGTCGTCCCAATGCGCCGTGCGAGTCGATCTGCGAGTACGTCGGCGACGGCGTTGTTGTCGGCGCGTAGACCCCAAGGAGTTTCGATTCCTGAAGTGCCACGAATCTGTTGTACTCGGGCGCCAGTGAGCCGGAGTAGATCGCGGCTGTCGAACTCGGCATGGCGGTCGGTCAGATGTCCCGACCCGACCGATGTGACCCGAGCGAAGGTCTCGCCCATGAAGTCGGTGTCGATCACGGTGCTGTCGGCTCGGTGTACGCGCATCAAATATTCGGACGTGTCGTAGGTGTGAGCGGCCACCAGTTCGGCGTCGAGACGCATCGTTTTCGGAACGTGATCCACGTAGGCCGACCGAAGGATCGCGCCACACCCAGGCTGCGGAACCACGAT
>JBNMOS010000098.1:0-12532 GCA_051275435.1 Ilumatobacter sp.
GCCGACCAACTCGCAACGTCGGCCGGTAACGAGATGTTTGCTCGAGGCGGAAACGCCGTCGACGCGGCGATTGCGACCAACGCCGCGATTGCCGTCACCGGGCCGCACCTCTGCGGAATGGGCGGTGACCTCTTTGCGCTCGTGCACGTCGATGGTGAAGTGTTCGCCCTGAACGCCGCTGGCCGAGCCGGATCCGGCGCCGACGCAGCTGCCATGCGCGACCAGGGGCTCACCGAGATGCCCTTCAAGCTCGACATCCGCTCAGTCACCGTGCCGGGCTGTGTCGACGGCTGGGTAACCCTCCACGAACGGTTCGGGTCGCTCCCACTCGACGTGATCCTCGCCCCGGCGCAGCGTCTTGCTGCCGAAGGATTCCCGGCCAGCCCGTTGCTCGCCGGCATGCTCCCTCGACTCGACGAAGCCAGCCGGACAAACCTGGTGGAGCTCGTCGAGCAGGTCACCCAGGCCGGAGCGCTGGTGAGGCGCCCTGGTGTGGCGCTGGCCCTTGCCGGTATTGCCATCGGCGGTCGAGACACGTTCTACCGGGGTGCCTTCGGTGACGGTTTGATCGAGATCGGCAATGGGCTCTTCACCGAGTCTGATCTCGGGACGTCGCAGGCCGAGTGGGTGGCGCCTATTGCGGCCGAAATGTTTGGCGTCGAGGTCCACACCGTTGGACCGAGCACGCAGGGATACCTCACGCTGGGGTCAGGGCGACTTGTTGACCAACTTGTCTCCAGCGGCATCCTCCCCGACGACCCAGACGATGATCACTGGGCGCATCTACTCATCGAGGCCTCGACGGCGGCGGGCCGCGATCGTCCTGCCCGGCTGCACCAGGACGCCGATGGAGATGCGCTTGTGGCCGAGATCGCGGGCCGCGGTGGCGAGATTGATCTCGAACGAGCAAGCAACCGTTGGGCGCCCCATCGAGATGGCGACACGACCTATCTCTGTACTGCAGGTCGAGGTCGCGATGGTCGCATGATGGGCGTGTCACTCATCCAATCGAACGCATCAGGCATCGGCAGCCACCTGGTGGAGCCCAACACAGGTATCAACCTTCACAATAGGGGCATGGGTTTCAGCCTGGAAGCTGGGCATCCTGCCGAACTGGCGCCCGGCCGCATCCCGCCGCACACATTGTCGGCCGCACTCGCCACAAGAGGATCAGACCTCGTCAGCGTGTTCGGGACGATGGGCGGTGACGCTCAACCTCAGATCTTGCTACAGGTCGCGACGCGCCTGTTCCACCATGGCCAGTCACCAGCAACGTCGATCAACGCCGGCCGGTGGGCGCTCAAGGGGCCCCAGACCGGATTCGACACGTGGACAGGGGCGGGTGGCCCGGGCGTCGCAGTCGAAGGACATGCCTCCGGGGCGTGGGCCGACGGATTGGCTGCACGCGGACACATGGTCGACTCATCGCCGGAATGGGACTCAGGCTTTGGCCATGCACATGCCATTGTCATCAACCTCAACGGGAGCTTGAGTGGGGCGGCCGACCCGCGAACGGTCGTCGGTAGCTGTTCTGGTGGCTGACAGCGCGCGCTGCTACGTCAGCAGCGGCATGACCTCTTCGGCAAAGCGGGCCATCTGCTCGTCGGCCTTCTTGTAGCTGTCGCCCAGCAGGTGCGGGAACACCGTGAGGTACTCGAAGCCGAGCAGGTCCTTGAGGAACTGGATTTCGGCAGCAACGTGCTCGGGCGGCCCGACGATCATCGTCTTGTTCTCGATCGATTCGTCGAGCGTCGGGATCAGGCCGGGAGCCGACGGCTTACCGTCGGGCCCCATGTAGCCGCGGCTCCATCCGTACGGACCGAGAAACTTCCAGAACTCGTCGTGACCGTTGCGGGCCGACGCACGGGCCTCTTCCATCGTGTCTTCGATGCGATACGAGACGACGAGCATGCGCTTCTCGTGCGACGCCAACTCGTGGCCATCGTGGGAGGCCGCGTAGTTCTCGCCGTAGATGTCCCAGAAACGCTTGATGAAGCTGTAGTGCTGGTTCCAAAACACGGCGCCGTGATCGACGGTCGGCACGTAGTCGAGGGTGGGCGGCGAGGTAACGGCCTGCCAGATTTCGTACGGGTAAATAGGCCGCGGGATGAGCGTGAGGTCCTGGACCGTTTCGCCACGGTCAGGAATACCGGGCAGCGGAACCTGGAAATGCTTGCCCGAGAACGAGAATTTCTCTTGGCTCAGTGCACGACGAACGATTTCCATCGACTCTTCGAAGATCTCACGGTTAAACAGATCGTCGGACTTCTGATCGGGGTTGTCCTGCGACCCGATCGAGACACCCTTGTCGTTGAGGTGCAGCACTTCGCGAGGCACCGTGCCACGCCCGACACCGAGCATGGCGCGCCCACCGGACAGGTTGTGCAGCGTCGCGAAGTCTTCAGCGAGGCGCATCGGGTTCCACTGCGGAACGACGTTGAACATTGCACCGAAGCGCAGCGTCGTGGTCTGCGCGGCGATCCAAGTGGAGATCAGCAAGCCATTCGGAATGACCTCATAACCCTCGTACTGGAAGTGATGCTCGGTGGTCCAGAACGAATCGAAGCCGAGCCGCTCGGCTTCCTTTGCGGAATTGACATAGTCGAGGGTTGCCTTCCAGCACGCCTCATTCGAATACCGGCGGTCCATTGGATTGGGCAAACCGGCGCCCGCATCGTCCATCTCGACTCCACCAAAGAAAAATGCACCGAGTTTGAGATCTTTTGCAGCAACCATGGCGTCTATGTTCGCACGATGGCTTCGACACTGCTGCAACGGGCGACCACGGTTCATGCTGATGTGACACATCTGCAACAGGACATCCGCATCATGGATGGTGTGATCACAGCCATTGGCGACCTCGCCGCGGAACCAACAGACGAGGTGGTTGACCTCCGAGGTCACATGCTGATGCCTGCAGCGGTCGAGCCCCATGCCCACCTCGACAAGGCCTTCCTCGCCGAACAGATCGAGAATCCGACCGGCGACCTCATGGGCGCAATCACTGCGATGCGTGCGAACCGCCACCTGCTCGACGTCGACGAAACCATCGAACGGGCAGAACGCGCCGCAAGGTTGATGTCAGCCAACGGTTTTCGAGCCGTGCGCAGCCACGCCGACACAACCTTGGAGCATGGCCTCACGAGTATCGAGGCACTCCTCGAAGTAAAACGTCGGGTCGCCGACGTGATCGACGTCGAGATCGTGGCACTGTGCGGCTGGCCAGTGATGGGGCCCGGAGGTGCCGACCAGCGGGCTTTGCTGCACGATGCGTTGCGGGCGGGAGCTGATCTCGTCGGCGGGTGCCCGCACCTCGAGGGTGGTGACACGTTTGGCCCGACTGAGTTTTTCCTGCAAACAGCTACCGATCACGGCGTTGGCGTCGACCTGCACACCGACGAAACGCTCGACCCGACCGCTACCGGCCTCGCCGAACTTGCCAAGTTGGTCGCGACAGGCTTTGACCAACCGGTCACCGCGAGCCACTGCGTGAGCCTCTCGATGCAGTCCGAACGCGATCAGCAGGCAACGTCAGAAGCGGTTGCAGCGGCAGGCATCGGCGTCGTTGCGCTCCCCCACACCAACCTGTTCCTCCAGGGTCGAGGCCGCAGCCCGATGCCACGAGGACTGACCGCCGTGGCTGCCTTGCGCGCTGCTGGCGCACAGGTCGCGGCCGGTGCTGACAACCTGCAGGACCCGTTCAACCCAGTCGGTCGGGCATGCCCCTTCGAAACTGCGGGCCTCATGATCATGACCAGCCACCTCCTCCCCCACGACGCCTGGTCGTCGGTCAGTACTGTTGCCGGCCGGGTGACCTCGTTCGGGGCCCAGACACTGGCGGTCGGCCAGCGGGCTGATCTCGTGGCTGTCAAGGCGGCTACGCTCCGGGAGGCAATTGCATTCGGCCCAGCCGAGCGCATCGTGTGGCGAAACGGTCGGCGACTCGCAGCGTGAGCCACCAGTCGCCCACTCACCAGCGAACAAACAGGGGAGAAACTCCGTTGTCCGATACACGCGAGCATGCGCTCGAATTCAAAAATCTGTCGATGGTGTTCCCCGATGGGACCCACGCGCTCGACGACGTCTCGCTCACTATCGAGCGGGGCGAGTTCGTCACGGTCGTCGGGCCGTCCGGTTGCGGCAAGTCGACGCTTTTACGCATCGCCTCTGGCCTCGAAACGCACACGGGCGGTGAATGCAACGTCGACCGTGACTCGATTGGCTACGTGTTCCAGGATGCAACGCTCTTCCCATGGCGAACTGTTCGCAAGAACGTCGAGCTGATCGCCGAACTTCACGGCGTCGACTCCGCCACCATGGCCCCGAGGGTCGATGAATCGCTCGAACTCGTTGGGCTTAAAGAGCACGAGGTGAAGTATCCGCGGCAGCTGTCTGGCGGCATGAAGATGCGCGCCTCGCTGGCCCGCTCGCTGGTACTGCAACCCGATGTTTTCCTCTTCGATGAGCCGTTCGGTGCGCTCGACGAGATCAGTCGTGAGCGTCTCAACGACGAACTGCTTTCGCTGTTCAAGACCAAGAACTTCGCTGGGCTTTTCATCACTCACTCGATTGCCGAAGCCGTATTTCTCTCGACCCGCGTGCTCGTGATGTCCGCTCGCCCCGGGCGAATCGTGGCTGACTACGACGTCCCGTTTGAATATCCCCGTAGCCACGAGATCCGTTACGACTCGGCGTTTGCTGAACTGTCAGGCAAGATCTCCAACGACCTCCGAGGAGCACATCCGTGAGTACCGACACCGATCCTGGCGTCAGCGACGCGGCGCAGCAGCTTGCTGCCAACCAGGGTGGCGGCCTGGCGGTCGCCGCCACAGTCAAGCCAAAGCGTTCCGCTGGGCTCAGCCGCTTTGTTGGCCCGTTCGGCGTGTTTGCTCTGTTCATCGGCTTCTGGTACTTCACTCATCACGTGCTGATGTCTGGGCCAAAGAAGCCACTCGTGCCCGTCCCGCACGACGTGGTAAAGGAATCGTTCCTGACGTGGAACATCGAACGCGGCGCCGGAGGGTCACGGACCGGCGGCGGCCTGGTCAAGTTGCTTGAAGGCCTCTTTGAGTCGGTCCAGGTTGCAGCACTGGGGCTCGCAATCGCCATCGTCTTGGGTTTCGTATTGGCCACGCTGATGAGCCAGGCCAAGTGGGTACAAAACGCGCTCTGGCCGTTCCTCATTGCTCTGCAGGCCATGCCGATCCTGGCGTTCGTTCCGCTCATCGGCACCGTCATCGGCTTCAACTTCAAGGCCCGCGTGATGGTGTGCATCATTATTGCGATCTTCCCCATCGTGGCGAACACCCTGTTCGGGCTGCTGTCGGTCGATCGGGGTTATCACGAGTTGATGACGCTCAACGGCGCCTCCCGTCTGACCCGGCTGATCAAGCTGCAGTTTCCTGCCGCCATGCCGTCGATTTTCACCGGCCTTCAGATCTCAGCAGGCCTCTCGGTGGTGGGTGCCGTCGTGGGCGACTTCTTCTTCCGTCAGGGCGAACCTGGCCTCGGCCGGTTGATCAACCTCTATCAAAACTCAACCGCCTACGAGCAGATGTATGGCGCCGTCGTCATGTCGGCGCTGCTTGGCATCGCGGTGTTCATGATGTTCGGGTGGATCGGTAATCGGGTTGTCGGCAGTTGGCACGAGAAGCGCTCGAACTGACGTGCAATTATCACGTGCTCGACTGGCTCGAAACAAGAAGTTCACACTGGCTGTGAAGAGCTCTTTGCGCAATCACCTAGCATCTGCGACACCGGCGTGAACGCTCCGGTCAACCACAACACTCTCCAGGGGGAGACACCATGCGAAACACTCGTTTGACAAAGATGGCTGCACTTGGTGCGGTCGCTGCAATGACTGTCGCCGCGTGCGGCAGCGACTCTGAGCCTGCAGCGGAGGAAGCTTCGGCCGAGACCGAAGCTCCAGCCGCAACCGAGCCGGGGGAAGCCGCCAGCGTCGATCTCGCCTCGGTGTGCCCCGAGACCATCACGATCCAGACCGACTGGTTCCCCGAGGCCGAGCACGGTGCGCTCTACCAGATGATCGATTCGGCCAACGCCACGATCGACGCTGACATCAAGACCGTCACCGGCCCGCTCGTTGCTGGCGGCGAAGCGACTGGCGTCAACCTGCAGGTCCGTACCGGCGGCCCGGCCGTCGGCTTCCAGCAGGTCGTCTCGCTCATGGCACAGGACGCGGCCATCACGTTCGGCTACGTCGCAACCGACGAAGCCATCGAAAACTATGCCGACAACCCCACAACGGCGTTCGTCGCCCCGCTCGAAATCAACCCGCAGATCATCATGTGGGATCCCGAGACCTACCCGGCCGTCGAAACCATTGCCGACCTCAAGGCTGAAGGCGTCACGATCCGCTACTTCGAAACTGGCGCCTACATGCAGTTCCTGCTGTCTGATGGACAGGTCGAAGAAGGTCAGCTCGACGGTTCCTACGACGGCGGTCCGTCGGTCTTCATCGCCGAGGGTGGCAACATTGCTCAGCAGGGCTTCGCTTCCGCCGAGCCGTACAACTACGAAAACGTCTTCACCGATTGGGGCAAGCCCGTCAAGTTCCAGTTGATTCACGACGCCGGTTGGCAGACCTATGCCGCACCGCTCGCCGTGCTCGACTCCAAGAAGGACGAGTTGGCTGGCTGCATGGCAGCGTTCGCACCGATCGTGCAGCAGTCAACGGTCGACTACATCAACGATCCGGCAACCACGAACACGCTGATTGTCAAGGCAGTTAACGAGTTCAACGACTTCTGGACCTACGACGAGGCGCTCGGCGCAGCGTCGGTCGAACTTCAGAAAGAACTCGGCCTCGTGGGCAACGGACCCGACTCAACGCTCGGCAACTTCGACGAAGCTCGCCTCGAGGGCTTCATCGCCGTCGCCGGCCCGGTCTTCGGTACCGAAGGGCTCACGCCTGCCGACCTGATGACCAACGAGTACATCGACGAGTCGATCGGGCTCTGACCTGACTTAATCAAAGGCGGTCACACGGTGCTTGGCACGGTGTGACCGCCTTTGTCGCGTCTCACATCGGAAGCTGAAACGCTGCGATCTCGGCCAGCGCGTCACCGAAAGCGTCGACGGCACCGTTGAACAGACGCTCGCCGAGTTCGGCAGTGGCCGGTGTCGGGTCGCCGATGTGGCCGTCAGGACCAAAGTCGTTCGACAACCAGCCGAACGACACGGACCCACCGAACTTGACGTGTTCGTTCTTCGCGAGCTGATCGGGAACGTTCCGCGTGGCGACCGACATGTCGACGAGTTCTGGTGCAAGGTGCAACATCAGCGAGGTCTCATCGGTGCCGCCGTGGATACCCATCCCGAGTTCGCCAGCGGCAGAGTGACCACCCTGGTCCGGTGGGATCGACGGGTGCGCCAGGAACGTCATGAGGCCATGGGCGAGCCTGAGTTCGCGGTTGGCTGCTGCGACGATTGCCGAGTTGCCACCGTGGCCGTTCAGGAACACGAGCTTGCGAGCCGGCGTCATGGCAATGCAGCGGCCGATGTCGTCGAGCACTGACAGCAGCGTCGTCGCCGACAGCCAGATCGTTCCCGACGACCAGGCATGCTCGTTCGACTTCGTGTACGCCAATGGCGGGAGCAACCACACATCGTGTTGTTCACCAACGGCGTCGACCGCAGCTGCTGAGACACGATCGGCGATCACCAGATCGGTATTGAAAGGCAGGTGGGGACCGTGCTGCTCGACCGCCCCGAGCGGCTGAACAATGATGCTGTTCTCGTTCAGTGCGTCGTTGAGTTGCGGTGCGCGAAGTTCGGCGAGTCGCCGTGAAACATATGCCACACCCCCAACGTTACGTCCCCAACACCCCGGTCGTGAAGAATGACTACATGGCTTCTGGGCAGTTCGATGCGATCGTGATCGGGGCGGGTCACAACGGCCTCGTCACCGCTGCCTACTTGCAGCGCGGAGGAATGAAGACGCTGCTACTCGAAGCTCGACCAGCGGTTGGTGGCACAGCATCGAGTGAAGAGTTCGGCGGCGCGACCGTCAACATCTGTAACTGCGATCACCTCACCTTCCGCACCACGCCGGTCATCAAGGAACTGGATCTTGCCAGCCATGGACTCGACTACATCGATGTCGAACCAGCGCAACACAACATGGCCTGGACGCCGGGCGGTACGTCACCGTCGTGGTCGCATCATCACGATCTCGACGAGACACTCGAATCGATTGGCCGGAACTTCCCCAACGAGGTCGATGGATACCGGAGATACGTCAAGGCTGCGACGCCTGCCATCCAGATGATTTTCGAGGCGGCGACCGAACCGCCATCCGTCGCAGGACTCACCAAGCTTGCACTCCGCAAGAAGCTTGCCGGCTCGCCAACGCTGCTGCGGTGGTCGCGACGCAGCGCTGCCGACGTGTTGCGTTCGTACTTCTCCGCCGACGCAATCATCGGCCCTGCCGCGCTGACCGGACCGATGGTCTGGGGCATCTCCCCTGAATTCACAGGGTCTGGACTTGGTGCGCTGACACACGCGATGCGCCACGTCGGAACGGTCGGGCGCCCGGTAGGCGGCAGTGGGCGCGTCACTGAAACGCTGCGGATGGCCTTCGAGGCTGCCGGAGGAACGCTGCAAACATCAAGCCCGGTGTCCGAGATTCGATGCTCGGGGTCGGCAGCGGCTGGTGTCACCCTCGTCGACGGTACAGAAATTGATGCGCCGGTCGTGGTTTCCGCCTGCAACCCGCACGACACCTTCCTGAAGTGGTTGAAGAACCCGCCATCGGAGGCCGCTGACCTGATCCGTCGCTGGAAGGCGATCCCCCACGACAAGGGCTATGAGTCAAAGATCGATGCGATCCTCAGCGCTCCCCCGGTCCTGAAAGATCACGACCGACAGCTCGGCCCGACCACGGCTATCGGCCCGTCACTCAGCGACATCGATCGCGGCTACCAACTCATGCAGCAGGGCAAGATACTCGATCGACCGGGGATGCTGGTCAACGTCCCGTCGCTGCTCGATCCAACCATGGCGCCAGATCGCCGCCATGTGTTCAGTCTCGAAGCACTCTTCACGCCGTATGACTTCAAGGACGAGGCAGGCAACGGTTGGAGCGATCCCGAACGACGCGGACCGGAACCGCAGCGGTGGCTCGAGCTGTTTGCCGACCAGTGTGAACCTGGTTTCCTCGATTCGATTGTCGACTGGCGAGCAATGACACCGGCGATCTACGAGTCAGACTTCCACCTGCCGGCCGGCCACGCCACGAGTTTTGCCGGTGGTCCATTGGCAGCGTTCCGCAACCCGAACCCCGAGCTGACCAAGTACGAAACTGCCGTCTCCGGCCTGTACCTCACGGGCGCAGCTACCTTCCCCGGAGCCGGCGTCTGGGGTGCCAGCGGCCGCAACTGCGCCACCGTCGTCCTCAGCCAACACTCCTGACCGCCACGACCTTCGCGCCGCCACGACCCTCCAAAATGTGGAACATTTCAACGCGTTGCGAAGGAGTTTTGGCCCCAATTTCGGCTCGATTGGCCGGGCCATCCGAAACTGAGACCAAAACGCTCCACTGACGTGGTGAAAGAGTCTCCATTTTGGGAGGCGGTCGACCGGAGATATCGATGCCGGAAGGAATAGGGGGAACGGATGTACTGTTGGATGCAGTATGAAGACATCCGGATCACTCAATTTGGGTCGGTATTTAGGGATTCCCGTACGGGCCCACTGGAGCATGGCGTTGATCGCTGTGTTTTTTGGAGTCAACCTTGCGACCGCGCTCGGTGTCATTTCTGGCATTGCCGCGACAGCAGCCTTCTTCCTCTCGATCCTCCTGCACGAGTTTGGTCATGCCCTCGTGGCCCGTCGATTCGGCGTCAACACTGAATCGATCGATCTCTGGGCACTTGGCGGCGTTGCGCGGCTCGACCGTGAGTCGCCGTCGCCGAAGGCCGACGGCCTCATCGCCGGTGCGGGCCCCGCAGTCAGTTTGCTGATCGGCGCCCTTGCGTTCGGCCTCGGCTACGCGTTGACTTCGAACCTGCTGATCTGGGTTGGCGTCGTCAACCTGGCGCTGGCTGTCTTCAACATGCTGCCGGGCGCACCGCTCGACGGTGGCCGTGTGCTCCGTGCGTTCCGGTGGGCGCGTACCGGCAACAGGTATCTCGCGATGCGTGAAGCGGGCAATGCTGGCCGCGTGCTCGGCTGGAGTATGGCCCTGATCGGTGTCGCGATGATGGTGCAGGGCCTGCCCGGCCTGTTCATTGCCGTCACTGGCGTGTTCATCGCCATGAACGCCAAGCAAGAGATCCTGGCCTCGTACATGGGCGAACAGCTGCAAGGCGTCAAGGTCCGCGACCTGACGTGGTTCGGCGTGGCCCATGCCGGTTCCGACATGGATGCCGACTCGATGATCGATCAGCGCCAGCGCCTCGGCGATGCCGGAGCGGTGGCGATCGACTCAAACGGCGACGGTCACCTCGACGGCCTCGTGCTCGAAGACCAACTGTGGGCGATTCCGACCGACCGACGAGCGATGGTCATGCTCACACAGCTCATGACGCCGTTCAGCACGCTGGCCAAGGCCGGCCCCGACGAGGAACTCAGCACCGTACTCTCGCGAATTAACCCGCTCAGGCCCGTCGTAACGGTCTGGAGTGACGACAAGTTGCTCGGCATCGTGTCTGCCAAGAGGCTGACGGAGCGGCTTGCCACTGCTCAGCGGCAAGCCTTCGGAAACTAGGCGTCTTTGACCGACCAGTCGCGCTTGGCCACCGGGTCTTGCTCGCTCCATGGGAAGTTGATCCACTCGTCGGTCCGCTTCCAGACGTAGTCGCACTTGACGACCGAGTGAGACTTCTCATAAATGCAGGCGGTGCGGACTTCGCCCACCTTGCCTTCGCAGAACTCTTCAACCGACTTCAGCGTGTGGCCAGTATCGGCCACATCGTCGACCACGAGGATCTTGCCGTTCGACAGGTCGACGAAGTCGGGTGCCGGGGGAAGGATGCGTGGGACGTCGAGGCGCTCGTCAACCCCGGTGTAGAACTCGACGTTCATCGTGTAAACGTTCTTGACCGACAGTGCATAACCCATCGCACCCGCTGGCAGCAGCCCGCCACGAGCGATGCCCAGGATCATGTCGGGTTCGTACCCGTCGTCGGCAACCATCTGCGAGAGGGCTCGTGTGGCTACCCCGAGCATGTCCCAGGTCATTATTTCGCGTACTTGTGACATCGGCTCGCAAACTACACGCGGTCACGGCTCTTGGCCTGATCTGTGACGATCAACCTCGGAACTCAACCCGACGCGTGGTTGAGCGGCCCCGAGTGCCGACCCCGATCCTTGCGCTGCGGGCGCGTTTATCGGAGTTCGTTGTTCCAGAGCAACAGATCGTTGTTCGAAAGCAACACTTCAGCGCTCGGACAAGCCCGGGACACTCGCTCCAGAGAGCGCAACAGAGTCAGGGCGTGCTGATCTGGATCGAGTCGGGCGCGATAATGAACCACACGGTCGACTGCACTTCGGACTGGCGGCACGACGTACTGAACGTCGTCATCGAGTCAGGTTGGAAGATGTCGTCGTAGGCCTTCTCGTTGCCGCCGAAGTTCTCACCACCGCCCCCACCGGTGATGAGGTCACCATCACGGATCTGTCGGCCGTCGGACAAGATGATGAGGTCGAGGCCCGGGTCGAACACCGTCCCATCGGGCCACGCAGCACGCTGCAGGCCTGTCGAGCCGTCCGACCTGTGCGAAAGGAGTGGACAGTCACCGTTGATCGACACCGTTTCCTCGAGGTAGCCGTCGAGAACTCCGATTGCCGGCTGTTGGAGGATCAGATAGCTGACGCATCACAGGCAAATATCGCCTGGGCGGACCGGTACGCGGTTGAGCGGAGCGTTGATGCCCGCCTGTGCCAGGGCATCGCGGATTGCGGCGACGATCGCGGGAGTCGAGGAGATACACGGCGGCTCGCCAACGCCCTTGGCTCCCAGTGGCGCGAGCGGGTCTGGCTGCTCGATCAGCGTTGCGACGACCGGCGGCATGTCAAGGAAGGTTGGCAACAGGTAATCGGTGAAGTTGCCGTTCCGAATCACACCGTCGACTTGGATGATCTCTTCCATGAGCGCCATGCCGAGGCCCTGGGCGATACCGCCTTCAATTTGGCCGGTCACCGAGAGCGGATTGAGTGCGACCCCGACGTCTTGCGCCGTGGCGATCTGGACGACCTTGACCAGACCCAATTCGGGGTCAACGTCGACGACGGCACGGTGCGCGACGAACGCGAACGCCGTGTGGCAGTTGCCCTGGCCGTTCTCGTCGATCTCGCTGGTCTCGGGATGGCGATAGACGGCGGTTTCGTCGAACGACACGTCAGCGCAGGCCTCAGCGACATCGAAGCGTCGACCGGTCGTCGGGTCGACAACGTCGGTGTGGTCGATGAACAGGTCCGCCGCGGAGCAGCTATGAACCGCGGCGACGTGTTCGAAGATGAGCGAGCGCACGAGTTCGCACGCTGCATTGACCGCGCCGCCACTCATCCA
>JBNMOS010000099.1:0-12430 GCA_051275435.1 Ilumatobacter sp.
GCGGGTGCCACCGTCGTCGCGGGCGTGGTCGATCCGCCCGACCCAGCGTCGACGGTCCAACTATTGATCGCGTAGCGGTTCGACGTGTCGACTTCAAGTTCGACGACCGAACGGAAGTCCTTGCCATCAAAGCTCGTGACCGCAGCGAGCTTGAGCTTCTCGTAGACCGTCTCGGTCTCCTGACCAATCAGAAAGTTGGTGTCGTCGCCGGTCGGAAAGTAGAACGCGAAACTCGATGCCACGGCGCCGTTGCGTAAACGGATGACGTACTCGTTGCTCGTGTCGGACGCACTCATGTCGATCCGAGCGTTCGGAACGAAGAGGTTGCCGCCAAAGAGCACCCGGTTAGTGGCCGTCGACGAACCGTTCAGCTCGGCGTGGATGATCGCCGCGTCAGGCCCAAGACGCGACGCCTTGTAGCTAATTGCCGTCGCGAAGGTGCCCGATCCGTTCGGGACCACTTCGTACGTTTCAATGCTCTCAACACAATCGGGCCGGTCGTCGAATGTTGTCGCCGGGTCGCCAATCACTTCACTGGCGAGACAGCCGGGGAGGAGCACCTGGTCATCGGCCGGGATCTCCACGTCGCCTGGGCCTGTGGTGCCCGTCGCGAGGTTGATCGACATGACGCTGATGCCTGCGCTTGCCCGAGTCGAGTTGGTCGCGACACGACGGTTCACACGAAGCGAAGAGTCGATGACGTCAATCGAGCCGTTGTTGCTGAGGCTGGCCGACTCAGAACCATCCGAACCGAGCAAGAGCGTGGCGCCCTTGCCGGTGATCTCGTGGTTGCGAGGCGAACCGCTGAGGAATGCGGCGTCGGCATCGAACGCACAACCTTTGTAGCTGCCCTCGCCCATGACGACAGATGCACCGTCGGTGATCGTCAACGGCTTGTTGAACAGGTACACGCCCGAGGCGAAATAGAACTCGTTCGCGCTGCCGTCAGCAGCGACACCGTCGAGCACAACCTCGCTCTCGTAGCGGCCAGGATAGAAGACGTAGCAGTTCGTGGCACCGACTCGGACCGGGACCGACGCTCGAGGGTACGACGGGATCTGCGGTAGGTAGGGGTAGATGTAGTTGGGACGCAGGTTGGGCTTCCAGCCGGCGTAGGTCCACCACGGCTCGTTCCGACATTCGAGCCCCGTCGCGGCGGTGGCGCTGCTCTGGTCAAACGTCTCGGGATCCATGATCGGCGAATTGCAGAACGTGAGGGTGGTTGGAATGTAGGCCGGGTCGGTCGCGGGCACCTGCTGGTAGCAGACGCGCACGTCAGCAGTGGTCGCCAGGCCGAGCGGTGGGACGACGTCGAAGCGCCCGGTCGTCGTATCGGTGATCGAGCGGTCGAGTGTCCATTGCGCTCCAACCATGTCGTTATTGGTATGCATGACAGCAACGATTTCGGTACCCGCGTCGGGTGTGACCCGCAGCCCAGTGACTTGATTTTCAAAGTCGATTGGAGCGAGGTAATTGAAAATCGGGCCGGCCGTGTCGACTGCGAAGACGGCCGGGCCGAACAACGAACTGCACGTCGTGAACGGCACGACCTCGATGTCGACGGACGGGTCGAGCGTGGTGTAGCGGTGGATCGACGTTTGGGTCGACGAGTACGTCGAGGCCATGACCTCGCCAGCCTCGATCGAGAGGCCACCATTGTTCCCACCGAGGCCACCGCCGTTGACGAAGACCGAGCCGAGGACAACCTTCTGAGTATCGACGTCGCCGACACGGATGGCCTCGTTGTTTGGCGCAGCGCCGTTGCCCTCGCCGTTATTCGTCGTGGCGATGAGACCAAAGCGTCCACCGTTGTCGTCTTCGGTGCCGAGCGATTCGCACGTGATGACCACGTCACGGTTGTTGACTCGGAAGGCTGAGGTGCTCGACTCGTAGCAGCCGTCCGGGCCATGATCGCGCTGCATCACAATGGCCATACGCATCGCTGAGCGAACAGCCTCGATGGAATCACTGCGTTCTTCAAGCGGTGGACGGTTCCGCAAAATGGTGATCGCAAAAGCCATGAGCGCTGAAACGATCAGGCTGCCGAGCACCATCATCATGAGGGTCATCGGCAAGATGTTGCCGCGGTCGAATCGACCGCGGGGACCGCTGGTTTGGTTCTGTGCACTGATCATGTTTCTCACTCCGGGTTGGAAAACATCGTGCAGCTGACTGCTTGGTCGGGTTCGATCGCCAGGAGGACGCCGGGTGCGCCGTCAGGGTTCTGGGTGATACTCGAACCTGTGAGAGCGGCCCCGCCGGACAAGCACTCGGCGTGCGAGAAGGTGTAGCCGTCACGGACTTCTTCATGAATGAGTACGTCGCGCACTGTGTCGCCACCATCGAAGGTGAAGTCGAATGTCAGTGACGAGGCAAGGTCGAGGTCGAGGGTGCTGTCACCGATGTTGGTCGAATAGGTCCACAGGCCGTCGGCGGTTCCGCCGATGACTTCCTTCTGGACCGTCACGGTGCCTCCACAGTTCGCTGCCATGATGGAACGGAGCACGTCACCAAGCTCATCGAAGTCACCGGTGAAGTAGTCAGCCGACACGGCATTTTGCAGGTCGATGTCACCTGTGGCGGGGTCGACACTGCCGGTCCATTTGTTTCCGCCGACAACGTCGGCGAGGTTCTGCTCAAGCGCCGGGCCGCCAGGGCCGACCAGCACCCCGATGATGCGGGCACCGGTCGAGCGACCGGCATTGGCTGCGATGATCGCCGGGCTGAGGTAGTCGGTCGAGCCGTCGTCGTAGAACATTTCGCCCCGGTTCGTTGTTGGCTCACCGTCGGTGATCCACACCACCGTCTCAGGCGTCTGAGCGCGCTGTGCGCCAGCCACTGTTTCGGTACCTTCGGTGAAGAACGGAGCATGGAGCGCGTCTTCCCAGTTCGTTGCGCCTCGTTTCGAGAGGCCGCTCTCCGACAGGCGGGTCTTCGACCAACCGATGATCGTGTCATCGGTTCCCACGCCTGTGCCAGCCGGGTTCAAGTAGTAGCTGGATGACTCTTCGTAGCCATGCGTCTGAGGGGTCGAGGCGGGATACTGAGTGTCGACGTTCGGTAGTTGGCCGATATTGGTCTTGGCGTTCTCGATATCGCTCGAAGGGTTCAGAAGGTCGATGTAGCTGCCGCGGACACCATTGAGGTTCGGGTAGAGCTGATAGCCCATCGAGTCGAAGCCCATCACCGTGAGCATCGTGGGCGTGCCTTGGAACGAGTCGATGAAGCCGATCGCAGCCGACTCCATGTTGTTGCCACCACCGAGGCCGGGAACCGACCACGACGTGTCGAGCACCAGCGCCACTCGCCCACCGCACCGTGACGGCGGAGCGGTCGGGTCAGGAAGCGTGACCGGATCGTTCGGGGCAAGGTCCCTCTCTCCGGAGAGGCCAGCGCCGCCGGTGGAGAACTCGTTACCACTCGCGAAGTAGACGGTGATGTTCTCACCGATAGGCCTGAGGACGACCTGGTTCCGGGAGGTGATCTGGAACGCGTGCACCGGCTTCATGCCCGGTGACCAGCTGCCATCGATCGGCGGATCTTTCACTTCGCTAGCGACGCCAACCTGCGACGAAGACTCCGCGGCGGTTCCCGGGTTCTTGATCAGGTAACGGACGAGCCTCCAGTCGCCTTTCGACAGCAGGTAGCGGTAGCTGACGAGGTTGTAATCGTCGGCTTCGAGGTCAGGCACGACGAGCGTCAGCACGTTGGTCCCTTCGAGCGAGACGTTGTAGGCCATCGACGGTTTGCCAGCTGCCAGCTCGGCCATGAGTTGCGCTTCGTCGGGATCGTCGTAGGAGTCGATAGCCGACGCGAGGTCAACGGGAACCCAGGTCTGCAGGAATGTGATGTCTTTCGACTCCGAGAGACGTATCTCGGCCTGCGGTGTGGCGGTGAGCATCACGCTGATGGCCAATGAAATTGCGGCAAGCAAGACGCCCGACAGGCTGATTGCGACGAGCAACTCCGGCAGCGTGAAACCGCCATCATTCTTTGATTGGCGGCGAGCAGCTCGGACGCGGCGAGCGAATGGTGAACGCCTGGAATCGGACTGTCGAGGCGAGTTCGTGTCGGACTGGTGGATCACGGGGTTGCCTCGGTTCGATCGCCAACGTTGCTCTTGACCACTTCGAGTTGACGCACGATCGCGCCGTCGGGTGAACGCGCTTCGATCGTCACCTGTTGGAGGGTGCGAGTCGTGGTGAAGTTGACGTCTTCGCCGCAACCGTCACTGCCGACGAGCGCATTGGTATCGGCCCACCCACCGTCGGCGGGGTTGGGATCGGTCGCCGCATCTGCCGGCGCACCGAGTAAAGGATCCCAATATCGGATCGTCTTGATGATGATTGCATTCTCGTGGGTCCAGTGGACGTCGTCCGCCGCTGCCGAGACGATGACGTCGTAGCCAGTGTCGTTCGCCTCGGGACAGCTCAGGTAGGCCCAGCCAGCCAAACGGTCAGCTGCGCTCGTCAGTACGGCTTCGACCTTGGCGGCGTCATTGCTGCTACTCGACACTCGGATCAGCGTCAGGATCGCCGTCAGGATCACGGTGATGACCGTGCCCATCAGCACGATCGACACGAGCACTTCGGTGAGGGTGAATCCACGATCCCCGCGGCGCGAGCGGCCCCTGCCGGCAGGAGCGACGAGGACGTCTCCGTCCACTTGCACCTGAGGAACTGGTAGTTGCATGACACTTGTTCGGCCGAACCACGGCGGTCCTAAAGCCGAGACGCGTGCAATCGAGGTCAACACTGTGCAAAGCCGACCTGACAGAAACACGCAGCGTGGCGGCCACTTCTCGTTTCACTCAAGGCCCATACAGCTGCCACACTTCACGTGTGATCCAAGCAGCGGTCCGGGCAGCGCAAGTCCCGCCATTTCATGCCATGGCGATGAGCCGAGCAGCGGGCGCCCGCGAGGCCGCTGGCCAGCGCGTCATGCATCTCGAGGTCGGCCAACCGGCAACAGGGCTCCCCGACACTGCCCGCCGAGCAGTGATCGGCGCCCTCGACAGTCCGCTCGGCTACACGAACGCAAACGGCTTGTCAGAACTTCGGGAACGGCTTGCCGATCGACATACCGCGCTCGGTCCAGCCGGTGCACGGCCAATCGACCGGTCCCGAATCGTTGTCGTTGCTGGGGCCTCCGCCGGATTCTCACTGGCCTTCCTCACGCTGTTCGAGCCCGGCCAGCGCGTCGGGGTCATTGAGCCGGGCTACCCCTGCTATCGGAACACACTGATCGCCCTCGGTATCGAGGCAGTCCCAATCCCTGTCGGGCCCGACAGCCGGTGGGCCCCGACTGCCCACCATCTCAGTGCAGCAGGCCACCTCGACGGGCTCGTGCTCGCCTCCCCGTCGAACCCGACCGGAACGGTGCTGTCTGGCAATGCACTCGCCGAAGTCGCTCAATACTGCAGCAACCACGACATTGCGATCGTTGCTGATGAGATCTACCACGGCATCATCGACGACGGAATCGCCCCACCGATGCTCGAGCACGCTCCCGACGCCATCGTCATCAACAGCTTCTCGAAGTACTTCTCGATGACAGGTTGGCGGATCGGCTGGATGGTGGTCCCCGACCATCTCGTCGACGTCGTCGAGCGTCTGCAACAGAACATGTACATCTGCGCTCCGCACGTTTCCCAAGTTGCTGCGCTCGCTGCCCTCGATGCGACCGATGAGTTGGAAGGCCATGTCGCTCGCTACCGAGCAAACCGACGAGTAATGCTGTCTGGCCTGGGTGCCGCCGGAATCACCGACATCGCGCCAGCCGACGGCGCGTTCTATATCTATGCCCACGTCCCACAGTTCACGAGCGACATCGGGCTGTCGTCGATGGACCTGTGCGAGCGATGGCTCGACGAACTGGGCGTGGCCTGTACACCCGGCATCGACTTCGACTTGGCCCGAGGGCACGAGTACATCCGCTTCTCCTACGCCGGCGAAGCCGCTGACCTCGACGAGGCGTGCTCGGCAATCGCGGGCTGGACGCCATGAATCGACCAGCTGGCGAGCGAACTGGCCCGTTGACCGACCTCCGAGTTATCGACATGTCGACCGTGCTCGCCGGGCCGAACTGCGCGCGCTACCTCGCCGACTTCGGCGCCGACGTGATCAAGGTCGAGCGTCCTGACGGCGACAGCCTGCGCAACATGGCGTGGCGTGACCCACGCGATGGCGAAGGCCTGTGGTGGAAGCTGGTCAACCGCAACAAGCGGACCGCCGTGCTCGACGTCAAAGATGACGACGACCGAGCCACCCTGCTGCAACTCCTCGACGAGGCCGACGTGCTCGTCGAGAACTCTCGACCGGGGACACTTGAGCGGCTCGGCCTCGGGCCAGACGTCTTGTTGGCTCGCAACTCGAAGCTCGTCATTACGCGAGTGTCCGGGTTCGGCCAGGACGGGCCGTATGCCTCCCGTGCGGGCTTCGCGACAATCGCCGAGGCCATGTCCGGGCTCGTCGCCCTGTCCGGCGAACCGGACGGCCAACCGCTCCTCCCACCAATCGCTCTCACCGACGAGGTGACCGGCCTTGCCGCCGCATTCGCCACCATGGTCGCGCTGCACTCGGGCGTCGGTCAGGTTGTCGATGCAAACCTGTTAGAGACGATGTTCCACATGATGGGACCACTTGCCTCGGTCTTTGCAGTAACTGGCGAACAACAGCCTCGACTCGGTGCTGGCCTGCCGTACACGGTGCCGCGAGGGACGTATCAGTGCAGCGACGGCAAGTGGGTCGCGGCGTCGACGAGCAGCGATTCGGTGGCGGCACGAGTGATGGATCTGCTCGGCGTCGGAGACGACGTACGGTTCACCAGCTTCGCTGGGCGCACAGAACACCGTGCAGACCTCGAGGCGATCATGACCGCCTGGTGCGCGGCGCGGACGCAAGCCGAAGTGATCGATGCGTTCACGGCGGCCGATGCAGCGATCGGGCCGGTTCTCGACATGGCTGGGATCGCCAGTGACCCTCACTACGCGCAACGGGGCACCATCGAAACCGTTCCAGACGGCATGGATGGGACCCCGATGCAGAGTGTGATCGCTCGATTGTCTGCCACGCCCGGATCGATCCGGTGGGCAGGCCGCCGCCTCAACGCCGATGGCGCCGAGATCGCAGCGAGCGGCTGGGAAAGTCGCTAAGACCGATCAGCCGCAGCGGCTTATTTACCAGCGGCGTCTTCGCCCGGGATGACCTTCTCAGCGGCGCCGCTGATCTTGTCGTACTTGCGTTCAATGTCATCGGGGATCTTGGCGCTGTTGGCCTCGACAAGGTCGTCGACCGTGTCCTTGCCCTTGCCGAGTTTATTCTTTACCTTGTCAAACAAACCCATAGGGTTCTCCTTCGTCCTGGCTGAACCCCGCAAGTTGCGGGGTTTCGCCCGCTACTTTAGCCCGATTGGGCAACTGACGCCCGTGCCCTTGATGCCGCAGTAGCCGTTCGGGTTCTTGGCGAGGTACTGCTGGTGGTACGGCTCTGCGTAGTAGAAGTCGGCATCGAAATCGATCGATCCGACTTCGGTGGTGATCTGCCCCTTACGCATCGCGTCGAGGCCAGCCTGCACACGGGCCTTGGTTGCTTCAATCACCGGAAGCTGGCTCGGCTGGGTGGCCCACACACCGGTGCGATACTGGCTTCCGACGTCGTTCCCCTGGCGCATCTCCTGCGTGGGATCGTGCTCTTCCCAGAAGACCTGCATGATCCGCTCGAAGCTGATCATCGACGGATCGAACACGATCCCGACGGACTCAGCGTGGCCCGTGCGGCCGGTGCAGTTCTCTTCGTAGGTGCAGTTCGGCGTGAAGCCACCGGCGTAGCCGACAAACGTGGAGTAGACGCCCTCAAGCTGCCAGAAAAGCCGTTCGGCACCCCAGAAGCAGCCCATTCCGACAACGGCAATCTCCATGCCGTCGGGCCACGGGCCCGTCAGCGGGTTGCCGTTGACGAAGTGCGCCTCGGGCACCTGCATGGCTTCTTCGCGGCCAGGCAGGGCCTCGTCAGGGGCGATCATGGTCGAGGTCCTCCGGAAAAGCATGCCACCAGGATACGAGCGTCCGCCCGCCACTGTCGCCGCTGAGCCTCCCGTTCCCAAACTGTTGAGACACCCACACCCGCGCCCCCCATCCGCGCCACCCCATGTTCCGACCACCCGTTCGTCAGCGTGATGGTTTTGGTCAACATGCGGACCAAAAACATCACGCTGACGCAATGCGCACGTGGTTGGCGGAGCTGGGTATGGTCTGCGGCGTGACGATTCGGGACATGGTCGAGGCCGATCTTCCGCACGTGTTTGGGATCAACCAGGCAAATGTGCCAGAGGTGGGCGACATCGACCTCGAACAGCTGCGATTCATCGTGAGCGAAAGCGCTGCGCGACTTGTGGTCGAAATCGAGGGAGCGATCGCCGGGTTCTGCCTCGTACTCGCGCCGGGTTCGTCCTACGACTCCATCAATTACGCGTGGTTCATGGAGCGCTACCCAACCGACTGGTATCTCGACCGCGTCGCCTTCGACGCCTCGACGCAGGGCAAGGGTCTCGGGAGTCAGCTCTACGCCGAGGTCGAGCGGCGGCTGGTTGCTGCTGACGCAACAGGCCTCACGCTCGAGGTGAACATCGACCCACCGAACGAACCGTCACTCGCGTTTCACAAGAAGCACAGATTCGTCGAAGTCGGGCAGCAGACATCGCACGGCATCGAGGTCAGCCTCATGCGCAAGCCGTCGGCATAGTTGCGAAAGGGGCCTGACCCCAAACGTCGACCCCAAACGTCGTGACCCCACCCGTCGCGACCGTCACAAAAGGGGCCTGACCCCAAACGTCACCCCAAACGTCACGTTCGGCGGTCTTGGAGAAACTTGAAGTGCGCGCGGGTCGACGCAACGTGATCGGTGTCGATGTCGGCAAAGATGGTCGTTTCGGTACCAGCGGCGTGGACGAGCACTTCACCCAGCGGGTCGACGACCATGCTGTCGCCGCAGTGGTCGAGCAGACCGGTGCGCTTGCCGTCGGCATCGACAGCGCCATCGCGGCCGACGCGGTTCACGGCCACGAAGTACGCCTGGTTCTCGATGGCCCGGGCCCGAGCAAGGGTCTGCCAGTGGTGGCGTCGCTTCGCTGGCCAGTTGGCCACGAGAAGATAGGCGTCGGTGTCTTCGGCCAGCGCCCAGAACTCGTTGGCGAAGCGCAAGTCGTAACAGACGAACAGGCTGACGCGAACGCCTTCGATCTCGACAGTGACAAAGTCGGTTCCGGGTCGGACGTAGGCATCTTCGCCGCCATGGGAGAACGGATGGATCTTGCGGTAACGGTGCACGGTGCCGTCAGGGCCCGCCAGCACAAACACGTTGCTGACGCGCTGATCGTCAGCCGGTGCGTCTGGGGCGATCTCGGCGCATGACCCTCCGACCCACACGCCGTGCGCGGCTGCCTGAGCGACAAGGAACTGGCTCGACGGGCCGCCCTCCGGTTCGGCGATTGCCGGGTCGCTGAAGAAGAAGCCGGTCGAAAATGTCTCGGTGAGCAACACGAGGCGTGCTCCCCCGGCCGCCGCCGCAGCGATCCTTGGCGCGAGCATCGCGTAGTTGGCATCGCGGTCGAACCAAACAATGTCGTGTTGGATGGCAGCAATCCGGAGTGTGGTCATGAGGCAAATCCCTTCGCGAGAGCATCGGCGGCGGCATTGATGATGTGCATCTGTTTGCAGTAGGCAAACCGAACCATGTGGCGGCCGTTGTGCGGCCGGGCGTAGAACACCTCGTTCGGCACGGCCACGACACCCGCTTTGGCGGGAAGCTGTCGGCAGAACTCGTAACCGTCACCACTCGGGTCGATCGGGCGAATGTCGACCGTGGCAAAGTAGCTGGCCTCCGGCTTAAACACGGTGAAGCCGACGTCGGTCAGCGCATCGCAGAGCCGATCCCGAGTCGCCTGCAGCCCGGCCCGCAGACCTTCGAAGTAGGAGTCAGGCAGACGGAGGCCGACTGCCGTAGCGGGTTGGAACGGCCCGCCGTTGACGAACGTGAGGAACTGCTTGGCAGTTCGGGCAGCGGTGACCAGGTTGGCCGGGCCGGTCATCCAACCGATCTTCCAACCGGTGGTGTGGAACGTCTTGCCACCTGACGAGATGGTGAGAGTCCGCTCGAACATGTCGGGCAGGGTGCACATCGGGACGTGTTGACGACCGTCGAACGGAAGGTGCTCGTACACCTCGTCGGTGACGACCACGAGGTCATGCTCGATCGCAAGGCCCGCGATCACCTGCAGCTCCTCGCGAGTAAACACCTTGCCACTCGGATTGTGCGGAGTGTTGAGCATGATCAGCTTGGTCTGTGCGCTGATCGCGCGGCGCAACTCATCGGGGTCGAACACGTAATTGCCGTCAGCGTCGGGTGCAAGCAGAACGGGAACCGTGATCGCGCCGGCCATGGCGATGTTCGCTCGGTAGCTGTCGTACATCGGCTCGAACACAACGACCTCGTCACCGGCATCGAGCATCCCGAGCAGCGCACTGGCGATTGCCTCGCTGGCCCCGGCCGTGACGACGATCTCGGAGGCCGGATCGAGTTCGATGCCGTAAAAGCGCTGCTGGTGTTCCGCAATCGCCTCACGGAGCACGGGCATACCGGGCAACGGCGGGTATTGGTTGCCACCCGAGTTGATCGCCTCGATCGCAGCGTCGAGCACAGCGCGCGGTCCGTCGGTATCGGGGAACCCCTGCCCCAGGTTGATTGCTCCCGTCTCGGTCGCGAGAGCCGACATCTCGGCAAAGATCGTCGTGCCGAATCCGGTCAGTTTCGAAGTCATCACGTCAACGGGAGCGGCCACGTTGAAAGTGTAGGAGAGCTGGTACGGCGACTCGGCGCTCGGCTCCGAGAACTTCGTCGTCAGAGCGAGACTGGCTTGCGACGATCGATCAGAAGCTCCATGTCGGCTTCGACCGTCGCGGCCAGCCGGTGCACGACACCGGTGGTTTTCGCCTCATACATCGCGACATCGGCCGCTTGCATGAGTTCGTGGAAGGTTGAGCCGTGGCGCGGGTAGAGCGCTGCGCCAATGCTGCCGCTGACCGACACGTCTCCGGCCATCGGCGCCGAACTCATCGATGCAGCAATTCGCTCGGCGCTGTTCCGCACCGCGTTGGCCTCGACGAGCCCAGGAAGGATGACGACGAATTCGTCGCCGCCCCAGCGGGCCACGAGGTCGGTGTCACGGAGGGCGTCAACCAATCGTTCGGCACACGCCTTCAGGACGCGGTCACCAAACTGGTGACCGCGGGTGTCGTTGATCTGCTTGAAGCCATTGAGATCGATCAACATGATGCAGAGGCCCGTACCGAAGCGGCCTGCCATCTCGATGGCCTCTTCGCTCAGTCGCTCGAACTCACGGCGGTTGGCGAGCCCCGTCAGTTCGTCGGTCGTCGCGCGCCGTTCGAGATTCCGACGTTCGGCGAGGAACGTCCACCCCGCAAGTACCACGAGGATCGTGCCGAGTCCGAGCACGACCACATACGGGCCAGGCGTATCGGCACCCCAGCCCACGTTGCTCTCGACCCTCGCGCGGACAAGCAGGGAACCGCCGTCGAACGACTCAGAGATCTGCGCAATGACCACGCTTTCGCTCGATTCGTTGGCGACGCCGGAAACGTCTTGTGGCTGCCCAGGGTCCGATGAGTCAACATCGACATTGACGTCGACATCGAGTTCGGCAATCCACTGCGACGCGAGCGCGCCGACTACAGCATCAAGCGGCAATTGAATCGAGGCGGTCGCCGTCGGCGTCCGCGCAACGACCAGGATCGAATTACTCATCCGATCGACGACAGCGATCGAGGGCAATGATTTCGAGGCAGCCGAATCGAACGTGCTGAGCGCTGCGAGGTCGGGGCCTGAACACCGTGTCCCGACACAGGCCTCGGCTGACGCATCGAAGGTGGCCAGCAGTTCTTCCGGGGAGGTGTCGGCATTGGACACCTCGACGACTGCACGGGCCCGAAGGACAGTGTTCTGGACCGAATTCGTTGCAGCCGTGGCTGCCGACAGGACGCGCGCGTCTTGTTCACCGAGGAGGTCAGAACGATGATCAACCAGCGCAACCAGTGTCGCTGCCAGCAGCATCAGACTGGCGACCAGCGCGCCGACACGGATGAGTCCCATAGAACGACATCGGCAGGCGGACCCAACAACTTGAGAAATAAAAAAACATGTCTGTCTGTGTGACGAAACATGCCTCCGCGGCTTGGCGAAAACTGCCACGGCCCCCGATAAACGGGGGCCGTGTCTGGTGCGCCCGGAGAGAGTCGAACTCCCAACCGCTTGATCCGTAATCAAGTGCTCTATCCATTGAGCTACGAGCGCATATATGTGAGTGGACAGTCTAAGCGGAAAGTCAGGAGACGCGACCAGAAGATTGTGTGGATCCC
>JBNMOS010000100.1:0-12068 GCA_051275435.1 Ilumatobacter sp.
ACCGTTCGAGTGAGGCACGCTGGAAAGAGGTCGTCGGCAGATGCTGGCGGCTCGCCCACGGGGATCAAAACTCTCAGGCATCGATGACAGCGGGGGCCAAATCACCGACCCTGGAGTGAACTGTGCCTACACCGATCGCCGACCTGTTTGAACCCGACGAATTCGTCCGCCGCCACATTGGCCCCTCGGCCTCAGACATGGCGCACATGCTTGACACGATTGGCGTCGAGTCGGTAGACGCACTCCTCGACATGACCATGCCCGACTCCATTCGTTCGGATGAACCACTCGGCCTGGCACCTGCTGTGCCCGAGGCCGAGGCGATCCGTCGACTGCGTGTGATTGCCAGCAAGAACCAGGTGGTGACCAGCTTGATCGGCATGGGCTACACCGCCACGATCACTCCCCCGGTCATTGCCCGTAACGTGCTCGAGAACCCTGCTTGGTACACGGCGTACACGCCGTATCAGCCCGAAATCAGCCAGGGTCGCCTCGAAGCGATCCTCAACTTCCAGACCCTCGTCACTGAACTCACGGGCCTTGACGTTGCCAACGCTTCGCTACTCGACGAAGGAACAGCAGCGGCTGAAGCAATGACGATGGCACGCCGCCAGTCGAAGTCGAAGTCGCAGCGCTTCTTTGTCCACGAAGACATTCATCCCCAGTCACTCGCTGTGTTGCGAACGCGAGCAGAGCCGGTCGGTGTCGACCTGATCGTTGGCGACGTTGAACTACTCGACAACGAAGCCGGTGTGTTTGGCGCCATCTTCAGTAACCCGGGCTCGCACGGCCGGGTCATGGATTGGACAGCGGCTATTACTGTCGTGCATGGCTACGGTGGCGTTGCGGCAGTGATCACCGATCCGCTGGCTTCGGTGCTCCTTACGTCACCTGGCGAGATGGGCGCCGACATCGCCATCGGTTCTGCGCAACGTTTTGGCGTACCGATGGGATTCGGTGGCCCGCACGCTGCGTTTGTTGCGGCCCGCGAAAAGTCAGCACGTTCGATGCCAGGCCGCATCGTCGGTGTCAGCACCGACACCGCTGGTCGCCCAGCGCTCCGCCTCGCCCTGCAGACACGCGAACAGCACATCCGGCGCGAGAAGGCCACGTCGAATATCTGCACTGCACAGGTGCTGCTTGCCAACATCGCTGGCCTGTACGCCGCATGGCACGGCAAAAACGGCCTGACCCGCATCGCCGAGCGAGTACAGCGGCTCACCTCGATCGCTGCAGCCGGTTTGCGTGCTGGGGGCGTCGAGGTGGTCAACGACACGTGGTTCGACACGCTGACGATGGTCTCTCACGATGTCGATGCATCGGTTGCTGCCGCCCTCGATGCCGGGTTCAATGTTCGACGGGTCAGCGACACCGTTATAGGCATGACGTTCGACGAGACATCGACCCTCGATCATGTCTCGACGGTTGTCACTGCATTGGGGGGTCAACCACTGGTTGAGTCCGCCCTTGACGAGGCTCCCGATGGGCTCCCGTCAGCCTTGCGTCGCACCGATGAATTCCTCACGCAGTCGGTGTTCGAGCGGTATCACTCTGAACATGAGATGCTTCGGTACCTGCGTCGCCTGAGCGATCGTGACCTCGCTCTCGACCGCACGATGATTCCGTTGGGCTCGTGCACCATGAAGCTGAATGCCACGTCAGAGATGTTGCCGATCACCTGGCCCGAGTTCGCTGAGATTCATCCGTTCGCTCCTTTGGCGCAGGTCGCCGGGTATCACGAGATGATCGACGACCTGGCTGGTCGGCTTGCAACGATCACCGGTTATGACGCCGTCAGCCTGCAACCGAACGCCGGCAGTCAGGGCGAGTTCGCCGGCCTGCTCGCGATTCGCGCTTTTCACCGGGCCAACGGTGACGAGCAGCGCACTGTCTGCCTGATCCCTTCGAGCGCTCACGGCACTAATGCAGCGAGTGCAGTGATGGCCGGCCTCGACGTCAAGGTCGTTGCATGCGACGCTCGAGGCAACGTTGACCTCGATGACGTGCGACTCAAGATCGCCGAGGTTGGCGATCGACTCGCGGCCATCATGGTCACCTACCCGTCGACACACGGCGTCTTCGAGGCATCGATCGGCGAACTGTGTGGACTTGTCCACGATGCTGGCGGTCAGGTGTACGTCGATGGTGCCAACTTGAACGCGCTGGTCGGCCATGCGCGACCGGGCAAGTTTGGTGCTGATGTCAGTCACCTGAACCTGCACAAGACATTCTGCATTCCGCACGGTGGCGGCGGTCCCGGCGTGGGCCCGATCGGCGTCAGGGCCCACCTCGAACCGTTCCTGCCGGGCAACCCGCTCGACGGGTCCTCGCCGGTCGGCGCCGTGTCAGCAGCCAACTTTGGCTCGGCTGGCATTCTGCCGATTCCGTGGATGTATCTCGAAATGATGGGCGGCCAAGGTCTCACCGATGCCACATCCGTGGCGATCGTTGCGGCCAACTACATTGCCGAGCGGCTTGATCAGTACTTCCCTGTGCTGTACCGAGGTGAACAGGGACGTGTGGCGCACGAGTGCATTATCGATGTCCGTGACATCACAAAGGACACGGGCGTCACCGTCGACGACGTCGCCAAGCGCCTGATGGACTACGGGTTCCACGCACCAACAATGAGTTTCCCTGTCGCAGGCACCTTGATGATCGAGCCGACCGAAAGCGAAACGTTGCGTGAGATCGACCGCTTCTGCACCGCAATGATCTCCATCAAGGGTGAGATTGACCGAGTCGCTGCCGGCGAATGGCCAATCGAAGACAGCCCGTTGCGGCACGCACCGCACACGTCGGAAGAATTGCTCGGCGACTGGAACCGACCGTATCCGCGCGACCTCGGTGCGTTCCCCCTCGCCTCCCTGCGTGTCTCGAAGTTCTTCCCGCCCGTGTCGAGAATCGACGGTGCGTACGGTGACCGCAACCTCGTTTGCTCCTGCGAGCCGCTTGAGGCATACGCCACCTGAGCGGGCGCAGCTAGGTTGTCGGAATGGCCGAGAGTGATCCCCTGTCGCAAATGTTCAACCTCTTCGCGGCGCCGCTCGCAGGAACGATCCAATCGTTCGAGCAGTTCCGCAAGGGGGTCGACGAGTTCCTCAAGGGCGTCGAGAACTTCAACCGAACGATGGAGAATCTCAACGAGACCACCCAGCGGATCAACTCGATCGTCAGCGAGCTTGAAGAGCCGATCCGAGCAGCCATCCCGCAGATGACACGGACGATCAAAACCGCCGACGAGATGATGAAGGTCGTCAGTGGCCCAGCAATGGCAGCCGCTCCGGGGATCGAGCGGCTGGCAAAGACGTTGTCGACGCCGGCCTTCGCTCAACTGCCGAATCAACTTGGTCAGTTCAGCGACATTCTTGGCGATCTACAGAGTCGTCTCGGGCCGCTCACGCAGCTTGCTGAATCAGCAGGCGGGCTGTTTGGCGGGCTGAAGTTCCCCGGCATGGGCGGTACCGCGAGGTCGGCGCCCCGTACTGAGCCCACAGCGGCACCTCCGACTCCCCGTGCGGAGCACGAACCCACTCCCCCGGCGCCGCCCAAAAAGGCCGCCGCTAAGAAGACCGCGGCGAAGAAGCCTGCTGCCCGCAAGAAGACGGCGCAGAAGAAGCCCGCCGCGAAGAAGACCTGACCCGCTGGTCAGACGAACGGTGGTCGCACGATGCGACCAACGAGTTCTTTGCCGCGTACGTCGATCGACACCGGTTGACCCTCGGGGGTTTCCGGTGGGAGGAACCCGAGCGCGATTGCATGGCCAAGGACCGGTGAGAAGTTGCCGCTGGTGATCTCGCCGACGACCTTGCCGTCGATCGAGATGGCGCAGCCGGTTCGAGCCGGCCGACGGCCTTCAACAGAGATCCCGAAGAGTCGACGAGCGACGCCAGCTTCACGTTCGGCAAGCGCCGCGTCACGGCCGGTGAAGGCGGGCTTGTTCCAGGCAACGACCCAGGCGAGGTCGGCCTGCAGCGATGTGATCCCTGCGCCAAGCTCTTGGCCGTGTAACGGCAACCCTGATTCGAGTCGGAGAGTGTCGCGTGCGCCGAGCCCTGCTGGCGTGATGCCAGCAGCGACGAGGGCTTCCCAGAGTGCGGGGGCAGCATCGACCGGCACAGCAATTTCAACGCCAGGCTCGCCGGTGTAGCCAGTGCCGCCAACGGTGCAACGCGTGCCGTTCCATTCGCACATGGCGACACGGAATCGACCAACTGCTGCGGCTTCAGGGAAGACGGCAGCGAGTTTCGCCTTGGCCTCAGGACCTTGCACTGCGATGACTGCCCGAGTGCGAGTCGTTTCGGCTCCCCCGATGGCGGCGACTACATCGTCGGTGTTGGAGGCGTTAGGCATCACGTCGAATACGTCGGGTTCTCCGTCTTCGCGTGGATGCCACCAGATGATGATGTCGTCGAGCACGGAAGCGTCGGTTGCATCGAGGAGATGTGTGTATTGCGCTCGGCCTGGCGCGACTTTGGTGAGATCGTTGGTGAACGCGGCCTGCAAACGATCAAAGGCGCCATCGCCTTCGATCCGGACGGAGCCGAGGTGCGACACGTCGAACATTGCTGCGCCATTGCGGCAAGCAAGGTGTTCGGCCACGGTGCCAGACGGGTAAGCGATGGGCATCTCCCAGCCACCGAACTCGACGAGGTTGGCGTCGAGCGCCCGGTGTTGTTCGACGAGTGGTGATTGTTCAAGTTGCATGTGGTTGCCGTTCGCTTAGATGACTCGCCGGTGGGGCTGCTCGTCGAGGATCTGTGCAGCGATCTCGGCCACATCGGCCTCGAGTTCGGACTGCACACCGCTCATCGACAGCATGTTGAGGACGCCCTGGCCCTTCTTCAAGACGTCGATCAGTTGACCGTCGTCAGCGCAGACCTGCACGCTCTCACCCTCGATGACGAGGTGGGCCGACGCGATGTCGGTCGTGACGTGTTCGCGTAGGTACTCGAACACCTTGCGGACTTGTTCCAGCTTGATGCCGGCATCGAGCAGCTTCTTGATCGTCTTCAATTCGAGCAGGTCGGTGTAGGAGTAACGGCGACGACTACCGCTGCCGCTGGCATCGCTCAGCGATGGGCGGATCAGGTCGGTTCGGGCCCAGTAGTCGAGCTGGCGGTAGGAGATGCCGACGACGGTGGCCGTCTGCGTACCGCTGTAGCCGAGCGCTTTCGCGAGCTGTTGATCGTTGAGTCGTGCGTCGTCCATGGTTCTGCCTCCGGTTCGTTGATCCCGACAGGCGACACGGTGTGCCGGTGGTTGTCGAAACTCACGCGGCGGCACCACAAACGGGTAGTTACAGCTCTGTGAGATGCATGACTCTACGCACCCGACACTCAACCGTCAACCATTGATTGAGAGTTTGCTGAACGCGACGCAGTTGATGCGCTCGACTCGGTGGTGATCGCGCTGCCCAGCAGGGCGCAACCGTTCAGGCTTCGAAGTCTTCGGGGCTGACGGTGTCGAGGAAATCTTTGAAGTCGTCGATGATTTCGGCGGCGTCTGTTTCAGGCTCGGCCGGAGCGTCTTGTGCTTCGGCGTCCATCAGTTCGTCGCTGGCAAACAAGGGTGCATCGCACCGAACTGCCAATGCCACGGCGTCGGAGGGACGGCACGAGATGACCTTCTCCCCCGTCGCAGATGACAGATGTACTTCGGCGTGGAATGTTCGATCGATCATCGCAGTGACGACGATCTTTGTGACCGACGCGCCGAGTTCGCCGAGTGTGACGAGGAACAGATCGTGAGTGAGCGGACGAGGCGGCTGAACACCTTCGAGCGCATAGTGGATTGCTGATGCCTCGGGCGTTCCGATGTAGATCGGTAGAAGGCGATGCTTGCCGCCCTGTTCGCGCAACAACATCATCGGCGTGTTCGCCGGCACTTCGACACGGACGCCAACGAGCTCAAGAGGGATCACACGGTTGACGATACTCAGTCTTCGAAGTGCTGGCGCATCGCAGCTTGCATCAATGCGTCGCGAAGCTTCCCGCCAAGCTGATCGAGATCGACGAGGTGCTGGCGAGCCTGACCGGTGGCCTGCGGATTGCGTTGGCGAAGAAGTGGCTGGATCATTTGCTCGAACAGGCCGACTTCGCGGTCTGCAGCAACCTTCCATCCTCGGAGGTGGCGGGCATCGGCACCGGCGTCGAGGAACTGCTTGGACACTCGGGCGATGTCGAGTGCGCCTTCGCCGTACATCCCACTGGAACCTCGGAGAGAGGTGATCAGTCCGTACGACTCAAGGTTCTCGAATTCGGCTGCATCGAGGCCAGCCATCGAGCACAGCTCGGCTTTGGTGAGCACGACGCCAGGAAGGAGATCAGGGGCCGGAATTGTCGCCGATGGCGTCGGCGGCGACGGTGCGGTCACCGGAGTTGGGTCCGGTTCAAGGATGTGCGGCTCGACATCCACTGATTCGCCAACTCCGGTTGCGTCGGCAACCGGTGCGGCATAACCGCTGGGTCCTTGTGCTGAATCTTCGGAATCGGCGGTGCGTGCGAAGAGCGCGCTGGCGCCCGTGGCGGTGGTAACGACCTGCGCATTCGCCGCGGCATCGTCGGGCATGTTCTTGATACCGCGTGGGCGCGGGATCTCAGTGGTTGGGTCGATCTCGCCTGAGTCGAGGCGATCCTTGATAACGCGCAGCGGTAGGTAGTTTTCTCGTTGCTCGCGCAAAATGCATCGGAGCAGCTCGACATCGTCGTCGTAAAACTTGCGGTAGCCGGATGGAGTTCGCTCAGGGTCGATCAGGCCTTGACTCTCGAGGAAACGAATCTTTGAAATGGTGACGTCGGGGAACTCCTCGAGGAGGAGTGCGAGCACCTCACCAATCGAGAGGTGGGACATCGAAGCGCTTGGGATCTTTTGCTCAGCCATCATGACGCTCGAAGAACACGAGCCGGAATTTGCCGATCTGCAGTTCATCGCCATGACGGAGCAACATCCTGTCGATGCGTTCCTGGTTGACGTAGGTGCCGTTCAGAGAACCAGCGTCGCTCGCAACGTAGCCGTCGGGAGTTCGTTCGATCTCAGCATGACGTCGAGAGACCGTGATGTCGTCGAGGCTGATCTCACTGTCGGGGTGGCGACCGAGCTTCGTGGTGGTCTCGTCGAGCGCAAAGCGAGCGCCAGCCTGTGCTCCGGCACGAACGATC
Source organism: Ilumatobacter sp. (assembly GCA_051275435.1). Taxonomy (GTDB): domain Bacteria; phylum Actinomycetota; class Acidimicrobiia; order Acidimicrobiales; family Ilumatobacteraceae; genus Ilumatobacter_A. The sequence continues at coordinate 7,161 of JBNMOS010000100.1, forward strand.
AGAACGCCGATCTCGTGGGGTAGCTCGCCAACCGGGATAACGAGGTCGTCGTCGGGGCCAGGGGCGTCTTGCAGCGGATCGATCGCCGAGAGGGTGATAGTGCGATCGTTTAAGGAGTCCAACGGTTCGCCACAACTCGAGCAAAAAGCGCTCTCAGGTGGGTTGCGGTGGCCGCACTGGTTGCAGAACACGTAGGTACTCATGGGTGTCAGCCTTCTGTGAGCGCACGATAGCCATCGGCGTCCATCAAGCCTTCGAGCTGAGAGGGGTCGCTCATTTCGATCGAGCAGAGCCAACCGTCACCGTAAGGATCACTGTTGAGGAGTTCGGGGGTGTCCTCGAGCTTCTCGTTGATCGCGACAATTGTGCCGGACACCGGCGCATAGATGTCGCTGACAGACTTGGTGCTCTCGACCTCGGTGAATGAGTCACCGACGGCGACCACGCTTGCGGCCTCGGGGGCCTCGACGAAGACCACGTCACCGAGAGAATCCTGAGCGAACTCGGTGATCCCGATCGTGACGATGTTGCCATCTTGGCGAATCCATTCGTGGTCAGACGAGTAGCGGAGGTCAGCGGGAATGTTCACAGTCCCCACAGTAGCGAGAATCAGGGTGCAGAAGGAACACGATCGGCACGATGTGCGCGACCTTCGGCGATGCCTTTGCGGACCTGAGGGATGTAACTGATGCCGGTCCAGTAGCTCAAAGCGAGTCCCGGGATGCCAGCCAGCCATGCCATGACGCTGAAGAAGCCGGACTCGAAGACGTCTGCGTTGCCGATCAGGAAGCTCGGAACGGCTCCCATAAGGAGGAACGTGGCGGTCTTACCCCACCAGGTGACGTCGAACCGTTCCATCTCGAAGAACAGTGTCGCAATGGTCATCATCAGCCCAACTGCAACTTCGCGGAAGAGCACTGCCAGGGCGAACCAGAGCGGAATCGAGCCATCGATGATGATCGCTATGACGGAGACGAAGAAGAAAAGTCGGTCGACGGTCGGATCGAACATCTTGCCGAATTCGCTGACCTGGTTGAACCGGCGTGCGATGTAGCCGTCGATCCAGTCGGTCGATCCGAGTGCGACGAGCATCCATGCTGCTCCGGCTCGGTTGTCCTTGCTGAAAAGGAGCCAGAGGAAGAGCGGCAGGCACAGCAGGCGGGCCAGGGTGAAGAGGTTCGGGACCGTCCAGAGGTTGTCGAACAGGCCGGCTTCGGCTGCCTCTGCGTCGGGGATGGCCGATGTTGGTTGATGGTCGGTCACAGCTCCATCGTACGTGGCGCGTACTGTGGCCGACGTATGAGCACTGTCTTCACCATGATCATCAACGGCGACATTCCTGGCACGTTCGTCTGGCGCGACGAACAGTGCGTGGCGTTCATGTCGATCAACCCGATTACGGCCGGCCACGTGCTCGTGGTGCCGATCGAAGAGATTGACCACTGGATCGACGCGTCCCCCGAGCTGAACGCCCACATGTTCGACGTGAGTCGCACTATTGCTCAGGCGCAGCAGCGGGCGTTCGGATGCGAGAAGGTCGGCATGATTATCGCCGGCTACGAAGTGCCGCACGCCCACATTCATCTGATCCCCACCAACGAAATGAGTGAGCTGTCATTCGCTCACGCTGCTGCAAGCGTCGAGCGTTCCGACCTCGATGCGTGGGCAGCAGCCATCAGAGCCGAACTCTCAACCTGACATCGGCCACATCTGGAGGGTCGTGTCACACTTTGGTCAGACCAAAGCGTGACACCGTCAACCTGCGATTGGGGTGGTGAGGTCGGCGGTGTTGTTGCGGACGCTGTTGACGTCGGTACTCACGTCATAGAGGCGCAGGACGCCGTCATTGCGGGCGGTGAACAGGTCGCTGAGTGACTCGATGTCGGCGTTGCTCGGGTCGAGCCACTCTTCCCAGCGGTCCGGTGGAACCAGGACCGGCATCCGGTCATGGACGACCGACATGTCGGTGTTGGCTTCGGTGGTGATCACTGTGGCGCTGTGCAGCCATCGTTGTTCGGGGTCTGCTGGGTCTTTCCAGGCCGACCAGAGCCCTGCGACGGCGAGTGGTTTGCCGTCGATGCGCTCGATAAACATCGGCTGCTTGAGCGGCTTGCCCTTGCTGTTCAGCGGGCCGTCCGGCGAGCCGGGCTTCCATTCGTAGAAGCCGTCCATCGGGATGATGACCCGCTTTTTCTTGACGAGGCCGCGAAACGATGGCTTCTCGGTGATCGTCTCAGACCGGGCGTTGATCATCTTGGCGCCGATCTTGCGTTCCTTCGCCCAACTCGGAATCAGTCCCCAGTGAAACGCCTGGACGGTCTTGTTGCCGGCCGGGTCAGCAACAACACCGTAGATGTCGTGGGTCGGTGCGACGTTGAAGTTCTGGCCGAGCGATTCGATGTTTGTTGTCGCATCGAAGTAAGACGCGATGGCGTCGGGGGTGCTGGTGGAGACGAACCGACCGCACATGTCAGGAGGTGGCGTCGAGGAGGGCTGCCGTTGTGGCGTTGATCGCGCCGGGCGCCAGCCGGTACCAGATCCATCGGCCCCGCTTGTCGCCGTCGATCAATCCGGCCTCGGCGAGGACTTTGAGGTGGTGCGACACCGTGGGTTGCGACTTGCCAATCGGGTCGACGAAATCGCAGGCGCACACTTCGCCCGCCGGCGATGTGGAGATCATCGACAAGATCTGGAGCCGAACCGGATCCGCCAGCGCCCCGAGCCGAGTGGCGAGCACCGATGCGTCGGCCGCATTGAGCTGCAGGCTCGCCCCATCACAACAGTCTGCTGATTGATCGGTCATCACAGATCACTATACGAGGTCAGCCTTCTGGGCTCGTTGCACTCCAGCCCCAACCCACCGCTCACGCCAGCCCCAACTCACCACACCCCAACTCACCCAAACTGAGACTGGTTCTCCTCGCCAGTGCGCAGTAATGGTCTCTAATTCGGCTGATGGGGCCCCTCGACCCAAAACTGAGGCTGTTCCAGCTCATCAGCGCGTAGGAATGGTCTCCATTTCGGGAGAGGTAGCCGACGTCATATTGATGGGTGTCGATGCAATCCGGTACGATGCGGCTCGCTCATGAGTACCGCTCCTCCCCCACTGTCGACCCGACTTCTCGCTGAAGGCATTGGGAGCGCGTTTCTGGTGATCGCCGTGATCGGGTCGGGAATCATGGCCGAGACGCTGTCGCCGACCGATGTCGGGTTGCAGCTCCTTGAGAACTCCGCAGCGACCGCGGGCGCACTCATTGGCCTGATCATCATGTTCGCGACCGTGTCCGGCGCACATTTCAACCCAGCCGTCACGCTCGTGGAACGCCTGCTTGGCCGCATGAACAACACTGAGGCAGCGAGCTACGTCGGAGCGCAAGTGCTCGGTGGCTGCGTCGGTGCGGTGCTCGCCAACCTGATGTTTTCGGAACAGACGGGGCGTGGCGCCATCTTCCTGTCGCAGAAGGATCGCAACACTGCAGCAGAACTGCTGTCGGAAGTCATCGCGATGATCGGGTTACTCCTCGTGATCCATGGGGCGACTCGGCTGGGTAAGCCGCATGTGGTCGCTGTCGCGGTTGGTGTGTGGATTGGCGCCGCCTATTTTTTCACGTCGTCGACGAGTTTCGCCAACCCGATGGTGTCCGTCGCCCGAATTTTGAGCGACACGTTCGCCGGCATCGCTCCTTCGTCGGCCCCCGGCTTTATCGCTGCACAACTGGTCGGTGCCCTGATTGCTCGGGCCATCATCCCGACCCTCTTCCCACCCGGCCCATCAGCGGTTGCGTGATTTGTTTGCGCACACAGTGCGCAAACAAATCACGAAATGGTCGGGGTGGTGATTGTCGGTGATGGGGTGTTGTCGAGATCGGGCAGGCGCAGGGTCAAGAGCCAGGTGATTGCTACGAATGCGGTGGCACCCCAGAGCGCAACCGGCAGCCCGCCCCACAAATAGAGCAGGCCCGAGAGCAAGGTGCCGACGAGCCGCCCGACGGCATTGGCCGAGTAGTAGAAGCCGACATCGGTGGCGACGGCGTCGTCGTCGGCGTACGCAAGGATCAGGTACGAGTGCAGTGATGAGTTGACGGCAAAGACGATGCCGAACACGACGAGCCCGATCACGATCGCAGCCGTGACGGCAACGTCAGCGGCAACCAGCCCGGCGATTGCGGCAGCAACAACGCCGAGCGCCAGTGACCAAGTTCGAGCAGCATGGATGTCGCTGGTGCTGGAGCGAAGGAGGCGGGGTGCGATCGACTGCACAGCGCCATAGCCGATTATCCACGCGGCGAGGAACCCGCCGATGCCGTAGAACGACCAGTCGAGTTCGGTCTCGAGGAAGACGGGAAGCGCCACGACGAACCAGATGTCGCGGGACGCAAAGAGAAAGATCCGGGCTGCGGCCAAACGGTTGACGCCGGCCGACTTCGTCAGAATCGAGCGCAGCGGTGCTTTGCGCTTCGACTTCCCGATGTCTTCGTTGAGCATCAACATCACGGCTGCCAGCGCTACGGCGACGAGGCTGGCCAGCACCCAGAGCGCAGCATCGAAACCGATTGATGGGAGCAGAGCGGCACCGATGAAGAACCCGACGCCCTTCAGAGCGTTCTTTGATCCGGTGAGAATGGCGACAAGCCTGAACAGCGCGCCGTCTTCGGATCCGGCAACGAACTTCACGGCACTCTTCGAACTCATCTTCGTCAGGTCTTTCGCGATGCCCGACAGTGCCTGCACGGCCATCACGAACACGACCGATATCCACTCGGCCCACGACACCTGTTGGAACGTCAGCGCGATGAGCGCAACGACCTGGAGCGCCAGGCCGGCCCGGAGCGTGACGCCGAGCCCTGTCCGTGAGCCCACCCAGCCGCCGAGCAGGTTGGTGACCACGCCCATGAACTCGTACGCGAG
>JBNMOS010000101.1:0-11940 GCA_051275435.1 Ilumatobacter sp.
GCCGCCCAGAGGACAGCATGTGTCTCGATGAGCGTCGGCAGCATGAACGCCACGCCGGGTCGCTCACCGCCGAGACCAGACAGCAAGTTGGCGGTCTGGCGAACGAGCCCCAACAACTCCGGATAGCTCACGCGACGAGGACGTTCGTCGTCATCTCCGGTCATCACCATCGTCAGCGCAATCCGATCGCTGTGCTCATCGGCCGCTCGGACCAGAACGTCGTACACGCTGTCACCAGGCAGCCGCTGCTGCAGCGGCATCTCTGACTCGAACTGTTCCACGTCCGACAACGTCCTCAACGGACTCGCAAGCCAACTCGTCACTACAGACCTCCTCGTTGATCGCAGGCGGTCACCAATCGGTGTCCGCAACGCGTGGCCATAGGTTTAGCCCAGAACGTGTCAGGAAATGCGACCGTAACGGTCGGCGGAACGTGAACGCTTGCGCGTCATTCGCAAGGGGCCAGTCGCAAAGTGGCCCGAAAAAGTACAAAACCGCAGGCCGTGGAGCCTGCGGTCTTGAGTGTCGAAGATGGGACTTGAACTCCGGTATCTGGAGTTCTCGTCGAGTACCGTTGGGTGACGTTTGGCCTGGTCAGGCAGGCTTTTCGACGGTCGCTCGCATTGGTTGATGTCGTCTGATTCCCGCTGATTTCGTCCCGTTCGCGGACATTTCGCGGACAAATTGCTGGCAAGCGAGACCTCGCCGAATGACAGCCAACCGTTGAGTGGCGTCGACTCGCCAACTCACGTCCCTAGTATAATACGTTGCATACCTAACGTATTATCTCTACCATGTGTGTATGGCCCAACTCAGTGTCGACCAGGCTGCCGACGCGCTCGGCGTCTCCCATGTGCAGGTGGGCCGACTCATCGACGCCGGCGAACTGGATGCAAAGCGCTTCGGTCGGAGCTGGGCCATCGACCCCGATTCCCTTCACCGATACCGCATCCTGAGGCCGCGGCGAGGTCGGCCACTCACGGAACGAGCCGCGTGGCAGCGGGTGCTCGACGCTGAACCCCCCGCCGGCATCGATGAGGCCATCGACCTCGCTCGCCTCGTGCGGCGACGAAGCCGAAACGAACGGGTCCGGATTCTCCCGGCCTTCGACGGCCGCATCGGCGACGACCCGCGTGTCCGCCACGGTGGCGCCCGTGCTGCGATCCATCACGGTGCCGGCATCGGACGACCCAAGCAAAGAGACATGTACATCAGCGCTCAGGACGCTGACGCGTTCCGCGCCGACTATCGCGCCAACCCCGATGCCGACGATCTGAACGTCGTGCTTCGCATCGTCGACGACCCGATCGAGTTCCAAGACAAGTTCATGCCCCCGATCGTTGCCGTGCTCGATCTGCTCGATGCCGCCGACACACGCGCCGCCGCCGAGGCGCTCCGAGTCGTCTCATGACGATCACCGTCGACTTCAGCGGGCTGCACCCGGCCGCGTACGAGACGTGGACGGCGATTGCCCGGCTGGTCGCATCCACCAACACCCAGACATGGGCGGTCGTCGGCGGGCAGATGGTTGCGATCCACGCCACCGTCTGGGGTGTCGAACTGCCGCGGGCAACCGATGACGGAGACATCGTCGTCGATGTCCGCACGTTTACCCGCAACGCCCTACGAGACGTCGTCAATGCGCTGGTCGCCGACGGCTTCGACTCAGCACAGTCGCCAGAGGGAATCGTCAGATTCATGAAGCGCGACGCCAAGATCGACCTCCTCGCGCCCGACGGCCTCGGAGCCGACCCGGTCGAGACCGGAAAGGGACGCGTCGTTCAAGCGCCGGGCGCCACGCAGGCGGTCAAGCGTGCGGAGCCCGTGATCGTATCCGCCTCACGTTTCGACAAGGAGAAGCACGATCGGGATCTCGCCACCCTCTTGAGGTGCGCAGCACGAGATCCGAAGTTGGAACAGTGGGCAGAGGCGATGACGAAGAAGGATCAAAAGCGGCTGACCGCTGCGAGCCGAGCGTTCCACGATGATGCACACCCGTGCTGGTCCGACGGGGGCGACCGGAGTGACCTCGAGACGGTACTCGCAGTACTTCTCGTATAGCCCGGTCGAGTCGTCCGGCCCGGATGCCGCTCTGCGCCAATGCCCGGCTCGGAAGGCCGAATTATGGCGCTCCCATTATGTGCGGCTCCTACCGCACGGCGAGTGCTCAGGTTTGCTACAAATGCCTGTAAACCACCTGAGGTTTCGACGCTGCCGCGTCGACGCGAATATCGAGGGCGGCGATGGTCTGGCGCACTGCGCTCTGAGGCGACGCGTGCAGGCGATCGTCGCACCGAGCGCTGGAACCGAGGCAGTGTCACGGTTTCGGCTCGCCGGCCACGATCGCGTCGATAGCGGCAGCCGCCATCGCCCGCAGGAGTGGGACCATGGTGGTGAGCGGGGTGCGCGGGCTGAATGGAGTGGAGCTGATCAAGCTCATCACGGCGTGCACGGCCGGCCGGGCGATCGCTGGCGCGAGGTCCGGTCGGCGGCCGATGACTGCGTAGATCCAGATCTCGAGGTACTGCCGCTGCAACACCCGCACACGCTCCTGATCGTCGGCCGTCGCGCTGTTGAGATCGCGGTACATGACAGAGACCAGCGCACGGTGGTCGACAGCGAAGTCCACGCGCGCCGCGATCAGCTCTTCGAGCAGGCGGTCGGGTGTGACCGTGTCACGCAGCATCCGGGCGCCCGCGAGCAGGTGATGGCTGGTACCGACGAGCATCTCACCGAGCATTGCCTCCTTGTTCTCGAAGTGGTGGTAGAGCGCAGGACCGGAGACACCTGCAGCTGCGCCGAGGCCGTCGACGGTGACGACCGCGAACCCCTCTTTGGCGAACCTTTCGGCAGCGATCTCAAGCAATTCCTCGCGTCGCTGCGACACTGGGCGCGGGGCATCGTGGCCGGTGAACGCCCGGGACGCCTCGTCCCACCGCAACCGTCGATTCCGCGCTGCTGCCACCTCGACGATTGCGTCGAGCGACCCAGGATCGCTGAGCGCAGAGCGATGCGCCACGGTGCTCGGATCCGCACCGGCGAGAATCTTCTTCACCGGGACCTCGAGCTTCTTGCCCGTCAGCGTGATCGGGATCGACGCGACGACGTACACCTCGTTGGGCACGTGGCGCGGTGAGAGCTGAACTCGAAGCGCCTGCTTCAACTCGCTCGAGACCTCACGCTCGGCGATCGTTCCGTCGGTCGAGACGAACAGGACCAACCGATCGCCGTCCTCGTGGTGGACGATCAGTGAATTGGTCACCCATGGCACCCCCTCGACGACTCGATAGACCTCCGGGGTGCCGATACGCACGCCACCCCGGTTGAGCGTGGCGTCGGACCGTCCGCTGATAATGAGCCCACCCGACGGCGTGAACTCGAGCTGGTCGCCGTGGGTCCAGACGCCCGGACGCTCACTGAAATACTCCTCGCGGTAGCGCGAACCGTCGTCGTCGGCCCAGAAGCGGATCGGCATCGAGGGCATCGGCTCGGTCACGATCAACTCGTGGTCGACGGCTTCCACCGCGGCTCCGAGGTAGCGATCGCTGATCTCACCGGCCCGCACCGGCGACGTGGGGTTCCCGCCGACGAATCCGGAGCAGATCTCGGTGCCGCCGCTCGAAGAAGACAGGAGTAGGTCGCCCTTGACGTGTTTGTACACCCAACGGAATCCATCGACCGGTAGCGGTGCTCCCGTGGAGCCCACGGCGCGGAGTGCGGAGAGGTCGAACTCGGCACCCGGCTCGACGCCGACGCGCCGGGAATTCATGATGAACGGTGCAGACGTTCCGAAGTACGTGACCGATTCCTCGGCGACGACACGCCACATCGAACGCGTCTGCTCGCTGACGGGATCACCGTCGAGCGTAACTATTGTGGCGCCGGTGAGCAGTCCAGACACCAGGACGTTCCACATCATCCAGCCCGTCGTGCTGTACCACAGCAGCCGATCTTTTGGGCGGAGGTCGAAATGGAACGTCAGGAGTTTGAGGTGCTCGACGATGATGCCGGTGTGGCTATGCACGATCGCCTTCGGTAGGCCCGTCGTGCCCGAACTGAAGAGCACGTGGAGTGGGTGGTCGAACGGCACCTTGACGAACTCGAGTGGTCCTGGCTCGGCGAGCAGATCGCTCCAGTTGCCCTGTGAGCCGAGGTAGGGCACCGTGACGACGTGTTCGACCGTGGGTAGACCGGCCGTGATCGCGGCAACCACGGCTGACCGGTCGATCGTTCGATCGCCGTAGACGTAGCCGTCGACGGTGAACAACACCTTCGGCTCGACCTGACCGAACCGGTCGATCACGGCCTGCGGCCCGAGCTCGGGCCCCGCCGACGACCAGATCGCCCCGACACTGGCCGTCGCGAGGAAGGCGACGATCGTCTCGGGGATGTTCGGCAGGTACGCCACGACACGGTCACCGACACCGACACCGAGTCGGTGGAGGCCGGTACGACACGCTGCGACCTGCTGGCGCAGTTCGTCGGCCGAGAGCTCGACTCGGCCGCGGGTCTGCGACCGGCCAATGATGCCTCCGGCACCGCGCAGCGCGTGCTCTGCGTAGTTGAGCTCGGCGCCTTCGAACCAGCGGGCGCCCGGCATCTCATGCGAGGAGAGGACGCGCTCGTAACCGCCGAGCACGTCGCACCAGTCCCAGACGGCGGCCCAGAACCCCTCCAGGTCGGTGACCGACCATGTCCAGAGCGACTCGTAGTCGGCGTGTCCGTGGGCCGCCGCGAATTGTTCGAGTGCACTCGTGCCGTCGAGTTTGGGCGTCCACAACACCTCACCACCCTGGGCGCTCACGGCTACGTCCCGTGGACTACCAGCTCGGGGCATACGGCGCTCTTGGTTCGACCGGGCCGAGATGGGCATGGCGCTTCAGCTCGAGACGGCCCAGCTGGGCTCGGTGTACCTCGTCGGGACCGTCGGCGAGTCGCAGCAGGCGCGCCGTCGCGTACATCGCGGCGAGACCGAAGTCGTTATTCGTCCCTGCGCCGCCGAAGGCCTGGATCGCCCAGTCAACGACCTTGCACGCCATCGCCGGAGCAGCAATCTTGATCATCGCGATCTCTCGCCGTGCTTCTTTGTTGCCGACAGTGTCCATCAGCCGCGCCGTCTCGAGCGTGAGTAGGCGGGTCTGATCGATGGCGATGCGCGCCTCGGCGATCCGCTCGAGGGTGACGCCGTGCTCGGCGATGGGTCGACCGAAGGCGACCCGGTGTTGTGTGCGCCGGCACATCAGCTCGAGGGCTCGCTCGGCCAGTCCGACGAGGCGCATGCAGTGGTGGATCCGGCCCGGACCGAGCCGTCCCTGCGCGATCTCGAAGCCGCGGCCCTCACCCAACAGCATGTTGGCAGCTGGCAGGTACACATCTGTGAACTGTACCTCCGAGGCGCGATCGGGCATGCCGTAGAAGTTGAAGACCGGCAACGGCCGCAGCACCTCGACGCCGGGAGTTTCACGTGGGATGAGGATCATCGACTGCTGGCGATGACGGTCGGGATTGTCGGGATCGGACTTGCCCATCAGGATGAAGATCTCGCAGTGCGGGTGCGTGGCGTTGGTCGTGTACCACTTGCGCCCGTTGACGACGTATTCGTCGACACCACGCTCGGAGGTGCGCACGATCGAGCACTCGATGTTGGTCGCATCGCTGGAAGCGACGTCTGGTTCGGTCATCGCGAACGCCGAACGGATCTCGCCGTCGAGTAACGGCGTCAACCACCGCTGCTGCTGTTCGGGCGTGCCGTACCGCACAAGGGTCTCCATGTTGCCGGTGTCGGGCGCGGCGCAGTTGAACACCTCAGGCGCCAGATGTGAGCGACCCATCACTTCGCACAGCGGCGCATATTCGAGGTTCGTTAGTCCGGCGCCGAGCTCGCTGTCGGGGAGGAACAGATTCCAGAGGCCGGCCTGACGGGCGATCGGCTTGAGTTCTTCGACGACCGGCCAGACCGCCCACGGCCCAAGTTCCATTGACTCGCGGTAGAAGCGCTCCTCGTTTGGGTAGATGTGTTCGTCCATGAACGCCTCGAGCAATCGACGCAGTTCGGCGGTTCGTTCAGTCTCGTTCGTACCCATTAAATCGGTTAGGTTAACATAAACTAAGGTACTGCAATATCGATCCGGGGGTTTCGAACATGGCCTATCAACTCAAAAACGAAGACATCATTCCGCCTGCGCTCGACCAGGTCGAGCAGCGCTCCGCTGCCCGCGACGGCGCCGCCGCGCTCGTGATGGTGCTGATGACGATCGGTCTCATCGCACTCATCGTCAGCCAAGTTGTCAACTGAGTCGCGACCCGACAATGACTCCGGTCCTCCACGAGCAACCACTGCTGCCGCATCTCGTCGTCCGAGCGCTTGCCGGCCGCCGGAGCGACCCGTGCATCTTCACTGATGATCGGGTCCTCTCCTACGCCGAGGCGAGCGACCGCACGAGTCAGATGGTGCAGGCGATGCGCTCGGTCGGCGTAGGGCGGGGTAGCCGTCTGGCGATCCTCTCCAAGAACCGACCCGAGGTGCTCCTGAACGCGTTCGCGACGCTGGTCAACGGGTGCATCCTCACACCGCTGCATCCAATGGGGTCCCTCAGTGACCACGCCTTCGCCGTGGAGGACGCCGAGATTGACTGCCTGGTGTTTGACAGCGAGATGTTCGCCGATCGCGCGAGCGATTTGCGCGCCCGGTTTCCCGACCTGATTCTCCTTGGGTTTGGTCACAATCAAGTCGGTCACGACTTCATGGAACTCGCCGATCGATTCGCTCCGGAACCGCTCGTCGCGCCGGACGTCCACCTCGACGATCTGTGCACCGTGATATACACCGGCGGTACGACCGGTCGCCCGAAGGGTGTCCTCATGAGCCACCGCGTGTGGCAGTCGATGACCTGGATTCAGATGTCGGAGTGGGAGTTCCCCGACGAGATCCGGATCGCGCTGCCGACGCCCCTGTCGCACGCCGCCCTGTCGGTCGTGGCGCCGGTGCTGCTGTCGGGCGGGGCGTTCTACGTGATGGAGTCGTTCAGCCCCGACGCGTTCTTCGACCTCGTCGCGCAGCACCGCATCACGTGCTGCATGCTCGTCCCGGTGATGCTCTACGCGCTCCAGGGCCATCCCCGGTACGAGACCGCAGACATGTCGTCGATGGAGACAATCCTCTACGGGGCATCACCGATGAGCCCGACCAAGCTGGCCGACGCGATCGGGCACTGGGGGCCGATCTTCTTCCAGTTCTTCGGCCAGACGGAAGCGCCGATGGTTATCACTCACCTGAAGAAGGCCGAGCACGACCTCGCCAAGCCCGAGCGGCTGGCGTCGTGCGGCCGCCCCGTTCCTTGGATGCACGTCACCCTGCTCGACGGCGACGACGAACCGGTCGGTCCCGGCGAGTCAGGGGAGATCTGTGTACGCGGCCCGCTCGTGATGACGGGCTACAAGGGCCTGCCCGACGAGACCGCCGAGGCACTCTCGAGCGGCTGGTTGCACACCGGCGACATCGGTCGTTTCGACGACGACGGTTTCCTGTACATCGTCGACCGCACCAAGGACATGGTGATCACGGGCGGGTTCAACGTGTTCCCCCGCGAGGTCGAAGACGTGATCAGCCAGCACCTTGCGGTCAACACCGTGATGGTCATTGGTGTGCCCGATCCCAAGTGGGGCGAAGCCGTCAAGGCCGTTGTGGTGCTCCAACCCGGTGAGACGCCGTCTGAGGATCTCACCCGGGAACTGCAGGCCATGGTCAAGCAGGCGAAGGGCTCGCAGCAGTCGCCGAAATCGATCGACTACGTCGACACGCTGCCGATCACCGCCGTAGGCAAGCTCGACAAGAAGGCCGTGCGCGCCCGGTACTGGGACGACGCCGGTCGCGCCGTCGGCTGAACGTCGCTCCCTCGGCTGAGTACTGGCGCCAAAACGCGAACGAGCCGGCTCCGCCGATCCGTAGTGGATTGGCGGAGCCGGCTCGTGTCGTGTCCGAGTCAGTTCTGTAGCACGCCGAGCGCGAGGTCGCTAACGTCAACGAAATTGTTGTCGAGCGGTACGACCTTGCCGTTCTCGAGTTGGCTGAACACCACGCTGCGGTTGAACAGGCGGTTGTAGCCCGGGATCCCGTCGGTCCACTCCTGGGTGAAGTCGAGCACCGGCACCATGCCGCCGAGGTCGAGATTCGAGGTGTTGTTGGCAGCCTCGAAGAACGATAGTGCGGTGACTTCACCTTCGATTCCTGAGGCGATCTGAGCGAAGGCCATGTATCCGGCCCATGTGCCCATGCCGCCGAGGCTGTTGAAGTCGTTCGCCTCTTGGTCGATTCCGGCCGCGTCGAGCGCCGCTCGGTAATCGTCCCACGGTGCGGTCATGATGTCGGGGTACATGCCAGCGATGATGCTGCCGTCAGTGGCCTCTTCGGCTCCCTTCGCCGAGATGGCGTTGAGGTTTCCTTGGATTCCGTACAGCTTCACGTCGGTCTCGGCCTGGGCCCACGCTGTGTTCCACGTGAGGTACGGCGTCTCGGACATCACGGTCACGATGCAGTCAGCACCGTTGATTGCCCGGGCTACGTCAGCGGAGAAGTCCTGCGATACGGCGGGCGTGAGGACCACCTCGCCGAATTCTCGCCCGTACGCCTTCATGGCGTTTTCCATCGGAGGACGGAATACCGCCTCGCCACCGTCGACGATGACGGCGTTGATGTTCACACAGCCATCTTCCACGGCACGCTTCACCTCACCTACTGCATACATCGGCTGGTTGCCGAGCGGGAAGGAGTAAGGGTTGGAGAGTTCCGACGGCGTGATCGAGCAGCAGAACCCGAACCACGTGATGTCGGACTCGGCAATCACCGGCACGATGGCTTCTGCAAAGTAGGTGAACGAGCCGACGACCGAGACAGCACCGCTCTCGACCGCCTGACGTGCGCAACCAGCAGCGATGGCGGGGTCGAACTGCTCGTCGCAGACCTCGACCTCGATCGGCCGACCGTTGATGCCGCCGTTCGAGTTGATGAAGTCGGCAGCCAGGTTCGCCGTGATCGCGATGTTTTCGTACGTCGGACCATTGGCGTTGAGTGTCGTGACCGTCATCAGCTTGATCGGCTCGCCGGTCGCTTCGCCGGTCGTTTCGCCGGTCGCTTCGCCGGTCGTTTCGCCGGTCGTTTCGGCGGTAGTGGCGGACGACTCGTCGGTCGACGTACCGCCGCCGCCGTCGTCGCCGCACGCTGTCACGGCGAGGCCGAGTACTGCGACCAATGCAATGGAATTCTTGAACATCTTCATGTTCTCCCCCTTTGGAAAGTAAGCGAGCACCCCCGGTGCCCGTGGCAGCAATGTACACCGTCGCGACCTCCAATAGCATCATCACCTGAAAGTGCGTTAAGGTAGCTTCGTCGGCTCGGGGAGTCGGCGGAAACGTCCACCGGGGGAAGACCCAGATCATGAACGAAGTCATTAGGTTTGCGCTGCTCGGATGCGGCATCGGCGCGCTCTACGCATTTGCCTCCCAAGGTCTGATCGTCATCTTCCGTGGCACCGGGGTGCTCAACTTCTCGCTCGGTGCGACGGCGATCGCGGGTGTCTTCCTGCAGTACGAGCTGCAGTACGAGCGCGGCCACAACTTCTGGTTCGCCTCCGTCTGTGGCGTCCTGCTGTCCACCACGCTCGGCGCCCTCACGCACTGGCTCGTGCTGCGGCCACTGCAGCGCAAGCGGGCGAGCACCCTCGTGCAGTTGCTCGCGACGCTCGGCGTGCTCATCACCGTGCAGGCCGGCGTCGTCATCCGTTACGGCTCGAAGCCGCGGCAGGTACCGAGTCAGTTGCCGACCAGTCGGGTCACCCTCTACGGCGACGTGAGCATCACGGTCGACCGCCTGATCCTGTTGGCGATCGGCTGTGCCTCGGCCTTCCTCTTGTGGCTGCTGTACCGCTCTTCACAGTTCGGAATCCAGACCGAAGCAGTGTCCGAGAGCGAGCGCTCCGCTGCCGCCGTCGGTGTGTCACCCAACAAGATCGCCGTCCTCAACTGGTCGCTCGGCTCGGCGGTGGCGTGCATCGGCGGCATCCTCGTCGTCCCGATCATCACGCTGCAGGTCACGGCGATGACCAGTCTGGTCCTCGCCGCGCTCGCCGCGGCGCTGGTCGCCGATTTCAGGTCGTTCCCGATTGCGACGCTCGCCGGGTTTCTGCTCGGCGTCGGCCAGACGCTCATCAGTCGTTTCTGGGATCAGCAGGGTGTCGGCCAGTCACTTCCCTTTCTCGTGATCATCGTGGTGCTGGTATTGGGAGGTCGTTCGATCCCACTGCGCGACCAGTTCCTCCGCAAGCTCCCGTCGATCGGCAACGGCCGGATGTCATGGGACTGGACGGTCTTTCTGTGTGGCGCCGTCGTGTTCCTCATGCTCACCAAGGACACGAAGTGGATCGACGCGTTGACGGTGACGTTGTGCGCCTCGATCGTGATGCTGTCGATCGTGGTCGTCACCGGGTATGCCGGGCAGCTGTCACTCGGCCAGTACGCGATGGCCGGATTCGGCGCATGGGTCGCCGGTCGACTCGTGGCGGTGTACGAGATCCCATTCCTCGTCGGGCTCGTCGCCGGCGTCGCCGCAGCTATCCCGCTGGGCCTGCTCTTCGCACTGCCCGCCGTGCGCACGCGTGGGATCAACCTCGCGATCGTCACGCTCGGGCTCGGCACGGCGGTCGAGCTGATGTTGTTCAACAACGGCAACTACACCGGTGGGGTTCGGGGCACGCCAGTCGGGAATCCGAGCCTGTTCGGGTTCGACATCAGTGCGATCCGGCACCCCGAGAGATACGGCATCTTCGTCCTCGCCATGGCCCTGCTCACGGTGATTGTGGTGGCGAACGTGCGCCGCGGCAGGAGCGGCCGCCGTCTGATCGCGGTCCGAACGAACGAGCGGGCAGCGGCTGCGCTCGGCATCAACATCATTGCTGCCAAATTGTTCGCGTTCGCGTTCGCGTCGGCGATCGCTGCGCTCGGCGGCATCCTGCTCGCGTTCCGCCTGACGTCGATCAGCTACCGGTCGTTCGACAACTTCACGTCGATCACGTACGTCGGACTCGCTCTCATCGGTGGCGTCGGCTATGTGTTGGGCGCGTTCGTCGGGGCAATGATGTCCACCGCCGGCTTCAACCAGGAAGTCCTCGAGTCAACGTGGGCTGGCGTCGGTGCGTACACCCAACTGATCACCGGCATCGCGATCCTGCTCGTCGTGCTGTACAACCCCGACGGCGTTGCGGCCGAGTGGGCCAAGACGTTCCGCTTCATGAAACGCACCAAGAAGTTCGGCGAGTCGTACTTCATCAAGCTCTCCGACGTGTCCGAGCCGTTCGACGAAGATCACGATCAGCGCGTTCCCGCGATGTCACTGCAGGTCGACGGTCTGACTGTCCGCTACGGCAGCGTCACGGCGGTCGACGCGGTCGGGTTCACGCTCGAGCCCGGCAAGGTCACCGGCCTGATCGGGCCCAACGGAGCCGGCAAGACCTCGTTGATTGATGCACTCACCGGCTTCACGCGTTCGACGGGAACGATCACGATCGGTGATCAGGACATCACTAGTCGCGGTCCGGCGGCTCGAGTGAAGGCAGGGATGGCGCGCTCGTTCCAGTCGCTCGAGCTGTTCGAGGACACGACCGTGTTCGAGAACCTCAGCGTCGCTGCCGACCCGAACGATCTCCGTTCCTACCTGCGCGATCTCGTCTGGCCGGTCATTCCGAAGTTCGGACCCGAGGTCGTGCGAGCGATCGAGGAGTTCGAGCTCGACGAAGATCTCCATCGCGAGGTCAGCGATCTGTCGTACGGCAAGCGGCGCCTGCTGGCGATCGCTCGCGCCGTCGCCATGCATCCGAGTGTCCTGTTGCTCGACGAGCCGGCCGCCGGACTAAGTTCGGTCGAGAGCGCCGAGCTGGCCCGGGTGGTCCG
>JBNMOS010000102.1:0-11776 GCA_051275435.1 Ilumatobacter sp.
TTACGGAGTTCGCGCTGACGCTTTTGATATGACTGTGGGCTTGAGGCCAATCAGACCGCCGCCTCAGACGACTTTGACGTCGACAGCCTCGGGGCCCTTGCGGCCCGGGGCGATGTCGAACTCGACGGTGTCGCCGTCAGCGAGCGAACGACGGCCAGTGCCGGCGATGTTGGAGTAGTGAACGAAGACATCGTCGCCATCGTCACGTGAGATGAAGCCGAAGCCCTTCTCGTCGTTGAAAAACTTGACCGTACCGGTAGTTGCCATTGTGGCTCCTTATTAACTTCCGGGCCACTTTGACCCGTGTTCAGTTGCCCACTCTAATGAGGTCGCGGACCGAACACACCGCGCGGAGCCTCCGTAGCGCGTGTGCGTTACGCCACTACGAGTCGGCGGGGCCGCGCGATTGCGAAGGGTTGATAGCCCGTCAAGGCCAAGCGGAGCAGGATCGCGCCCGCCATAACAATGCCTGCGGCGCCACCGGCGATGAGCGCGGCGTCAGCCACGGCGAGCCCGTAGACAAGCCAAAGCACTGCCTCAACGAAGGACATGTTCCAGGTGCCAGCCGAGACGCCATCGAGTGTCCGGGTGCGATGTGCCGCTACGACGGCTGGGGCAAGTTGGATGCCGTAGCACAGGCCGATTGCCAGACCGGCCACTTCCCACCCTGCTGCAAGCAAGAAGGGGAGCGGCACCATGCCAAGGCCAAATGCACCGAGCGCCATGCCGCCGAGACTGCGGACGCCAACCGTCTTGACGTAGAGGATCGCAATCGATGTATAGAGGAGGAACGACACGCTGGAGACGGGCAGGAGCGCCCAAAGCGGCGTGGTGATCGCGTAGGCGGTCCACCAACCGTTGATCGCCATGCTCACGCCAATCCACACGGGCGACACGCCGTCGACGCTGCGCGTCTTCATCAATCGACGCGCCTGCGGGAAAGCCATGCCGGATCCCAAGACACTGGCGGAGATAACAACGAGATTCAGTATGAGGTTCACGGAACACTCCCTTCGAGGGGTCGACGTCGATCACGATCGGGTCTGACAGTTTGTAAGCAGTCAAACTGTACTGACTCCTTACATTGACCAGATGCGCTAGCTTGACGATGTGTATGTGACTTCGGGCAACGACACCGAGATCCAGCTGACGATCGATGCAGCCATCGAATTTGCTAACGCAATCAACGACGCCATCGATGACACCGGAGAAATCCTCGAACCAGAAGCGGCACGGCGGCTCCTTCACGACCAAGGATTCTCACGTGCCGCAACCGCTCCGATTGCAGCAGTCCGTCGGTTGACGCAGCGCATGCTCGACCTCCTCCCCCGCCTCGCAACACTGCCAACCAGCGACGTTGGTCCAGCTGGAACCTGGGTCAACGCCGAGCTGACCGAGCTCACCGTCGCCCCCTCGCTCAGCGACCACGACGGATCCGACCTCCATGTGCACTGG
Source organism: Ilumatobacter sp. (assembly GCA_051275435.1). Classification (GTDB taxonomy): domain Bacteria; phylum Actinomycetota; class Acidimicrobiia; order Acidimicrobiales; family Ilumatobacteraceae; genus Ilumatobacter_A. The sequence continues at coordinate 1,456 of JBNMOS010000102.1, forward strand.
ACACCCCCGTCAGCAACATTCGACGACCAGGTCATGGCCGATGTGCTGATGGCCATCGCCCAAGACCTCTGCGAACACGGAGTGAAGCGCTTCGGCCGGTGCGCCGCCGATGACTGCGAGCACCTCTTCTACGATTCGTCTCGTAACGGGTCTCGGCGGTTTTGCTCCGATCCGCGGTGTGCAAGCCGCACCCATACCGCCGATCATCGAAAGCGCCGGAAGGCCCGCTGATCATGTCGGACTACACCAACGAACTCGGCCAGCCAATCGGCCAAGCCCTTCCCAACTGGCAGCCCAGCACCGTGCCGCCTCGCTCACCGGTGCATGGTCGGCTGGTCAACCTCGAGCCGATCGACCTCGACCGGCACTGCGCTGACCTGTTCGATGCCTTCGCGCTCGACACCGATGGCCGCAACTGGACCTATCTCCCACACGGCCCCTTCACCGACATCGACGCCTTCCGCACCTGGATGGCCGCGACCTGCTTCGGAGACGATCCGCTGTTCCACACGATCGTCGACACATCGACCAGTCGAGCTGTCGGCTTCGCAAGCTTTCAGCGAATCGAACCGAACGTCGGAAGCATTGAGGTCGGTTACATCAATTTCTCGCCGGCTCTGCAGCGCACACCGCTCGCCACCGAGGCAATGTTCCTGATGATGCGCCGAGCATTCGACGAACTCGGCTACCGCCGATACGAGTGGAAATGCGACGCGCACAATGCCGCATCACAGTCGGCTGCGCGCCGACTCGGGTTCACCTACGAAGGAACCTTCCGCCAGGCAATCATTTACAAGGGCCGCACCCGCGACACCACCTGGTTCTCGATCACCGACGCCGAATGGCAGTCCAAGAAAGTTGAGTTCGAGCGTTGGCTCGACCCGACCAACTTCAACTCCGACGGCACGCAACGGACCCGTCTGCGCCAGAACGGGTAAACGGGCCGGGTGACGGGGGCCGTCTGCATCACGCCAGTTTCACGCAGTCGCCGTAAGGAAGCGAATGGGTTGAGCGCGATTCCAACCCGTTTCGCATCGCTCGTCGGAATGAGCCCGCTCCACCGAGTGTTGAACCATCCATGGCAATTCAGCGGCTCAACCACGCAGTGCTCTACGTACGAGACGTCGAGAGATCCGTCGACTTCTACCGCAACGTGCTCGGGTTCCGCACTGTCACCCAGTTCCCGAAGGCCGCGTTTCTACAAGCCGCCGACTCAACGAATGATCACGACCTCGGACTGTTCGAAATTGGTGACCAGGCAGCCGACTCCCCAGCGGGCCAAACGTCGGTTGGGCTGTATCACCTCGCCTGGGAAGTCGACACACTCGGTGAGTTCGAACTGATCGGCAAGGCCCTCTCCGATGCCGGGGCACTCGTCGGTGCAAGCAATCACGGCACCACGAAAAGTTGGTACGCCAAAGACCCCGATGGCATCGAGTTCGAGATCGCCTGGATCATCCCGGCGCATCTCATCACCGACGCCGACCGCGCCAGGTCTGGCGGGGTCCAGCCACTCGACCTTGCAGCCGAGATCGCGCGGTTCGGTCGCAACGAGCGCGGCGGCATCGGCATTTCGGTCCGCGCCTGAACAGAATTCACACCTGGTGTCATATGTTCGGGGGGATACTCCGGCCATGAACTTGGACTTCTGGATCGACCCTATTTGACCGTTTTGCTGGGTGACGGCCCGTTGGGTCGTCGACGATGTGCAACCAGAGCGTGACCTCCAGGTCACGTGGAAGCCGATCAGCTTGCTGTTCAAAAACGAGCCGCCGGAAGACTCCAATTACTTCGGTCCGGCCAATTTCACGCACAAGTTGTTGCGTGTGATGGAGTCGGTCAAAGCCGCTGCCGCCACTCCCGAAGCCGGAAACGACGCGGTGTTCAAGCTCTACTGGGAAGCTGGTTCACGGATCCACCACGACGGCAACCGTGACTTCACGGCAACCGAACTGCTGGAAGCCGTTGGGCTCGACACGTCGCACGCCGCAGCGTTCGATGACGAGCAGTGGGACACCATCATTCGCTCCGAAATGGACGCTGGCCTCGCGCTCGTCGGCCAAGACGTCGGCACACCGATCATCGCGATCGAACGCTCCGACGGCGAGCGGGCTGGCTACTTCGGCCCCGTCATCAACAAAGTGCCGCCAAAAGACAAAGGCCTCGCCATGTGGGACGGCCTCGTCGCGATGATGGAAGTCGACAGTTTCTTCGAACTGAAGCGCACCCGCGCCGGCGGCATCGACTTCGGCGACCGCCCCCAATAGTTCCGCATGGGGTCAGGCCCCTTTCGCAACTCTGTGATCAGATTGTGATGAAGGCGTGAGGTAGGTGCGCACCCAGTGCGCACCTACCTCACGCCTTCGTCGCGTTTTCGAGCAGATTCGAGGCGTCCAGTCCGATCGAGACCGAGCGTTCTGCCTAGGTTCGCCTCAACCGATCGACAAGCAGGAGCCGACCATGGCATGGGATTTCGAGACCGAACCAGAATTCGAAGCAAAGCTCGCGTGGATGCGCGAGTTCGTAAAAAGGGAGATCTTCCCGCTCGAGACGCTCGCTCCGGAGTTCCGCAGCCCCGAGGGCCGCGAAGCTTTCGCCAAAATCACCGAGCCGCTGAAGCAACAGGTCAAAGACCAAGGCCTCTGGGCAGCGCACCTTCCGCCCGAACTCGGTGGCGGCGGTTTCGGACAGGTGAAGCTCGGGCTGATGCACGAGATCCTCGGCCAGTCACCGCTGGCCCCACGCATCTTCGGCAACAATGCCCCCGACTCAGGCAACGCTGAGCTGCTGTCGCTCGGCGGCACCGAGGAGCAGAAGGTCAAGTGGATGCAGCCGCTGCTCGATCAGAAAATCCGATCGTGTTTCTCGATGACCGAACCGGGTGCTGGCGCCGACCCGACACTGCTCACGACGCAGGCGGTACGCGACGGTGGCGAGTGGATCATCAACGGCCACAAGTGGTTCTCATCGAACGCATCGGTCTCCGACATCTTGATCGTGATGGTCAAGACCAACCTCGACGAAGACGCATCGCCGTACCAGGCGTTCTCGATGATCGTCGTCCCTACCGACACGCCCGGCGTCAACATCCTGCGCGACGTGCCGACGATGGGCGAGCCCGACCACAAGACCGGCGAGCCCGGCGGTCACGCTGAGATTCTCTACGAAGACGTGCGTGTCCCGTTCGAGAACGTCGTCGGTGGAGAAGCCGGCATCGGCCAGGGTTTCGCGCTGGCCCAAAAGCGCCTCGGCCCGGGCCGCATTCATCACGCCATGCGCTGGCTCGGTCAGTCACAACGAGCATTCGACCTGCTCTGCGAGCGGGCACTGACCCGCTACACGAAGGGTTCGATCCTCGCCGACAAGCAGATGATCCAAGACTGGATTGCCCAGTCGTACGCCGACCGTGAGGCGGCGCGATTGCTGACCCTGCAGGCAGCCTGGAAGATGGACAAACTGCATGAGGCAGGCGGCACCTACAGCGATGCTCGACTCGAAATCGCGGTCATCAAGTTCTGGGGCGCCAAGGTGTTGCACGACGTGATCGACCGTGCGATCCAGATTCACGGCTCGCTCGGCTACACCACCGATCTCCCGCTCGAGGCGATGTACCGCGCGGCACGCGCGGCACGCATCTACGACGGGCCGGACGAAGTCCACAAGGTCACCGTTGCCCGCCAGTTGTTGAAGCGTTACCGGCCGAGCGACCCGAGCATCGACCACATCCCCACACGGCGCGCCGAAGCATTGGCACGGTATGGAGACGTGTTGGAAGAGCTCGCCATCAACTCCTGATCAACGGCGTTCCACTGCCTGGACCGAGCAACTCCGTTCCCGACCCCCGTGGGTTGAAGACGACACTGCAGCTCGGGCTTCACGTCGCCCAATATGTCGGGGCGAGGTCTACTGTGAACGTATGCAGTTCGCCGGGGTTCATCACGTTTCACTCAACGTCACCGACGCTGCCGAGTGCACGCGTTTCTATGTCGATGTCGTGGGGATGACCCTGCGCGACGATCGGCCTGATTTCCCGTTTGATGGTGCATGGTTGCAGGCGGGCGAACAACAGGTGCACCTGCTCGAAGTAGCTGACTTCGTGCCGCCGAAAGGCCAGCACTTCGCGCTCCGAGTCGCTGATCTCGATGCCGCCAAGGCGCACTTAGAGTCAAAGGGCGTCAAGGTCAGCGACCCAAGTCAGCTGGGCGACATCTGCCGGCAGTCGTTTTTCCAAGACCCGACCGGCAACCTCATCGAGATCAACCAGCCGCTCTGACCGGTCACGGGTTAGCGGCGGCGGCTCGCTTCGTACAACTCGATGTAGTCGGCGACCGAAACCGACGACATCGACGCCGCTATCGCGCTTGGCACCAGCTGGTCGAGCCGCTTGAATCGCACGCAGCTCTTGCCCATGTCGAGTTTCATGTCGTTCGCGGCATAGGCATCGCGAAGCTGCTTTTCCACCTCGGCGGAGGCGTACACACCGTGCAGATGGAGCGAGAAACTGTTTTTGTTCGCGGCGAGCGCCGCGTACATCAGCGGCTGTTTGTTGTAGGTGTCGGGGTATCGCTCGAGCGGGATCTCGTACGCGATCATCCCGTAGTTGATCGACTCGACAACACCCTGCGGCAGGCTGGCCAGAACAAGTTCTCGCACATGCTGAACCACATCCGCCCGCTCCGGCGGCAGCTCCGCAATGTATTCCTCAACACTCGTCGCAGCACTCCCCATCGCTCTATCCAACCATCACCCAACGTCCCATTCCAGCCCGATGGAAACGGCGAGTAAGCGACGGACAGGAAACCCAGCCAGAAAACCGCCACGGCCGAGCCCCTCACGAAGAGAAGCCCGGCCGCGGCAGAATTTTCGGTCACCACCAGATCGAGGTAGTGAGATCAACCCCTCAAAACTCAATGGTCTGAGTGGTGATCAGATCGTTCGGAGACAAGGCGCCGAGGACGGAGTTGAGCTTGCTCAATGACCGACGACGGCAACGCAGTATCCGGGCGATCTGGCACCACTCAGTCGAGGCGTTCGATGATGGTGGCATTGGCCATGCCGCCGCCTTCGCACATGACCTGGAGGCCATAACGGCCGCCGGTGCGCTCGAGTTCGTTGAGGAGCGTTGCCATGAGCTTGGTGCCAGAAGCACCGAGCGGGTGACCGAGGGCAATGGCGCCGCCGTTGACGTTGACCTTGCTCATGTCGGCGCCGGTCTCCTTCTGCCATGCAAGGACGACCGAGGCGAATGCTTCGTTGACTTCGAACAGGTCGATGTCGTCGATGCTGAGGCCAGTCTTTTCGAGGATCTTCTTCGTGGCCGGGATCGGGCCCTTGAGCATCGTGACCGGGTCGGTGCCAGCGAGTGCGAATGCGTGGAAGCGGGCACGCGGCTTCATGCCGAGCTCTTCGGCCTTTTCCTTGCTCATGATGAGTACGGCCGAGGCGCCGTCGGAGATCTGCGAGGAGTTGCCGGCGGTGATCTTGCCGTCTTCCTTGAAGGCCGGCTTGAGCTTGGCGAGGCCCTCGGCGGTCGAGCCGTCGCGGATGCCCTCGTCGTTCTTGACGAGTACCTTTTCGCCGTCGAGGTCGATCTCGACCGGCACGATCTCGTTTTCGAAACGGCCTTCGTCGCGCGCGATTGCAGCACGCTGCTGGCTCTGGGCGCCGAAGGCGTCGAGGTCTTCGCGGGTGATGCCGTACTCGTCGGCGATCATGTCAGCGCCGATGCCCTGCGGCGGGAGGCCGGTCTCGGCATAGCGGTCTTGCTGGTCCTGGCTGAACGGGAAGCCCATGCCCTGGACAATCGAGGCACCCATCGGGGTGCGGGTCATCACTTCGACGCCAGCGGCGACGACGACGTCGTACGCGCCGGCCATGACGCCCTGCGCAGCGAAGTGCATCGACTGCTGCGAGGAACCGCACTGACGATCAACGGTGGTCGAGGGAACTTCCTCGGGCCAGCCAGCTGCGAGGACGGCGTTGCGGCCGATGTTGAGCGACTGCTCACCGACCTGCATGACGCAGCCCATGATGACGTCGTCAACCATTGCGGGGTCGAGGCCGGTGCGCTCGGCGAGGGCCTTCAGCACGTGTGCTGCGAGGTCAACCGGGTGCTGGTCTTTGAGCTGGCCGTTGCGCTTGCCGCCCGGGGTTCGGATGGCATCGACGATGACTGCTTCGATCATGTGGTGTCTCTTTCTTGTCTCGAGGTACATCGCAACGTGGCTGGCACGACGCTGTATCTCACTGGTTGATTGCGGATTGGAGATTCACTTGCAGCCGAGTGAGGACCCAGCTGAGGGCTTGGCGTTCTTCGCGGCCGATGCCGTGGCGGAGTTCGCCGCGCAGCACCTCGTCGACCCCTACGACGCGTGCGGCAAGTTCGCGGCCGTTGTCGGTGATGTCGACGCGCCACACTCGTCGGTCGTCGGGATCGGGATGACGTGCGATGAAGCCGCGCTTCTCGAGACCATCGACCACGGTGCCCATCGCCGCGCGACCCGTGCCCATCTTTTCGGCGAGCCCAGTTTGCGTCGTGGCACCGAACTCAGCGACGTAGGCAAGCAGGCTGGCCTGGGTGAGGTTGAGGTCAAGCGGCTTCAGGCGGGCATCGAACGCTTCACGAATGAGCCGCGCTGTTGCCATCAGCGTCGACTCGACGCGCAACCACGGCGGTGCGTCGAGTTCGTTGTTGGTCAAGCTGCTCATACGAGTAAGTGGAGTTCCGGTCACTCTGTGCCTGACACAGTGCTACCGTCCGTCTGGACACATACTGTACGACGTCATACAATCGAGTGCAACACGAACCGCGAGCCAGGAGAAACACCACAATGAGCACGATGACTGAGACCGACGTTGCGGAGTTCCGCCAGAAGTGCGTCGACTTCATGGACACCTACGCCATCAAGTCGGGCAAGGCAATGCCGTCCCTCGACGATCAGAAGGCATACCTCGCAGCTGCTGCAGGTGCAGGCCTGGCCGGTGTTCCGTTCGCTGAAGAGTTCGGTGGCGGCGGCTTGACCCTCGAACATGAAAAAGTCTGGCGCGAAGTCAAGGGCAACTACCGAATGATGGACAGCGAGTTCATTATTAGCCACGGCATGTGCCTGCCGATGCTCAACGAGTACGGCAGCGACGAACAGAAGACCGCGTACATGGCCGACATGATTTCGGGCAAGACCATGTGGTGCCAGATGTTCTCCGAGCCCGGCGCCGGTTCTGACGTCGCATCGCTCCAGTCGAAGTGCGAACTCGATGGCGATGAGTGGATCCTCAACGGCCAGAAGGTTTGGACGACCCTCGCTCACAAGTCGCAGTACGGCGTCGTCGTGGCACGTACCGATCCCGAGCAGGTCAAGCACGCTGGGCTGTCAATGTTCATCCTCGATATGGCCGCACCTGGCGTCGAGATTCGTCCAATCCACCAGATCGACGGCGGCAGCCACTTCAACGAGGTGTTCTTCACCGACGTTCGCATCCCCAAGGACCATCTGCTCGGCGAGTACAACGCCGGTTGGAAGCTCGCCACCGCGATGCTCATGTACGAGCGTGTTGCCATTGGTGGCGCTGGCTCCGGCAAGATCAACCAGCCGACCTACAAGCTGCTCAAGAGCGCCGCCGAAGAAAGCGGCAAGCTGCAAGACCCAGTCGTGCGCGATCAGCTCATGAAAATCTACGCGATGGAGACCACGAAGTCGATGGTCGCGATGCGCAACAACGCCGAACAGAAGGCCGGCAAGACACCGGGCCCTGGCGGCTCGCTGGGCAAGCTTTTCGGGTCGAACATCGCATGGAAGATGCGTGAGATCGCACTCGAGATCGCTGGCATGTCGTCGATTGCATGGGACCCGGCCGATGCAAGCGGCGCCGAGCGTCAGCGCATCGTGCTCAATAGCTTCCAGTCGTCGATTGCCGGTGGCACCGACGAGATCCAGCGCAACATCATCGGCGACCGAGTGCTCGGCCTCCCGCGCGACATCAGCGTCGACAAGGGCGTGCCGTTCAATCAGACCAAGGTCGGCACCCAGGCCTAAACCACTGACCGTCCTGTCACACTTTGGTCTGACCTCGGTGTGACAGGCACGAGCGCGAGAACTCCTACGTCGAGTACGAATTCATCTTCGAACGCCGCATCGACATCAGCAAAGATGCCAACGCCCTACACCTCGGAGAGCAATTCGCCGCTCGCCGCCCACGGCACAAGGTTTGCTAGGAACCGTTCAGATGCGCGGCGCGCTGTGCCATCAGTACTGCCGGAGTTGTGCGGTGTGATGATCACGTTCGGCAGTGCCCACAGCGGGTCGTCGGCGGGCAGCGGTTCGGGGTCGGTCACGTCGAGGCCAGCGCCACCAAGCTTGCCGGACGCGAGCGCCTCGGTCAGGGCCGGCTGATCGACGAGCTCGCCACGCCCGACGTTGACAAAGAACGCGTGTGCTTGCATCGCGCCGATCACGTCAGCGGAGATGATGCCGCGCGTCTCGTCGTTGAGCGGCAGCGCGAGAACGACCGCGTCGACGTCGGCCATCACAGCAGCGAGCTCGGCGAGTGGGCGGACAGGACATGTTTCGTCGCCTTTGGCCTGGCGCCGGACGATCACGGGTTGCATTCCGAACGCCGTAGTCAGGCGAACCACTTCCTGGCCGATCGGGCCGTAGCCAATCACCGCGACGCTCTTGCCTTCAAGTTCGCTCCATCGATCCCATGCCCACTCGGCGTTGGCCTGGGCCCGCATCATCCGCGGTAGATCACGAGCCAGGGCGAGGAGGTACATCATCACGGTGCGAGCAATTGGCGCGCTACTCGAACCCGAAGAGTTTGTGAGGCGGACGCCACGATCCTTGAGTGTCTGGAAAATCGGGCTATCGACCCCGGCCGACATCGAGTGCAGCCACGCCAGGTTGTCGGCGCGTAACGCCACGCCGAAGAAGTTCCCTGCGCGCTCCGGCCAGGCGTCGTGCGAGAAGAACGCGATGGTGATCCGTTCCAGGTCGGCGTCGGCAACGGGTTCTTCGCCGACAAGCAACACCGTTTCGATGTCCGGTGCAATGGCGGTGACCTGGTCGCCCCATGTCTCCCAGAACGTTTCGGTACAGAACAGGACGTCATTCATTCTTCTTCTCCCGCATCTGCAGTCTCATCCGGTCCGCTTGTGTCCGGCACGCTGATATCGCGCACGATATCGCGCGGGTCGAAGTCGTCCGGCGCCGCGACCTCAACGATGCGCTCGCCGACATTGTCGAACTCCGTCCGCAGCGCTTTCGACATCACCGCGTGCTGCGAATACAGGCAGGTGATGTACGTCAGTTCCAAAATCTGCGCGTCGGGCAGGTGGGCGCGAAGGCCTTCGAAGATCGCATCGGGCACCCGGCCCTGTCCGACGACGAGGCAGTCGGCGTAGCCGAGGACCAGGCGTTCGAGTTCATTCCAACAGGGCGCACCGGCACCGACGGCAATGCCTGTGATCTGCTCCTCCGTGGCGCCGAGCCCACGCATTGATTTGCAGTGCTGCGAGTAGACGAACTGGCTCCCGACCAACCAGCCAGCCCGCGTCTGACCGAGCTCGCGGAGCATCGGGTCAAGCGCCGCGCGCCGGTACACGCCGAAGCCCTGCACAGCGTGTTCGAACACGCGGTGATCGTTGGCGAAGACCGTCCACCAGTCTCCCGGCGTACCGGTCGCGGTGCCCGGTTCGTCGACGGGGTCACGATCGCCGAAGAGCAGCCCGTACATCTTCTCGACGAGTGGCGACTCGTTCTCCTCGCGGGACACTTCGTTCAATCGTGGCATCTACCAATCGTGTCAGACCTGGGGTCGAGAGAACGAAGACGACCGCCTTGGGTGCGCAGTAGATGACAGTCCGTCGTCCGATCCCTGCCCTGATGACGGAGCGCGGCACAATGGGCTACATGAAGACAGCTGCCACCGAAATGCTCGGTATCGAGTTCCCCATCTTCGCCTTCAGCCATTGCCGCGACGTCGTCGCCGCCGTGAGTAAAGCTGGCGGCCTCGGCGTGCTCGGTGCGGTTGCCCACTCGCCGAAGCAGCTGGAAATCGACCTCGAATGGATTGAGGCCGAGATCGGCAACCGTCCGTACGGCGTCGACCTGATCGTTCCAGCCAAATACGCCGGTGATGAAGACGGCGGCTACACGCTCGAAGACATCGCGAAGCTCATCCCCGACACCCATCGGGCGTTCATCGACGAGATCCTCGAACGCTACGACGTCCCAGAGCTGCCAGCTGACGACACGACGACTCGTTCGAACACCGCCGTCGGCGGCCACGACGGCAACGCACCGTTCAGCGCGAACGCTGCCCTGCC
>JBNMOS010000103.1:0-11773 GCA_051275435.1 Ilumatobacter sp.
TTTGGTATCCCGTACGGGATTCGAACCCGTGCCGCCACCTTGAGAGGGTGGAGTCCTAGGCCGCTAGACGAACGGGACCTGTTGCGAACGACGACGATATCGCCGTTGCACAGTGATTCCCTCGGCCGAAGTGGCCGAGCGAAGCGTTGGGGTGAAGGGAATCGAACCCCTAATAACAGAACCAGAAACTGCCGTGTTGCCAATTACACCACACCCCAGAGTGCTGATCCGCCGAACGCTCTTCACGCTCACCGGACGATGCAGACGGGAGCATATCGGCGGTCAGCTCCACCGACCACCGTCGATGTCGAAGACCCGTGTCCGTGACCGATCAGTCGGTGAGTTTGCTCAGCCGCCCGAAGCCCATCACTCGCCCGATCGCAACACCACCAGCTTCGCGTATGTGACGCCCAAGCGAGCGGACGCCGGTCACCACTGACGCGTTCGTCGGCGATGTATATGCGGTCATGCCGACTTCCTCGGCGATAAGACGTGAGCGGAGCGAGTGATACGGGTCGGTCACGACCAGCACGCTGCTGTCGTCGCTCCGCGTGCTGTCCGCCAACAGGACGGCCACACGCTCCAGCGACTCGAACGACGTGGCACCGCGGTCTTCGAGCACAATCGATGCCTCGGGAACGCCGCGCTCGATCAAATACGCGGCTGAGGCCTCGGCTTCGGTGAAGCGGTCGCCCGGCTGGTTGCCACCGGTGACGACGACGATCGGCGCAAACCCTTGCGGCCAGAGTTCGGCAACGTGGTCGAGGCGCGCCGCGAGCTGTGGCGATGGACGGCCGTCATATTGGGCCGCGCCCATCACCACGATGGCATCTACGGCTCGGGCCTGATCGCGGCTCCCTGTGGAGTACACCTGAAAGAGCGAGACGAAGTAGTAGCCGATCAGGAGAATGATCGCCAGGCCGCCTGCAAACAAGGTCCGACGCCGTCGCGTCGGAGGCCGCACCAGGGGGCTCACGGGCGTGACGTCGAGCTGCTCCGTCGGCACACCTGGCATCTCGCGCGCCTCAGCTCCCGAGCCGGCCGAGGGCAGCACGCAGCCGCCGCAGCGTTTCGTCGCGACCGAGCACCTCAAACGACTCGAACAGCGGTGGGCCGACAGCCCGACCGGTGACGGCGACGCGGGGAAGCGCCTGCGCCTTGCCGAGCTTCACTTCGAAGCGAACCATCACGTCTTCGATCGCAGCCTTCAGCGACTCGTGATCCCACGATGCGAGGGCGGCGTACGCGTCGATGACGTCGGTCAAGAGCGGCCCCGACCATTCTGGACCGGTCGCCTTCGTCCACGACGCCTCGTCGTAGTCGATCGGGGCCGCGTCGTGGCCCTGCGGCCAAAACAGAAAGTCGACGGTGCCCGGCACATCGGTCAGCCGCTCAAGGCGCTCTTGAATGTGCGGTGCAATAGCCGCGAAGCTTGCACGGTCCCACTCGGGCGGCAGCTGCGCCGACGCCGCTGCGAGATACTCGGCCGGATCCATGTTCTTGATGTACTGCTTGTTGAACGCCGTCAACTTCTTCACATCGAAGAAGGCCGGCGACAGATTGACGTCTTCGAGCGCGAAGTCGGCCTCGATCTGACTCCATGTGACGATCTCGCTTCCGGCCTCCTCGGCACCGGGCGGCGTCCAACCGAGCGTCATCAGGTAGTTGACCATTGCGTCGGCGAGGATGCCGTCGTCGCGGTACTGCTCGAGCGCCACCTTGTCGCGGCGTTTCGACAGCTTCTTGCGCTGCTCATTGACCAACACGGGCACATGGGCCCACACGGGCGGGGTATGACCGAGCGCATCCCACAGCATCTGCTGCTTCGGCGTATTCGGCAGGTGCTCCTCGGCACGAACCACATGGCTGATCGCCATCTCGATGTCGTCGACCACGTTGGCGAGTAGGAACATCGGTGCGCCGTTGCCACGAAGTAGCACGAAATCCTCGATTGTCCCGTTGTCGAAGTCGACGTCACCACGCACGAGATCCGTGACCATCGTGCGGCCTTCCGGCACGCGGAATCGCAACACACGGCCCGGCCCGGCCTCGAGCCCGCGGTCGCGCGAGTAGCCGTCGTAACCGGTGATCCCCAGCTCTTTCGCTCGGTCCTGGACCTCTTGGCCAGTCAGATCGCAGTAGTACGCGGCACCTGACTCGAACAGGCGTTGAGCGGCAGCAACGTGCGCGTCGGCGTTCGCGCTCTGGAAGTGCGGACCCTCAAAATGCGGGTCGCTCTCGTCGATGCCGATCCAAGCCAGCGCATCGATGATGCCCTGAATCCACTCGGGCTGATTCCGTGCCTCGTCGGTGTCTTCGATGCGAAGCACAAACGTGCCTTCGAGGCGCCGGGCGAGGGCCCAGTTCATCAGCGCCGTACGGGCGCCACCGACATGAAAGAAGCCTGTCGGTGAAGGTGCGAATCGAAAGCGAGGGTGAGAGGTCATTACGTCATCGACGCTATCCGTCGGCGGTGTCGTGGATCGACCATCTCGTACAACCTTTCAGCACCGACGACTCTGAAGTCCCCTGCGATCGACGACTGGCAAGAATCCATCAAGATGGAAGGTCGAGCCTCTCCCTTCCGGAAATTTACGTCGATACATAAGTGTGACACTGCAGACGACCATCCGGAAAACCATGCTGATCTGCGTGGTCGGTGCTGCCCTGTTGCTCGCTCCTCTCCCGGCCTTCGCCGATGACACCGACACAAATTCAAGTAAGCCGCCTGCACAGGTCGACCTCGACAACGGCGCCAATTTCGAGAGGGGCAACGGCAAGCTCGTCAAAGTCGTAGCTCCGAGCGGCACGGTGGTCGACATCCCGGTCGAAGTCGCACTCGACGACACGATTGAGGTCACGAACGACGGCCTGCTCGTCACCGAGCCCGGCACGTACGGCCCGCACCCTCCGCACGATGTTCTCGACGCTCAGAACGAGCCGGCCGAGACCGCCAGCACGAGCGGAATCACCGCTGACTCCTTGCAGAAATCGCCGCCGGCTGCACAGGCCTACCAACTGCACTCCAACCCGTTGGCCGATCTGATCATCTACCTCGATTTCACGGGCCACACCACCACGGGCACCCCGTGGAACCAGTCGCCGCGTCCCTCCACCTTCACTTCGGCCCCGTATCAGCCCAGCGACCCGGCCAACACCGAGAACTACATCGTCAAGATCTGGGAGATGGTGGCTGAGGATTTCGCCCCGTTCAACGTGGACGTCACCACCGAAGAACCGAGCCTCGACGACCTCGAACGCGACAACGCCACCGACGAACGCTACGGGATCCGCATCGTGATCTCCCCCACCGACGACTGGTACGGCGGCTCTGGCGGCGTCGCCTTCATCAACTCAATGCGCTGGCCCGACGCCCTGACCAACGAGCGCACCCCTGCCTTCGTCTTCAGTGACAACCTCGCTGGCGGCTACTGGAAGTACGTCGCCGAAGGAGCGTCGCACGAAGCTGGCCACACGCTCGGTCTTTACCACGACGGAGTCGGATCGCTCGACTACTACCAGGGCCACACGGACGCCACCGGAACAGGCTGGGCACCCATCATGGGCACCGGCTACAACATGTCCCAGACTCAGTGGTCCAAGGGCGAGTACCCGGGTGCAACACAGACCCAAGACGATCTCGCGATTCTCTTCTCTCGCCTCGGCGCCCGCGACGCAGGTGGCGTGGTTGCCCTCGACCACAACGACTCCGTGATTGGGTCGATCGCTGCGGGCAAGACCAGCACCGAGTTCAGCGTGACCGTTGGCGCCGGCCCACTCTCCATCACCATCGACCCCACCACCGCCAACAGCAATCTCTTTGCCAGCGCTGAGCTCTTCGACGGCCCGACCCTGCTCGCTGCGGTAACTCCGCCACGGCCTCGTGAATGGTCGACAACACTCAACGCCGATGTCACGCAAGGCACGTACACCGTGCGTGTCACGAGCCGCGACTGGCTGACGCCATCCACCGGGTTCACCGCCTACGGCTCCATCGGCGAATTCGTCCTCGCCGTCCACGGTCAACAGCACGATGGCTCCGCCCCCACGAGCACGACAACGACGGTTCCCGAGACGACCACCATCGGCCCACTGGCGCTGCGACGGGACGTACCTGAAGGTGACCTCCTTACACCCATCGCCCCGGCCCGACTGCTCGACACCCGGTTCGGAACGGGTGGAGCCCGCCGGGCTGCGGCGGGCTCGACCACTCGCGTTGCAGTGAGCGATCACCCCGCCATCTCGGCAACAGCCACGAGTGCTGTCCTCAACATCGTGGCGGTCGACCCGTCAGCCACCGGCTACCTCCAGATCACCCCATGCCTCAACGTGGCGAAAGCCGATCGCACCGCATCGGTGGTCTTCGGGAAGGGCCACACGATCGGCAACTCGATGATTGCCAAGCTCGACAAGTCCGGCGATGTCTGCGTGTTCTCGCTGGTCGACACCGACATCGTGATCGACGCCACTGCTTGGATCGGGCCCGCGGGAAACAGCGGCCTCAACGTTTCTGCGCCGATTCGTGTCGTCGACAGTCGCAATGGCGTCGGTCTCGACGATCTGCTTGTCGCGAACAAGACGACCCGGATATCCCTCGCCGGCATCGTCCCTGACGGCAGTACCGCTGCAGCGGTCAACCTGACGGCTGTCGGTGCGTCGGGCCCGGGGTTTATCACGGCCTACCCGTGCTCAGCCAAGCGTCCTGAAACAGCATCGCTCAACTTCGACGGCCAGGTCGTCCGCGGCAACAACGCCATCGTTGCGCTCGACTCGAACGAATCGTTCTGCGTCTACTCCCCCACGACGACGGACCTTGTCATCGATCTGACCGGGTACTTCGCCGAGCAGGGTCTGAGCTTCGTCCCCGCCGACCCCGAACGTGTGCTCGACACCCGACTCGGGAAAACACGCGCAGCGGGCTCGACGATCGGGTTCAAGATTCCGGCGGCACCGGATGGCGCCCACCCGATTGCGGCAAGCATGGTCATCACCGTTGTCGACCACACCGCACCTGGCTTCGTCACCGCATGGTCGTGCGGCAATCGCCCGCTCACCGCAGCGGTTTCCGCCGGAGATCTTGGGGCCAGCGCCAACGGGGCCATCACCGAGCTGACCGAAGACGGCGGGTCGTGCCTTTTCAGCAGCGGAGCCGCCACCCTCGTTGTCGACTTCAGCGGCTGGTGGGTCTGACCTTTCGGTCGCCCGCTGCCGCCCGCTCGCTCACCCGCTCACCCGCTCACCCGCTCACCCGCTCAGACGGCGCTGCACTCAGCCCGTTGCGTTGACCATGAGGTTGCGCAGTTGGCGGAGTGCGACCGACAGCGTCGTGAGATCGAACGATTCGGCCCGGCGAATCTCGGTCTCCATGTCGATCATCCGGGTGTATGCCGAACGATTCACCTCGATCCAGGCCGCTGGCGAGCCTTCGGCCGTCCGGATCACGTGCGCGGTGAGGTCTGCCAGGACCGTCATCAGGTCGTCTCGGAGCGAGGCCCGTGCCTGCGTCTGCCAGCGATCAGAACGCGGCAATGCACCAATGCCATCCCACAGCCAGCCGACGTCGAACGATTCGAAGACCGACCAGTAGGCCGCCGCTGCATCGGCCACGTTGCACGACTCGGCGTGGGCGATCTCGATGACATCGAAGCTCGTGTGCAGCCACGGCCAGCGTGCCGACCGGGCTGCCAGCTCGGGCGGGACGTGAGCGGCGATCCGCGCGTCACGGACAGACTGAATCTCTGCGGCCACGCGCCCGCCGGCCACTTCGTCGAGCGACTCGCTCAAGAAGGCGAAGCCCGCCGAGAACGTATCGATTGCCGCAGCGATGTCAATGGGTGCGCGGCGCCGTCGGAGCAGCCACGTGGTCGAGCGTTCGGCCATCCGCCGGACGTCTAAGAAGAGTTCGATCTGCACGTCGAGGTCGATCGAACTTCCGAGCGAATCGACCTCCTGCCACAGGTCGGTGAAGCCAACAGTGTTCCGAGATGCAACAAATGCTCGGGCGACATCGGCAACCGATGCGCCAGACTGCTCGGTCATTCGGTGATCGAACGAGATGCCTGCGAGATTGACCATATTGTTGACCAAGCCGGTGGCGATGATCTCGCGACGGAGTCGATGGCTACGGATGGCCTGGGGGAACCGCTCGCCCAGCGGACGAGGAAAGTACTCGAAGAGGTCGGCTTCGAGGATCGCCTCGTCGGGGAGGTCGCTCGCGACGACCTGGGCGATGTCAGCGTTCTTCGTCGACGCAATCAGCACCGCGAACTCAGGAGCACGAAGCCCACTGCCGACGCTCTGGCGTTCTGCAATCTGCTTGTCATTGGGAAGTGCCTCCAATGACCGGTTGAGGTGTCCCTCATCTTCGAGGACTTCCAGGTAACGGGCGTGCACATTGACCATCGACAACGACTGTGTGCGAGCAATCATCAACGCGAGTGTTTGTGCACGGTTGTCGTCGAGCACCAATTCGGCCACCTCGTCGGTCATCTCTTCGAGTAGCGCGTTCCGATCAACATCAGAGAGCTCGCCACTGGCGACGAGGCCCGCGAGCGCGATTTTGATGTTCACCTCGTGGTCGCTGCAGTCGACGCCAGCGGAGTTATCGATGGCATCGGTGTAGATCAAGCCACCGGCCATTGCGTACTCGACCCGACCGAGCTGGGTGAGCCCCAGGTTGCCACCTTCACCAACGATGCTGCAGCGCAGATCAGCGCCGTCAACTCGGATCGCATCGTTCGCCCGGTCGCCAACCGACTCGTGCGACTCGGTGCTCGCCTTGACGTATGTCCCGATACCGCCGTTCCACAACAGCTCGACCGGGGCCTGGAGGATGGCAGACAGCAGCGCGTTCGGGGCCAGTTCGGAGATTTCGTCGGCCAGGCCGAGGGCCGCTCGTACCTGATTCGAAATCGGAATTGACTTGAGCGATCGCGGGTACACCCCACCGCCTTCGGAGATGAGCCCCGTGTCGTAGTCAGCCCAACTCGATCGCGGCAGTTCAAACAGCCGTTGACGTTCGGCGAAGGAAACCGCAGGGTTCGGTGTCGGGTCGAGGAAGATGTCGCGATGGTCGAACGCCGCAACCAGTTCGAGGTGCGTCGACAACAACATGCCGTTGCCGAACACGTCACCCGACATGTCGCCAACGCCGACAGCCGTGAGCGTGTCGGTCTCGACGTCTTTGCCCATCACCCGCGCATGGCGCCGCACGCTCTCCCATGCTCCGCGTGCCGTGATGCCCATCGCCTTGTGGTCGTAGCCGTTGCTGCCGCCGGAGGCGAACGCATCACCCAGCCAGAAGCCATACTCATCGGCCACCTCGTTGGCGATATCGCTAAACGTCGCCGTTCCCTTGTCCGCCGCGACAACGAGGTATGGGTCATCGTTGTCGTAGATAACACAGGCCGGCGGGTGCACGACAATCGTCTTGCCTCCGCCTACTGCGACGAGGTTGTCAGTGACGTCGAGCAACGACCGAATGAAGCGTTGGTACCGATCCACTCCTTCGGCACGGATTGCATCGCGGTTGGACGGCGGTGCAGTGCCCTGCTTGACAACGAAACCGCCCTTCGCTCCGACCGGAACGATCACTGCGTTCTTGACCATCTGGGCCTTCACCAGCCCGAGCACCTCGGTACGGAAATCTTCGCGACGGTCACTCCAACGCAGGCCACCTCGCGACACCGCACCGGCACGAAGATGAACTCCCTCGACGCGCGGTGAACACACGAAAATCTCGAACATGGGCCGGGGCTCAGGCAGGAATCCGACCGACTTCGCATCGAGTTTTACAGCGATCTCTTCAGCAAGCTCACCATCAGGGCGAGGGCGATAGGCGTTCGTTCGTGTCGTGGCGTCGATCAGCACCAGCACGGCGCGACAGATGCGATCGTCATCGAGTGATGGCACCCGCTCGAGCCGTCCCAGGACATCGGCGCGCAGGGCGTTGGCGACCACTGCCGATTCGGTCGGGCTCGGCTCGCTTGCAGGGTCGAAGCGCGCGGCAAACAGGTCGAGTAATGCGCTGGCGATCGGGGCGAGCCGAACCAGCACTTCTTCGATGTACTTCTGGCTGAAAGGAAAACCGGCCTGCCGGAGATAGCGCGAGTAGGTCCGCAACACCGCCACCTGTCGAATGGTGACACCCGCAGCGAGCACCAGGCGGTTCAGCCCATCTGCCTCCACATCGCCCCGCAACAGTGCGCGGAACCCGAGCTGCACCTCGGAAATCTGTCGGTCGGTAGGTTCGACATCACTATCCAGGCGGACACCGATGTCATAGAGGCGAACAATGTCGTCCCGGACGACGAACTCACTGGGGTGCTCTTCGATCGCGTGGAGCCCGAGGTGGGCAAGTTGTGGGACGAGTTCGGCAATCGTCGAAGCGTGGTCGCGCCGGAAAACCTTAAAACGCCAGTCCCCTGTCGCCGGGTCCGTCGATCGACTCATCGAGGTAGCGACTGACTCATCTTGCTGCTCGATCAATGAGGAGACGCGCAAGAGGTCGTCAACAGCGCGCGCCGGCTCAACTCGGGAGCGGTAGTTGCGCTCGATTCCCGCACCCACGAGGTTGAGTACGTCACGCGCGCGCTGCGCCCCGACCCGGGCAATAAGTGCATGACGCGCCTGGTCATCCCATGATGCGGTTGCACTATCGATGATCTCAGCGAGTCGATCGAGGTCGACCGGCCCGCTCGTTCGGACCGTCATCGAGATGCGGGCGAGCGAACTCGAGCCGACCAACGTCTCGACGTCGCGCACGTCGCCGCCGTAGTGGTCAGCCACCAGGTTGGCGACGTCGTCTTCCAGACCAGCAACGAAACGGGACCGCGGCAAGTAGACGAACACGGTGCAGAGCGAACCCACCGGCTCCGCAACATCGAAGACACGGACGATGGAACGTTCCTGCAAACCAACGATGTCGATCACCAGGCTTGCCAGCTCGTGCTGGCCCAGCTCGAACACCACATCTCGCGGCAAGGTCTCGACCACGTTCTTGATCGCTCGGCCCGTGTGACTGACCGCCGCTGCCCCGGCCAGTTCGAGAAGTGCGGTCGCCCGATCTTGCAATACCGGGATCGCAAACACGCTCTCCCGATATGCGCCACTCCCGAGCAGGCCAATAAATCGCTCTTCGATCACCGCATCTCCCACGGTGCGACGGATCGCAATACTCGTCAGACGGACCGACCGGTGGATGGTCGACAGCGCCTCGGTCCGAGCGATCACCACGGGCTCCGCTTTGACATCGCCAGCCTTCGACGGCGGCCCAGCTGCTGTTGCCTCAAGCCGAGTATCAGGGCGGTACTCACCGAGTTCAGAGCCAGCCACCAGGTACAGGCTCACCTCGCCGGCGACACCAACCCGTCGCTCGTACGAGGCTGCACCGAGCAGCACGAAATGTTGATTGGCCAACCAGGCAACGAGCGCATCGCCTCCGCCAACCCTCAGGAGCCGTTCACGCATCTCGGGGAAGTCGGCAACGATCCGGACCACGTCGGCAATGGCAGCCGTGACTTCGTCTTCGACATCCGACAGAAGGTCGGCATTGCAACCGCTCAGCCTGATCTGCGTCCACGCTTCCACCTGCGTCCCGGGTGGTCGAGCGGCGCCCCGCTCGACCACCTCGACCAACTCGTCATCGCTATTTCGAACGATCGACAGCATCGGGAGGACCAACAGCTCGATCCCGAGGGATCGACGATCGAGCATCATTCGGACCGTGTCGACGAGAAACGGAATGTCGTCCGTGACGAAAAGGAGTACTGCGCTGCCCGACGCCCGGGTCTGTTCCGGCGGCACGATTGCCTGGACGAGCGTCTGTCCTTCTGCACGGTGTCGACCGAGTTCGAGATGAGCCGCAGCAACACTCACCACATCGCCGAGATCCCGATCTTCGACGTCGTCGATCGGAACATCGCGGTGGTATTCGGCCATGAAGCGATCGGCGAGCGGATCATCCGGATACAAGCGACGCGCAGTGGCGGCGAGCGAGTCGAGTTTCAGGGAAGATGACTCCATGCCGATGACCGTAGTTGCTGACGTGGATCTGTGTTTCAAGATCCTCCACTCGTTTCGCAGGCGTTTGGATGCCAGACTCAGAAGATGCAGCAGATGAACGTCCTCGGCACAGATCTGATGCCGTGTTCCTACGACCCGATGACCGGCTACTACCGCAACGGCTGTTGCGAGAACCGTGGCGACGACCCCGGCATGCACACGGTGTGCTGCCGTGTCACCGCCGACTTCCTTGCCTACTCGGCGTCGCAGGGCAACGACCTCAGCACTCCGATGCCGCAGTACGGCTTCGCCGGCCTTGCCCCCGGCGACCAATGGTGCGTGTGCGCGATGCGCTGGAAGGAAGCCTTCGACGCCGGCCAGGCGTGCGACGTCGTCCTCGAGTCCACCCACGTCAGCACGCTGGAATACCTCGACCTCGCCGACCTCAAGCAGCACGCCATCATCGCGGACGTGTGAGCTGGCAATGAGCGGTATCGACGGCGACCCGACCGGCGGAATCGAGTACCTGCGCAATGTGTACAACCTGGCCACGCAAGCCGACACCGACGAGTACTACACGCAGTGGGCAGCGAGCTACGACGACGAGTTGACTCGTCAGGGGTACCAGACACCGCGGCGCTGTGCCGAGGCGCTCCGGCGCTTCGTTGCGCCAGACGCCGCCATCCTCGACATTGGATGCGGAACCGGATTATCCGGAGCGGCGCTCGCTTCGGCCGGGCTCACCGATCTCGTCGGCACCGACGTGAACGTAAAAATGCTCGACGTCGCCCGAGCAGCCGGCATATATCGCCGCACCTGGGTCACCGACGTCGACGATCCGTTCCCATTCACGCGCGGCACCTATGACGCCATCGCTGCAGCCGGCGTGATCGGGGTCGGTGCAGCACCTGCTTCGCTGCTTCGCCTCTCACTTGAAGCGCTCTCGATCGGGGGCCGGATGGTCTTCTCGTACAACGACCACGCGCTCGAAGTTCCCGAGTTCACCGACGCATTGCTCGACGTCGTATCGTCCGGCCTCGCCGAGCAGGAGTTCGCCGAACACGACACCCACATCGAAGGCCTCGGCAGCATGTCGACCGTCTACGTGCTCCGACGCTGCTGATCCGCGCTCCAGGTCGGGTCGCCACACCGCGCTGCCAAACTTTCTTTAAAATTCTCGGGCGAGGCTCACCCAGCGCCTGGTCGTTGCCGACCAGACGCTCAGATGCCGTTCATTCAGTCGGCTGGGAAGTACCCGTTGACGTCAGCAGTCATGTGCGTGCCAGCCAACGTGTACAAACACACCTTGCCACTCGCCGGAATCTTCGCGATCACCAGATTCGGAATCGTCTGCCCAGCCGTCGAATAATTCAAGTTCGACGCAGCGGGCTGAGCCTCACCACACGGCCACACCGTCACATAACCAGGACCCGTCGTCCCCGTCACCGCAACGTTCAACACCACAGCCTTCGCATCAGACGGAATGTTGTAACGACCCGTGATCTGCAACTCAAGCTCCGAGCCGGCGGTACGCAAACCAACACCCTCAGCCTGGCCATCAAACGTCGTCACCCTCTCAGCAGTCGGAGTCCCTACCGCATTAATCCGAGTCTCCAAGAACCGGGCAGGCGTCAACGGAATGTACGACGACGACGCCGGGAAGTACCCGTTGACGTCAGCAGTCATGTGCGTGCCAGCCAACGTGTACAAACACACCTTGCCACTCGCCGGAATCTTCGCGATCACCAGATTCGGAATCGTCTGCCCAGCC